>JAGUUY010000145.1 GCA_020063185.1 Bacillota bacterium
AGCCGGGGTGCATTTTGGGCACCAGACAAGGCGTTGGAACCCCAAAATGGCACCTTATATTTTTATGAACCGCAACGGGATTTACATCATCGACCTCCAAAAAACCGTTAGGAAGATAGACGAAGCGTACAATTTCATTAAGCAGCTTTCGGCCGAAGGGCAACACGTTCTGTTCGTCGGCACTAAAAAACAGGCGCAGCAGTCTATTCATGAAGAGGCCGAACGGTGCGGTATGTTTTACGTCAACCAGCGTTGGCTCGGTGGCATGCTTACGAATTTCCAGACCATCAGGCGGCGCGTCGAGCGTTTACACGAACTGGAGAGACTCGAGGCCGGCGGTCAAATGGAACTCCGGCCGAAAAAAGAGGCGGCGGAACTCATGCGTGAGAAGGGGAAATTGTTGAAGTACCTTGGCGGGATCAAAAATATGCGGAACCTGCCGGGTGCTCTTTACGTCGTCGACCCGCGCAAGGAGAGAATCGCGGTCCTCGAGGCAAGAAAGATAGGCATTCCCGTAGTGGCCATCGTCGATACGAACTGTGACCCGGACGAAGTGGACTATATCATTCCGGGGAACGATGATGCGATCAGAGCGGTGCGCCTTATAACAAGTAAAATGGCCGACGCGGTTGTTGAGGGCCGTGAAGGGGCTGCCGCCCCTCAGGAAGCAAAGGAACAGGAAGAGGAGTTGCAAGTACAGGCCGAGATTCAGGTATAAAAGGGGGTAAAACCCCCTTTTTTTATGGAATTATTAAAGTGACCAGCCTTTTAACGCGCGTCCTTTTTGGTTATAATCGCCTTATGAAAGATTTAAGCTCCGAGTAATAGAGGGGGTTAATGTTTGGTGGAGATTTCGGCGAAATTGGTTAAAGAATTAAGAGAAAAAACCGGCGCGGGGATGATGGACTGTAAAAAAGCACTGGCCGAGACCAAGGGTGACATGGAGAAAGCTTTGATTCACCTCCGCGAGAAGGGTTTAGCGGAAGCGGCGAAGCGTTCGGGTAAAGCCGCTTCAGAAGGGCTCGTTTCCGCGTACATTCACCCCGGCAGCCGCATTGGTGTGCTGGTGGAAGTTAATTGTGAGACCGATTTTGTGGCCAAAACGGAGGACTTTAAGAACCTGGCGCATGATTTGGCACTACAAATAGCCGCATCGCGTCCACAGTACATCTCCCAGGACGACGTCCCGGCGGAGGTTGTAAAACAAGAAAAAGAAATCTTGCGCGCGCAAGCCCTAAACGAAGGCAAACCGGAAAACGTCGTTGACAAGATGGTAGAAGGCCGGCTGAAGAAGTTCTATAGAGAGTCGTGCCTGCTTGAACAGCTCTTTGTGAAGAACCCGGACGTTACGGTACGGAACGTGTTGCACGAGGTCATAGCCCGCGTGGGTGAAAATATAGTTGTGAGGCGATTCTGCCGGTACGAGTTGGGCGAGGGTACATAATGCGCCGAAAAAAGCTTGGGGGTTGGCAACCGTGCTCGCCGATTTTATGTTGAGTACTGATTTAGAGAAATTGGATTCTAAGGTCTATGAAATGGGGAGATAGGATGCTGACGCCTAAGTACCGCCGGGTAATCGTTAAAATCAGCGGTGAAGCCCTTGCCGGAGAACAGGGATATGGTATCGACCCGGAAATGGCGGCCTTCGTGGCCAGGGAGATAAGGGAGGTTGTGCAGCAGTACCGGGTACAAATAGCCGTGGTTGTCGGGGGCGGCAATATCTGGCGGGGCATTGCGGGCAGCGCAAAAGGGATGGAACGCGCTACCGCCGACTACATGGGTATGCTGGCCACAACGGTAAATTCCCTTGCGCTTCAGGACGCTCTTGAGAAAGAAGGAGTCGATACTCGGGTTCAGACCGCAATCGAAATGCGGGCGATTGCTGAACCCTACATCAGGCGCAGGGCGCTCCGCCACCTGGAAAAAGGCAGGGTGGTTATCTTCGCCGCGGGGACCGGCAACCCGTATTTTTCTACTGATACTACCGCGGCGCTCAGGGCGGCGGAAATCGAGGCCGACGCCATTCTTATGGCCAAGCGGGGAGTAGACGGCGTTTACGACGACGACCCGAAGCAAAACCCTAAAGCGAATCGGATCGAGTCGTTGGGCTTTATAGACGTACTTAACCAGAGCCTTGGGATCATGGATGCCACCGCTGCGTCACTCTGTATGGACAACGGTATTCCAGTGATCGTCTTTAACGTCAGGGAACACGGTAACATCAGACGGGCGATTCTGGGTGATAAAATAGGCACTTATATAGGTAACTGACGGCGCATAACTATTTTTCGACACGCCGAACCGCCATTACCGTGGGAAGCCGGTGACGATGCCGGCGGCGCCGAAAATCCTGTGAATTCGTTATTAGGAGGGTCTAGCGTGCGCGAACTTGTGACCAAAGCGGAAGAATCCATGCAGAGAGCCATTGAGCACCTGAAAAAGGAATTGGCCGCCATCAGAACCGGGCGAGCGACGCCGGCACTCTTGGACAGAATCATGGTCAACTATTACGGGGGGCAAACCCCGCTTAACCAGCTTGCCACCATCAGCGTGCCCGAACCGAGGATGTTGGTTATTCAGCCATGGGACAAATCCGCGCTTGCCGAAATCGAAAGAGCGATCATGAAGTCAGACCTCGGGATCAACCCGGTAAACGACGGCGCGGTCATACGTCTTGTGCTGCCCCAACCCACCCAGGAGCGGCGGCTGGAATTGGTAAAAATCGTGCGTAAAAAAGCGGAGGAAGGCCGTGTGGCCGTGCGGAATATCCGCCGGGATACCAATGATGATTTGAAGACCCGCCAAAAGAAGGACGGGGTCTCGGAGGACGAGCTGAAGCGACTGCAAGAAGAGGTTCAAAAGTTAACCGATAAATATGTTAAGGAAGTTGACGGTGTCCTGGCAACGAAAGAGAAAGAGGTTATGGAAGGATAACCCGTGCTTTATCGGCATGTCATGGGTTGGCAAGTCGACGCCGCTGCTGATTTCTTAAAGAAAGCCGGCTGTGATTTCAGGATAACCGAGACGCTGGCCCCCGGACGCAAAACGGGTGGGGAACGGCGAGTCGTACGCATTCGCCTGCAAGCGGACGGCGTTGTTGAACTCGTCGTTGTCTACACCGGGACTATTAGCGGAAATGAAGTTTTGGACGGAAGATGAAGGTATTGCGAAGCTGGTTCCTTTAAGTTAGTCGCTGGGCTTACGAAGTCTGACGTCCGGCGATGTTATGAATTCAAGAGGTTGCACTTGCCGACGTCCGACGATAGAAGTCTGATGACCGATACAGGAGGCCGGGTTTGGGACTAAAAGGTATTGTTAGCCGGCGTAGAATTGCGGAAGCTAAAATGACGCGGGATGAGGATGTGCTCAAGTCCCGTTTAGACCCCTCCCGTTTGCCCCGCCACGTGGCCGTTATTATGGACGGAAACGGGCGGTGGGCGCTTAAGCGCGGGTTTCCCCGTACCGTCGGGCACCAAAAGGGCGTCGATTCACTTCGTGAGGTTGTGCGTCTCAGCGCCGAGTTGAACATTCCCGTGCTTTCAGCCTACGCTTTTTCCACCGAAAACTGGCGGCGTCCGCCGGAGGAGATTACTTTTCTGATGGACCTTTTTGTGGATTACGCCGGAAAAGAATCGGAAGAACTTAAGCGAAACGGGGTTAAAGTAAGAGTAATCGGCCGGGTTGAAGGTTTGTCCCCCCATGTCTCTGAAGCTATCCGGATGCTTGAGGAGACAACGCGGGGAGGCCGGGTGCTGGTCTTGAACCTGGCCGTCAATTACGGGGCGCGCTGGGAAATTGTTGACGCCGTTAAAGCAATCACCGAGAAGGTTTGGAGCGGAAAACTCAAGCCCGAGGACATTGACGAGACGGTTGTTAGTGACCATCTTTACACCTCGGGGCTGCCGGACCCCGACTTGCTTATACGACCGGCCGGGGAGTTCCGCTTAAGTAATTTTTTGCTATGGCAGTTAGCTTACACGGAGTTCTATGTCACACCGGTACTGTGGCCGGACTTTGGACGGGTGGAGTTTCTCCAGGCCCTGGTCCATTACCAGCGTCGTGAACGCCGTTACGGGGGCCTTAAACGGGGCTTATAGGGAAGGCGAAATACGTGTGGCGGGAAACGATGACTGAGGGACAAAGCAGCTTCCGGCTCCGCATTCTGAGCGCGGCCGTTGGCATCCCGGCTATAGTGGCAATCTCCTGGTGGGGAGGATGGCCGCTTCTTCTCTTGGTGAGCTTTATTTATTTTCGTGGTTTGTGGGAAATGTTACGCCAGTTGAGCGGCGCAGAACTGAAGCTGAACTACACCCTGGCGGTTTTGGCGGGACTAACCGTGCTTCTTGTGACATATATTGGTGACGGGGGTTACCCCGGAGCACTGATTTATGCTCTTTTTATCTGCGCCGCGCCGCTGGTGTTTTTTTACCCTCGCTACTCGCCGCAAGACGCCGGGGTCACCTTTTTCAGTACCGCGTATCTTTCCCTTATTATTTACCTTTATCTTTTGTGGTCACTGCCCGATGGCCGGTATTGGCTGCTGCTTGTACTCGTAGCTACGTGGGTTTTTGATACGACGGCTTATTTTGCCGGCCGGAGTTTCGGCAAGCGGCGTCTCTCGCCGCGCTTAAGTCCGGGGAAGACAGTCGTGGGTTTTGCCGCAGGCATATGCGGCAGTGCGGCCGCCGCGGGGTTGTTTGCCCTCTGGCTGCCGGTAAAACCGTTGGGTTTGGTGGCGGTGGGCCTTGCTTTAGGGGTCTTGGGACAGATCGGCGACCTGGTTTTCTCTGCGGTGAAGCGCGCCGCGGGTCGCAAAGACGCGGGGCGTTTAATTCCCGGTCACGGTGGGGTCCTGGACCGTTTTGACGGTATGCTGCTGACAGCGCCACTGGTATATGCAGTGGCGCGGTGGTTTATAAGTACGGGGGGATAAAGTGCCTGATTGGTTTAAGCGGTTGATGTACGTTACCGCGGGTGTGTTAGCCGTTTCTTTTCTTGTGGGCCTGGCGGTACTTCTTTTGCGCTATGCGTTTGTTGCTCTTTTGCCGTTTATTATTGCCCTTGTGTTTGCCCTGATGATGGAACCACCGGTTAGGCTTCTAAGCCGGAGGCTGCCGCGCGGCCTTGCGGTCCTGTTGACGATGACCATATTTTTTGCGGCTGCCGGACTCACGCTGACCGTACTTGTGTCGCATTTAATCACGGAACTCGGCGATTTATCCGGGCGTCTGCCTTGGTATATCGGGGAATTCCAGCGAATGCTCACCTTTTTGGTGACCTGGATCAGAGACAGTTACGGAGCGCTTCCCCCCCAGGCGGTCGAATACCTGGAAAACGCCATAACAGCCGTCACCACCAGTGCGGGTGAGTCGATTACCATCGTTATCAGTTCGTTTCTTGGTGTTCTGGGTTCACTTCCCAATGCGGCGCTTATCCTTATGGTCAGCATCGTGGCCACCTTCTTTATCAGCAGGGACCGTAGAGTTCTGGGAAGGTTTTGGGTCCATACGGTACCGGAGCCTTGGGGGCAGCACACGCTGTTCTTCGGCAGGGAGGCGTTCGGCGCTTTTCTCGCTTACCTGAGGGCGCAGTTCATCCTGGTGATGTTCACCATGTTCTTGGCTACCACGGGGCTGTATCTTTTACAAGTAAAATACGCGCTGACCCTCGGCCTGCTGATAGGCTTTTTCGACGTCATACCGGTCCTTGGTCCGAGCGCGATCTTCATCCCCTGGATAATCCTGGCTTTTGTTACCGGCGCCAAAGGTTTTGCGGTTAAGCTTCTGATACTGTACGCCGTGGTTTTCATTATCAGGCAGCTTTTTGAGGCCCGGATTGTGGCGGTAAGCCTCGGGCTCCACCCTTTGGCGGTTATGGTGGGGATGTATGCGGGGCTTAAACTGCTGGGTGTGACGGGGCTGGTGTTTGGTCCGATAGTGGTCATATTAATTCAGGCGGCCTACAAGGCGGGGCTTACTTCTTTAAAGGGCAGGTCACTATAGGATACAGAATACAGAAGTCAGAATATAGAATGCTGTGTGCTGTTCTTTGAACGTCGAACGGACCCGTAATTCATGCCTTATAAGTATTAACGTTGAACCGTGAACGAACCCGGCAGTCATACAGTATTAGCTTTAACGTAGAACGGACCCCAATGGTTTATCAGTATCAGCTTGCACGTTGAACGGTTGAACGGAGGAACAATTGGCGCGGGACATTGTTATTTTAGGAAGCACCGGATCGATCGGGCGCCAAACGCTTCAGGTGGTCGAGGAATTCCCGGAGCTGTTTCGGGTCCGGGCCCTTGCCGCGGGACGGAATTGGCGCCTTTTACTGGAGCAGGTAATACGTTTCGAACCGGAGGCCGTGGCGCTTTTGCATGAGGAAGATGCGGCCCGGTTACGGGCGAGCCTTTCTCCAGGTTGTAAAACCGCCGTTTTCTCAGGCACGGAGGGTCTTGTCAGCCTCGCTGTTCTACCCGGCGCCGACACCGTTGTCGCCGCGATTTCGGGAGCGTCGGGACTTATCCCCACGGTGGCGGCAATCGAGGCGGGCAAGGACATCGCCCTGGCCAATAAAGAAACACTGGTGGCGGCGGGAGAAATTGTAACCCGGCTCGCAGGCGAGCGGCGGGTAAACCTGTTCCCTGTGGACAGCGAGCACTCCGCCGTTTGGCAGTGCCTCGACGGGCGCCGGGGAGTAAAAAGAATCATTTTGACCGCGTCGGGGGGACCTTTCCGGGAGTATAGCCCGGAAGCGCTTTCCCGGGTAACACCGGAAACCGCGCTCAGGCATCCGACCTGGCATATGGGGCCTAAAATAACCATTGATTCGGCCACACTGATGAACAAGGGCCTTGAGGTCATCGAGGCCCGTTGGCTGTTTGGGCTGGGTTATGATAACATAGACATATTGGTCCACCCGCAGAGCGTAGTTCACGGTATGGTCGAGTTCGCCGACGGCTCGGTGGCGGCGGCGTTAAGCATTACGGACATGAGGCTGCCTATTCTTTACGCGCTCAGCTACCCCGAAAGGCTGGCCAACAGATTACCCAAGCTCGACCTCGCGGCGGTCGGGCGCCTTACTTTCGAGGAACCCGACCGGGAGCGTTTCCCGTGTCTCGAACTGGCGATTTCCGCCGGGCGGGCCGGGGGATCTATGCCCGCGGTAATGAACGCGGCAAATGAGGTTGCAGTGGCAGCTTTTTTGGAGAGACGCATTCCTTTTCACGGCATTCCGGCGCTGATTAAGGAAGTTATGGCGAGGCACGCGGTAATCCTGAAGCCGTCCCTTACGCAAGTTTTGTCCGCGGACGCCTTGGCCAGGGCCGAAGCGAAAGAAGTTATCAGGGAGTTGGAGAGATGTTGACGGCCATTGCGGCAATTATCGTTTTTGGGATCCTTATTTTCATTCACGAGGCCGGTCATTACCTGGTCGCCCGCCTCGTGGGTGTAGGCGTTCATGAATTCAGCCTGGGGTTCGGCCCGCGCCTTTGGGGGGTCTCCAAAGGGAGGACCGCCTATAACCTTCGGGCTGTGCCTTTAGGAGGGTTTGTCAGGCTTGTCGGGATGGATCCGCAGGACGAGGAAAAGGACCAGCCTTACAGCTTTGCGCGCAAATCGGTTGCACAGCGTATGGCGGTGATTCTGGCCGGTCCGATGATGAATTTTGTGCTTGCCGTTATTGTCTTGGCGATCGTTTTCATGTTCCAGGGACTGCCGACCGCCACAACAACGGTAAACCAGGTTTTACCGGGATACCCCGCCGCCGCTGCGGGAATCAAGGTGGGTGACCGGATCACGGCCATCGACGGCGAGCCGGTACGCGACTGGACCGATATCCTTTGGGCGGTCGGTGACCCGAAAGCGGACGACACCAGAGTTCTGACCGTTGAGCGCGACGGACGCCGGCTGACGATAGAAGTAACCCCGGTGACGGAAGAGGGCAAGCGTAAAATCGGGCTGTTACCGCTCATCGTTCAAGAGCCGGTAGGGGTGGGTAAAGCGCTTGCCGGCGGTGTTGAATATACGGGGCAGATCGTCAAACTAATCGTCGTTTTCTTGGGCAAAATCTTTACCCGGGAGGCGCCGGCGGACTTCGGCGGACCGGTCCGGATCGTGGCGGAGATCGGGAACGCCGCGAAGCTCGGGCTGTTTTCACTATTGCAGCTAACGGCTTTTCTGAGCATTAACCTGGGGTTTTTCAACCTCCTGCCTATTCCGGCCCTGGACGGCGCCCGCATAGGGTTCTTACTATGGGAGGGAGTGACCCGTTCGCCCATTGATCCGGAAAAGGAAAACATTGTTCATCTGGTTGGTTTCACGCTCTTAATTCTCTTGATGGTGGCGATTACTTATCACGACATCATCCAGATGTCAGGCGGGGTGCAATAAGACAGACGTACCCTTTAATGTTTAGTACCCCGAAAGAACGATGGCGAAAGGGACGGGTCAGGTGGAAAGACGTACTACGCGTACGGTTTCGATCGGAGGCCTCAAAATAGGCGGCGGGGCGCCGGTAGCCGTCCAGACGATGACGAACACCGACACCCGCGACGCGAACGGTACTCTGGCGCAGATCGAGGAATGCGCCGTTGTCGGTTGCGAATTGATCCGGGTGGCTGTGCCCGACGCGGAGGCGGCGGCGGCGCTCGATATAATTAAAAAACGTTCACCTCTCCCCTTGATTGCGGACATTCACTATGATTACCGACTTGCTCTAAAGGCCCTCGCTGCGGGCGTCGACGGGCTGCGGCTCAACCCAGGCAACATCGGCGGCCGTGCCCGGGTGCAGCTTGTGGCCCGCGAGGCGAAGGACCGCGGTGTACCGATCAGGATCGGGGTTAACGCCGGTTCGCTGGAACGGCGCCTGCTGGAAAAACACGGCGGGGTTACGGTCGACGCGCTGGTGGAGAGTGCCCTGGACAACATACGGTTGCTGGAAGAGGTGGACTTTACCGCGATCAAAGTGTCGGTTAAGGCTGCAGACGTACCGCTAACGGTCAGCGCGTACCGCAAATTGGCCCGCCGGGTGGACTACCCCCTTCACGTCGGGGTAACCGAGGCGGGCACCCTGCGGGCCGGGCTGGTCAAGTCGGCGGTAGGCATCGGCGTGTTACTGGCGGACGGGATAGGGGATACCGTCCGTGTCTCGCTCACCGCCGAACCGCGGCACGAAGTCTGGGCGGCGTGGGAGATACTCAAAGCCCTGGGCCTCCGTCGCAGGGGTGTGGAAATGGTCTCCTGCCCGACGTGCGGGCGGTGTGAAATCGACCTGATACCGATTGCCACGGCGGTGGAGGAGCGGTTGCAGGGAGTAGTGGAGCCGATCAAAGTGGCGGTCATGGGGTGCGTGGTAAACGGTCCGGGCGAGGCGCGCGAAGCCGACGTGGGCATCGCCGGCGGGAAGGGCGTCGGACTGCTGTTCCGCAAGGGGGAGCCGGTCCGTACAGTGCCGGAGGCGCGGTTGATGGATGAGCTTTTTAAGGAAATAAGGGACATGGGGATTGAAGGGATTTAACGGACCTGATGGTCCATCGATTTAAGGTACTTCGAGCTTCGAACTGACCTTTGAGTCAGTCTCATTAAGCCTAACTTCGAACTATTTCGAGGGGGTTGAACCTTGCGCGTTTCGGAACTGCTCATTCCTACGCTCCGTGAAGTGCCGGCGGAGGCCGAAGTTGTCAGCCACCAATTACTGTTGCGAGCGGGCTTCATTCGCAAGGTTGCGGCCGGGGTATACACCTACCTGCCGCTCGCGCAGCGTGTGCTTTTAAAACTAGTAGCCATAATTCGCGAAGAGATGAACAAGGAAGGCGGCCAGGAAATTATGATGCCGATTGTTCAACCCGCCGAACTCTGGCTCCGCTCCGGACGCTGGGACGTATACGGGCCTGAGCTTCTCCGGCTGAACGACCGGCACGACCGCGCTTTTTGCCTCAGCCCGACACATGAAGAAATGGTTACGGCGTTGGTCGCGGCGGAAGTCCGTTCCTACAAACAACTCCCGCTTCTTCTGTACCAGATCCAAAACAAATACCGGGATGAGCGCCGGCCTAGGTTCGGCCTTTTGCGCGGACGCGAATTTATCATGAAGGACCTTTATTCCTTTCACCGCGACGAAAAGGGACTTGATATCACCTACCGCGCGATGTACGATGCTTACACGCGTATTTTCACGCGTATGGGGCTTGGATTCCGGGCGGTGGAAGCCGACACCGGCGCCATTGGCGGGAATGCCAGCCACGAGTTTATGGTGCTGGCAGATTCCGGTGAGGCGGTCGTGGTGTACTGTCCGAATGGGAGTTGCGGTTACGCGGCAAACGAGGAGAAGGCGGACAGCCTCTTCACCCCTGAAACCGGCGGTGTCGAAGGCCGGTTGGAGCTGGTGGCTACACCGGGAATGCGCACCGTGGGAGAGGTTACGAGGTTTTTGGGTGTCGGGGCGAAGCAGCTTATAAAAACCTTGCTTTACCAAACGGAGCGTGGCCTGGTTGCCGCCCTCATCCGGGGCGACCGGGAAGTTAACGAGGTTAAACTGCAGAACCACCTCGGTGTATTGAGCCTTGAACTGGCCGGTGCGGAGGCGGTTGAAGCCGCAACAGGCGCCCCCCCGGGGTTCTCCGGGCCGGTCGGGCTTAACGTGCCGGCGGTCGTCGACCGTGAGGTTGCGGCCATCGAGGCGGGTGTTACCGGCGCAAACAAGGCGGACGCCCATTACCTGAACGTCTGCCCCGGGCGCGATTTTCCGGTGGAAGATGTAACGGATATCAGGCTGGCGGCGGCGGGCGACCCGTGTCCCCGTTGCGGACAACCCCTGGAAACGGTTCGAGGAATCGAAGTGGGTCAGGTTTTTAAATTGGGCGAGAAGTACAGCCGGGTGATGGAAGCATTTTACCTCGACGAGCAGGGAACCAAGCACCCGATGGTCATGGGTACCTACGGTATCGGCGTAAGCCGCTCCATGGCGGCAGCGGTCGAACAGAACCACGATGCCGACGGGATTATTTGGCCGCCTTCCATTGCGCCCTTCCACGCGGTGGTACTGCCGGTAAATGACCAGGACGCCGAGCAAACGGCAGCCGCGCGGAGGGTCTACGGGGCGATTACGGCAGCCGGGTTGGAGGCCGTATTGGACGACCGCCCCGAGCGGCCCGGGGTCAAGTTTAAGGATGCCGACCTGATCGGTTATCCGGTACGGGTCACAGCCGGGAGGCACACGACTGAAGGGCTGGTGGAGGTACACTGCCGGGAGACGGGGGAAAATGTGCTGGTTGGTGAGGGTGAGGCAGTGGCGGCCGTTAAGCGGCTGATTGAGAAGTGAACCTGAAAACGGGTCCGACGTCTGACGTCACGTTTTTACTTAGAAAACGTTAAAACGCAGAACGCAGAACGTTGAACGTAGTCCCCAAAGGTCTATGAGAGTGTTGCAAAACAAACAAATTCGGTAGAAGAATCACCTAACGGCTTTCGGCGGGTGTAAATAAGTAAGTGCCCCGGAGGTCGCGAAAAACAAGCATGGCGCGGAAGGCGAAGACATCCGGCGCGGAGCGTACATGGAGGTACGTGAGCACCGGATGGCGAGCCTGACAAAGCTAGGCGCCGTTTTGCAACGGCCTCCTATCAGTTTGAGCTTCACTCCGGAGGGATCAAGATGTATGAGCTTACGGTGGAATCTTCTTTTTCGGCGGCCCACTGTCTGGAAGACCACTCATCACATTGCGGACGCCTGCACGGGCACAACTGGACGGTAGGGATTACGGTAACCGGGGACCATTTGAACGCTGCCGGGATGGTGGTGGACTTTGTGGTCTTAAAGCAGGCAATCCGGGAAGCGGTCGCGGCCTTCGACCACCGGTACCTGAACGAACTGCCGCCTTTTTGCGAAGGGGTCCAACCGACCGCTGAGAACATTGCGCGCCAAATATGGGGCGCGGTGTCGGCAAAACTCGCCGCGTATGCCGGTGTGACGGTCAAGGAGACCAGAGTAGCCGAATCACCTTCAGCGTGGGTGGTGTACAGACCATGAAGTCCGTTGTGCTGCTTTCGGGCGGGCTCGATTCAGCGGTCTCGCTGGCATGTGCCACGCAAGAAGGGGCTGTGCTGCTGTGTCTGACGTTTGATTACGGTCAGCAAGCGGCAAAACAGGAAATTAAGGCGGCAGCCGCTATTTGTGGTTACTATCGGGTGTCGCACCAGGTGGTCCCATTGCCGTTTCTCCAAGAGATAACGATTACAGCGCTGGTTGCCGGGGTGGGCCTGCCCGAACCGGAGGTCGCCTATCTGGACGAGTTCTCTCGGGCCCAGGAAGACGCAGCACGCGTTTGGGTGCCGAACCGGAACGGCATTTTTTTAAACATCGCCGCAGGTTATGCCGAGCACCTCGGTGCGACAGCGGTCGTGGCCGGTTTCAACCGGGAGGAGGCCGCAATCTTTCCTGACAATAGCGGGGCCTTTGTTGAAGCCAGCACTTTGGCGTTAAGCTACTCTACCCTGAGCCGGGTGCGGGTGGTCAGCTATACGCAAAAATTGGACAAAACAGCGATTGTTAGACTGGGCAGGGGTCTTAGGGCGCCGCTCCAATTTGTCTGGAGTTGTTATCGCGGCGGCGCTGATATATGCGGGCGCTGTGAAAGTTGCCTGCGTTACAACCGCGCGCTTACTGCGGCAGAGGAGGAATGAGGACTGAAAAGCTTCTTGTTCCGGGAAAATCTGGCCTACGACGGCAGCCAACTCTCGCCCTTGTGGGCGTTCAAGCAGATGGGCGTCCAGGGCGACAGTATTGTCGCTTTCCGGGGGTCCTGCCGGGTCGTGGGGGAAGCGATGGTGGACATTGCGGATTTAAAGTCCGGGGCTTTCATTTTCAGCCAGGACATGCTTCACTTCATTGCGGAGCATTTCGAAAACAGCCTCGAAAAGGCGGTGCTCAGACAGCGCCTGCTGGTGGCTTTAACCAAAGAAGTGCTGGAGAGCGGGCATGTAAAAATACCGCTGTTTCGGCGGGGCGACGACCTTTTTGCGAAGACGGCGAAGCTCTCCGTTTCCATAGCGACTATCACGCCTGTATCCACCATGATCCACTTGGGGTTGAACTTGACGGCATACGGCGCTCCGGTGGAGGCGGTCGGACTTCGGGATCTCGGCGTGCCGGAAGAAGGAGTTTTTGACGTGGCGGGGCAGATTTTAAACGCTTACACAACCGAAATGGAAGGAGTGAACCTTGCGCGCTGCAAGGTGCGGGGAGTGTGGTAGCGCCGGTCATACTACGAGAAATATTCACCTCCGTGCAGGGCGAGGGCCCTTATGTCGGCTGCCGGCACCTTTTTGTCCGGTTCGTGGGCTGCAACCTTGGGTGCGGCTATTGCGACACCCCACGGGAAATCCCGACTAGATGCAGGGTGGAAATGAAGCCGGGATCCGGGAAATTCGTCAGCATTC
The DNA here is from genome assembly GCA_020063185.1 of Bacillota bacterium. Classification (GTDB taxonomy): domain Bacteria; phylum Bacillota; class Desulfotomaculia; order Desulfotomaculales; family Ammonificaceae; genus SURF-55. The sequence continues at coordinate 13,437 of JAGUUY010000145.1, forward strand.
CAAACCCCCTGACGCCGGAAGAGGTAGGAGTTCTTGTTTCCGGGCTTAACGTTGCGGGACACCATGCAGTCAGCCTGACCGGCGGCGAACCGCTCCTATACCCGGATTTTATCAGAGAACTGATTCCACATCTTCATGGCGCGCACCGGGGAGTTTACCTGGAGACGAACGGGACCCTGGTCGAAGAGATGAAAGCCGTGGTCGACCTGGTTGACGTCACCTCGATGGACATCAAACTGCCGAGCGCCACGGGTATGGCGCCGTTTTGGGAGACCCACGCGCGGTTTCTTGAAGTCGCCCGGAAAAAAGAGGTCATCCTGAAAGCGGTGGTATCCGCGAAAACGTCGTGTGAAGAGGTGTCGGCCGCAGCGGAACTGGCCATGACAGCAGGTTCTGTTTTGGTGCTTCAACCGATAACAGGGAACGTTTCCGGCGAACGGCCAACCCCGGCTGAATTGCTGAAGCTCCAGGTCAAGGCGCTCGAGGTAGCTCGTGACGTACGCGTTATCCCGCAAGTTCACCGGCTTTGCGGCATGCTTTAGTTTCAGGGAAGGGGGGAATGTCCCGTGTTTGACAAAGAGAAAATTGAGCGGGCGGTACGGTTGATACTCGAGGCTGTGGGTGAAGACCCCGGCAGAGAAGGACTGAGAGGTACTCCCGAGCGGGTCGCCCGGATGTACGAGGAAATCTTCTGCGGATTAAGGGAGGACCCGGCGGACCACCTTTTGAAATATTTCACTGAAAACCACGAGGAAATGGTTCTGGTAAGAGACATACCTGTTTATTCGGTTTGCGAACATCACCTGCTGCCCTTCCTCGGTACCGCCCACGTGGCCTACATCCCGCGGGCGGGCAGTATCACGGGGCTGAGTAAACTTGCCCGGGTGGTTGAAGGGTACGCGCGGCGGCCCCAGCTTCAGGAGCGATTGACCAGCCAGGTGGCGGATGCTATAATGAAAAAGCTTGAGCCCCGGGGGGTCCTCGTGGTCATCGAGGCCGAGCATATGTGTATGTCTATGCGCGGGGTGATGAAACCCGGCTCGAAAACCGTGACTTCGGCGGTGCGCGGTATCTTCCAGCAGAACCCCGCGACGCGCGCGGAGGCTTTCGCCCTTATCCGGGGCAGGCAATCCAGAGGATAATAGAAACGTTCGCTCCAGAGTGTATGAATTGATAAAACCAAAGCGTGTATAAATGGTAAAGAAAACTTTTAGAAAAAGTTTGGGGACCGCAGAAGAACCTGTATAGGTAAGGAATTCGACGTTGGGAGTCGAGATTAGAAGTTAATTACCCTAAAATTCGCCTGTACGAATTCCCACCACTGGTTTAAACGCCAACTTCTTGCCTCACTTTTTTAAACACCGCAGTTGAGTTTGGCGCGGTCTTCTATCTGTCGGGTGTCGCTGTCCGGTAGAGGTTGCTCCCGAACATGTGCGCCATCCGGCGTTATTTTTTAGGAGGATGGGCAGGTTGACCAAAACAGGCGAACAGAAACCGCAGCTTAGACTTTTAGCCACCCGTTCTTTCGGTGCGTCCGACGAATTATACCGGGTGGTCGATTTCTTGAATAAGACACTTAAGCACAAGAAAGTACTGTTCGGTCTTGCTAAGGACGGTAAGACCCAAGAGATGACCATATCGGTCTACGAAACCTGATTCACGGAGGGAAGGACAGAGTGCGGATACTACTCACCAACGACGACGGGATTTTTGCCGAAGGGCTTACCGTTTTGCGGCGCGCGTTTGAGGGGCATGCCGAACTTTATGTTATCGCGCCGGACAGGGAAAGAAGCGCCACCGGCCACTCCATTACGGTCCATCGCCCGCTCCGGGTGCGCGGGGCCGGCTTTAAAGGAAGGGGTGTCCGCGGATGGGTAGTGGACGGTACGCCGGCGGACTGCGTAAAACTGGGCGTCGAAGCGCTTTTACCCGAGCAGCCCGATTTTTTGATCGCGGGAATTAATCTGGGCCCTAATCTGGGTACCGACGTTCTTTATTCCGGGACTGTATCCGCAGCGGTAGAAGGGGTGATCAACGGCATTCCGTCGCTTGCGGTTTCGCTCGCCACCCCCCGGGCGGCCGATTTTTCGGGCGCTGTCCGCTTCGCGCGGGAACTCCTGCAGGAAGTCGGTCAGCGGACGATTCCGTCTGGGACACTATTAAATATTAACGTCCCGCCCGGGGAGCCGAAAGGCGTCAAGGTGACCAGGCTCGGCAATATACGCTACGCCAACGTAGTTGAATGCCGGACCGATCCGCGCGGAAAAGTCTACTATTGGATGGGCGGCGAAGCCCTGGATCTGGATGGGAACGACTCCGACACGGACGTGGGGGCGGTCAAGGACGGTTACATTTCCGTTACCCCTGTTCAAATCGACCTCACTAATCACCTGTTTATCAACGAACTGAAAGAGTGGGCGTTGCCGTGGTCACGGTAGGGCCAAAAAAAACCGGTCTTTGCATTAAGAAACGTTGTGAAGTGAAACGGATGTGGTGGTATGTATAAAAGACGGATAGTTATTATTGGAATTTTAATTGCGGCGGCCTTTCTCTTGAGTGGTTCGTTCAGAGAAGTTCTGCCGGAGAGCCTGGCAGACCCGGACCTGGGGGCGGTATCGATTGACCGGACTGCGGGGGAAGCGGGCGCCGCTTCCGCACTTCCGGCAGTTGAACAAATAGAAGCGGCGGAGGAAAACCGGGGGGCAGCCGTTGAGGGACAGTCTTCACCGATTAACGATCAGGCCGTTGCCGAAGCGGGTGCGGGGATAGACAAGGGCAATTTATGGATCCTGGTGGAAAAAGCGGCATACAGGCTCACTGTTTACCGCGATGGTCAACCCGTCAAGTCGTACCCGGCGGTATTCGGTCCAAACCCCGTGGGGCCGAAACTTGTGGCCGGTGACGGGCGCACGCCCGAAGGTGAGTTTAAGATCAGGGAGCTTTATCCCCACCCGGAGTGGTCGAGGTTTTTGTGGCTTGATTATCCCAATGAGGACTCCTGGCGGAATTATACGGAAGCCATGGCCGCAGGGCGAATCAGTTCGGATGTCGGGATCGGCGGGCAGATAGGGATTCACGGGGTCCCTGCCGGTGAGGATTATCTCATCTACGGCCGGTCGAACTGGACGTTGGGTTGTGTCGCGCTTACGACGGCAGACATTAATGAACTGTACCAGATGGTGCAGCGGGGGACAAGAGTGGTCATCGTTCCTTGAAGCGGTTTAAGACCAACAGCCTTGGGGATAAGAAGCGGGCTTTAAAAGCCCGCTTCTTTGTATTCAGGAAGAAACTAACTTGGTAGCCAAGGTCACTTGGTAAATGAGTTTTCGGGAGTTACGCCGTCCCAGGTCAAACCGGCCGCCTGGACATCCGTAACCTTGGTTGTGTACGTCCCTGACGGCGCGTTGGTGATCTTAAAGGTGACTTTTCCTTCCGCACCCGTTGTTCCTTTGCAGTAGTATTCTTTAGAACCGTTGGATATTGCAGCGGCTACAGAAGCGCCTGATACCGGGCTTCCTGTACCATCAACCAGGGAAACGGTGATAAGTAAGTGCGCGGTACCGTACCTCCCGCCCTCGGTGGCGTAGCTGATGTACGCTACTTTTACCGTCGGCGTGGTTGTCAGCGGGGTTAAAGTAAAGTCGGCCGTGCTGGTCTCACCTTCCACAACCGTCACGGATTGGACACTACTCTCGTATCCGGTTGCCGAAGCCGTCACGGTATATTGTCCTGCAGGGACATCATAAATGGTATATGAGCCGTCAGACGATGTGGCTGCGTTCCGGGCGCCGTCAGATACGGTGGCCCCCGCTATGGGTTTGCCAGTCACATCGGTTACGGAACCCGAAATGGCGCCGTTTAGAACAGGCGCAAGGTATAAATTAACTGTTGAAACCTGGTTTTCATAAACGGTGGTAGTCTTGGAATCATTGTGATAACCCTCAGCTGAAGCGGTGATCTGGTAATTCCCCAAAGGCAGACTGATTAATACGTAGTTCCCGTTGAGATCGGTGGTTACACTCCAGGTCAGTGGTATAGAATAGCTTGTGCACCTGACGTCAACGGCGGCATTGGCGATGCAATTGTTACCGGTATCGTAAACAGTTCCCGCAATGCTCCCGCCATGGACTGCGGTAAGCCGGAAGTCAACGGTTATAGTCTGGTTTTCCAGGACCCGGGCCGCGGTGCTGGAACTCTGGTACAACTCGGCGGAAGCGGTGACGGTATATTCTCCCGGGGGTATTCCGGGTATGGTGTAGCGGCCGTTGTCAATCGCGGTAGTCGACCAGGTAAAATCACTTCCGGTAACTGTGACCGTCGCCCACGGGATGGGGTTGTTGTTCAGGTCGGTCACCGTGCCGCTTATGGTTCCTAGGAGCACTGACGGACGAGGGGCTGCTTCGTCGGCGTCCACCAGACCAAAACCATAGAGGGAGTCCCAGCCGGCGGCGCCAAGATCGTCCGCCGTCTGCCGGAGAAGCAGCCGCAGGTCTTTATTATTAGTCACTCTGTCCCCGTTCAGGTCGGACAGCATGCCGTTCGACAGCACCAGGGCGGCAGTCCCGGCCACGTGGGGCGAAGCCATCGATGTGCCGCTGGCAGTAGCGTAACCCCCACCCGGGAAACAGGAAATTATGTCAACACCCGGGGCCATAAGTTCCAACTGGCTGCCGGTGCTGGAGAACCTGGCGCGGTTATCGTTACTGTCGGTGGCGCCCACGGCGATGACCTCGTCATAACGGGCGGGGTATATGATATTGTCTCCCGCGCCCCGGGCGTTCCCCGAGTTGCCTGCCGCGGCCACCAGCACCACCCCGGCTTCGTAAGCCGTCTTGATTGCGTCGTGAAGATATGCGCCGGGGTCCTGTGACGACCCAAAACTCATGTTAACTACTACAAAGTTTTCACTGGGCGAAAGATACTCGACACACCACTGCGTAGCACGGACCACGTCGGAAAAGTAGCCGCTGCCGCTTGAGTCCAGAACCTTAAGGGCGTAAATCGAAGCTTCCGGCGCGACGCCGACTACACCAAAGCCGTTGTCTTCGGCGGCCGCGGTGCCCGCCACGTGCGTGCCGTGGCCGTTGTCGTCCATCGGGTCTAGGTCGTTATTTACGAAATCATATCCGCCGGCGTAATTATCATCGAGGTCGGGGTGCTTGTAGTCCACGCCGGTATCCACGATAACGACCTTCACGCCCTGACCCCGGTTGTAATCGTGAACGATGCCGGCGCCGATACGCTTGACCCCCCAGGAATTATCCAGCTCCGTGTCGACGGCGTGGATCCTCACGTCCGGTCCGACCGCCTTAACGCCTTTCAGCGACTTTAGGCCGGCAACTTTGTCTTCCCCGAGGCGCACGGCCATGCCCGGCACGATGCTGAATTCCGAAAGAACTTCCCCACCTTTTTGCCGTACATACTTCTTGGCGTCGTATTTGCCCGTGTCGTTAGCGAAAATAACCACAAACCTGTCGTTGTCGTCCCCTGCTTGTTTGCCGGAAACGGACGCCGCGCCGGCCGCGCTGAACACAAGCGCGGAAACAAGAGCCAGAACTAATACATAAATAAATACAGTACGCCGGTTCAATTCTTTCGCCCCTTTCAATTGGTTGGTTAAATAACCTGTAACAGCCTGATATAGAAAATTTTACTTTGTAATATCGTCACTCGTCAATTGTGCTAAGGTCCTATTTTTTTGTCTTTTTCATTTTTGGCTTGAAGTGCAAAGAGCCGGATTTTTATGCTCTTCGAAGTTGGATAACGTGGCAGCATTCTTTGCCGATGAGTGTAGTCCCTTTCCGCTACTTTTCTACAGCTTCTAATGCTTTTTAGCTATGCACAAATACCTGTTTGCTATAAAATTACATTAAACAACCCGGAGGGGGTACCGCCGGGTATTTGTGCATTACTATTATTCCGTTTTGCAGGTTTCCACGGAATTTTGTACGACAATGAGTAGAAGGAACGCGATAGAAAGCAGGTAATGGAGGTAAAAAAAGAAATAAAATATCATAAGCAAAAAACGGGGAGGTCAATAATGCGGCTCAAGTATTTCCGGAGGGAAATAACCGTTGTTTTTATCGTGGCCTCAATATGCTTTCTCTTAAGTACCGGGCCGGCCGCCGCCATTAACCCGCAGCCGGAGCCGCCCGGCATCGGGGTCTTTGTTGACGGCAGTCCGCTTACCATGGACGTGGCGCCGCTTATCGAACAGGGACGGACGCTGGTTCCCCTCAGGGCGATTTTCGAGGCCCTGGGAGCCACGGTGGAGTGGAACGTCGCCGAGAGAAGTATTGCGGCTTTGAAAGGAGACCTGTCCGTTCTGCTTTATATCGGTAACACGACGGCGCAGAAGAACGGTGTACAGGTTGCTCTTGACGTGCCGCCCCGGATAGTCAGCGGCCGCACTTTGGTACCACTCCGCTTTGTCAGCGAGGCGCTGGGCGCCGGCGTTGAATGGGACGGCACGGCCCGTAAAGTGATAATCGTTTCGGAACCCACCACGCCTCAGGAACCGGGAACGCCGACGCAACCGGGCCTGAGCCCGCAGTTTCCCGGGGTGAGTTTACAGCTTCCCGACTGGGTTAAATCAGGCTTGAAACTTTCCTTTGTGGACAAGAAGTTCGATTCCGCCCTGATTTACAACGACAAGCTTGCCGTGAAATCCTTGGAAGAAGCCTTGTCGGTTAAATCAAATCTGGTATACACGCCGCCCCGGTATAATTTGCAGCCGATTTGTTGGGATACAGGATGTGATTATTCTCCGTTCGTCACTTTTACAGGAAACCAGGACGGCGCGGGCGGCTGTATCGGCCGGTCGATCATTCACGTAATGAACATTCTGAAGGAATGTGAGCATCCCTACACCCCGGACCTGTCATTCTGGTATTTGGCCGCCCGGCAGGATGAACTGGTCCAGGGCGGACCGCCGGACACCAATTACGTGCTGGAGCATAACGGCGTCTGTTCAGAGGCTTCCATGCCGTCGGACTTCGATAAAGCAAAGCCTTTGGCTCAGGGTGGCTGGGACTTCAGCGCGTTGCCGCAGCCGTCGGCGGCGACTAACTCCGAAGCCGGCCTCTACAAGGTTTATCAAAGTATCCCTTGCGCTCCGACCGAATACAACATCAAGTATCTGCTTAAAACCTTCGGCCCCCTTACTGCCGCCGGAGACTTGGCAGTCCATCGCGAACCGGATCCCAACGAGGGACACTGCGTCACCATTGGATACGACGATGTCACCAAAACATTCAAGTGCCTCAACAGCTATGGTGATACGTGGGGCCCGTGGGGTGCCGCCGGAAACGGGTTCTTTACCGTCCCTTACGATAAGCTGGCGGAAAACTTCAATTACGTAAAATTCTATGAGAACATTCCATCCGACCGGACCGGTACGGCACACGCTTATACCGCCCGGATCCACGTAGAGACACAGGGGTTGTCGCGCAACAAGCTCACGGTGAAGGTCGGGGTGACGGGGGGCGAACCGGCGGTCACGGTCTGGGGCACGCCCAACGAAACACTCTGGGTCGACAAAAGCAAGACCCTGTGTATCGACGTGCCGCTCCCGGCTTACGCCAAGAGCTACTGGCCGCCTGGATCCGGCAACGATTGGTACGTCCAGATCACCAACAATTCCGGCTGGACTGCCGAGGTGAAGGAAATCACCTTTGCCCGGCTGTACAAAAAGCCCGACGGCAGTTTCGCCACGGAGACATTCAAGTCGACCGAAACAGGAACGAAGATCGAAGCCGGAAAGAGCAAAGTAATCTATGTTCCAACGCCGCAGACACCGCCGCTACCGGGACAGTTTCAGATAATCGGCCCCGCGGGATAGAAGAGGGTTATAACCGGCCTGGGTTCCCTCTTCGGCGAGCCCGGGCCGGAGCGTTTTCCCAGGTATCCGTGCCGGGTTACGTCAAAATCCAGAATTCATCCAGCACTCAACGCTGATATATAGAACAACCTTTCTTTCGAAGGGAGGATACTGCCAAACAGCATCTTGACGAATACCGGCTTCAGTGCTGGACAGTAGTCGGAACAGGCGCGGAAACAAATTTTAAGTTACTCTTTTAGGAGGCGAGTTATTTGAAGACTGGAGTGTTTCTTACCCTTTTGCTTGCGTGCTGCCTGCTGGCATTCGCCGGCTGCGGCAAGTCTCCCTCGAGCACTTCCGGAACGCAGGAAAAAAGCGCCGGGACTCAGCAGTCCGCGAAAGGCAAAATCGACCCATGCGCGTTAATCACCAAAGCCGAGGCGGAAGCAGCGCTGGGCGAGCCGGTGGGAGAGCCCCAGTGCGATACTTCCGCCAGCCCGACAGGACAGGCTCTATGCGTATATTCGTCGTCCACTTCCGACAGGTTTGTCCAGATTTCCGTGACCGAGACCAGCGCCATGGCTGAAACGCTGCGCGTTCAGGGGGAGAGTGCCGGGACCATTTACCGAGCAACAAAGGATAACTATGAACCGGTGACGGAAGTACCCGGTATTGGTGACGACGCTTTCTGGGGTGTTCCCGGCCTGCACGTACTGAAAGGCGACGTTTACGTTTGCATCGCTGTGGGAAACACCAACAAGCCGGAAAACCTGGAATTGGCGCAAGGCTTGGCCGAGATTGCCGTTCCCCGTCTCCCGTAGCCGACAGCGTTACTTGTTACATATGCAGCGGGGCGGGTGATTCAACGAGATCGGCGACGGGCACTTCCACGGGATTAAGCGCGCCGTCAAGCGGGCTTACGATGGCTTTCTTTTTCTCGGCGTCCAGGTGTTCAATCCAAACGGGGGCGCCGCCCCAGAGCACGTTGATGATTTCTTCCGACCGTACTATTTGCCGGGCCCTCTCGAAGTCCATACTAAATAACCTCCTTACGACTTTCGGCTCCCTTTTTTAGCGTTCCCAGAGCGGCGGCATAAATAGTACGCTGCAAATATTTTATAGCCCGCGTACTTCTTGGAGGTAAACCTTGAAACGCGGCCAATATACGATACCCGGACTTTATTTGTAGAAGGTGACGTGTTATTACGGGTAAGGGGGGGGATACAAATATTATATAGATGTTTTCACGGGCAGTATCTCGGCAAGAAACACTCCCTCGTTCCCGGGGCTTAAGCAGTAGACCTCCACATTTTAACAGTCTGTTCCGGTCGGATTACCTAACCTTTCGACCCTATGATAGGTTATAATGCTTTGGAAGGTTGATAGACTTTAAACCGTCAAAATACCGTAAATGGGGGAACGATGTGAGTAATAGTAAAAAGTACAGCCGGAACAGCAGTCGCAGTAATTTGGTATGGATTGTGGCCGGCGTGCTGGTCGTTGTCTTTGTCGGGGGCATATTGCTTACTCTTTTTTCACTACCGGAGGCGCAAAACAAGCCGGAGGGGAATATTGAGCAAAGTAACACCGCGGAGCGGATAAGCCTGTTGACCGGCGAGATTGACAAACTGCAATCAAGGCTGGAGGAAGATACTTCGAATACAGGCCTTCTACTCGCTCTCGCTAACAGTCAGTATGACCTCGGAGCGATCTATCTTTTTGAAATGGAACAGGTTACTGAGGGCACCGATTGGTTCGACAGGGCTGTGGCAAGCTACCAGAAAGCGCTTCAGCAAGAGCCGGAAAACATAGAAGCCAGGGTGGACATGGCTACAGCAGCCTTTTACACCGGTCAGAACGAACTGGCCAGGGCCGCCTACGAACAGGCCATAGCCCTGGCCCCGACCTTTGCGCATGCCAGGTTCAACTACGCCATGTTTTTGTTTTATTCGGTAGGTGACTACCAGGGAGCCATCGACCAGTGGGAAGAGGTACTGAAGCTGGACATAGACCAGGACGTGCGTGAGCATACCGGGCATCTTCTGACACATGTCAAAGAGTTGATGGCCGAGCAAAGCACATCAGAAGCAAAAAAGTAAAGACTGCTTTACGCAAATCGAGTTGAAGGAAATTCCTTCTCCCGAAAGGAGGAGGAATTTGCATCTTCTGATTCTCCTTCGAAACGCGTATGGTGAGTAATGTGTGTCTTAGTGTTTCCGGGGAACAAGGCAGGAATTTTTGCACTTGTGGTGAAGTTTTCCATTGTGGGGATCATATTTAACTGGCCGGCGCCGCCGCCGGCGCCAGGAGCTTTAAATTGAAAGACATTGAGATCGTACTTCTTGTGCTCGAGTCGGTGCTGCTTATCGCCACCGTCATACTTCTGCTTTACAGTCTGAAAGAAGGAAGAAGCAGAAAAAAGCTGCTGTTGGAAGTCGGAAGAGCAGCGAAAATCCTTACCAGACAGGAGTACTTTCTTATGGTAACCGACTGTATGATGGAGGCAAAAACCGAGGTTATCGGGTTCATTACCGGCAGACCTCCGGTGGGTGACGACGAAAAAAGGGTAAGGAATATTACAGTTGATATTGAAAGGGTATCAAAGCGCGGCGTGAAAGTGCGGTATCTGGTCCCGAAAATGCACGACCGGCTGCATATAGGCTACCTTTATTCGAAGGCCGGTGCCGAAGTCCGGTACGGCGCCTGCGCCATAGCTACAGACATCCGTTACATCGTTGCCGACGATAAACTGGTTCTGGCCGGTATTCCGGAAAGTACCGGCGAGACAGAAGCAACAAGGAAAGGCTACCGAATTCCTTCCGAGAGCCTGGCGGGTATCCTCAAGGAACATTTTTTCAAGTGTTGGAAAGAAGGAACACCATACGAGGAGTATCTCAGGGAGATAATTAAGCAAACCGGCGTTACAACCAAATTACTCGGCAAGGAGCTTCAAATTGACGAAAAAGAACTGATGAAGCTCAGCACAGGTGTTGATGGGTAGTATACGGCAAAGACGGGTCCGGAGCGCCGTCCGGGTCTTCAGCGGTGAATTAACAGGGGATGCCTTTACGGGCGATCCCCTCCGATTTTGTATCTCGGAACGGTGAGCGTGAAGACGGCGAAATGTATCGCGGGGATATTTCCGGCGGCCAAGAAGGCGCCGAATACTCCGGGTTCAGCTGTAAGCAGAGGTTTTATTATAAGATATTTTCCAAAGGGGAAATGATGAAGTTTACTGATTCTGAAGCCGTGCCGCGGAAAAATGAACCGATATGGTCGGTTTGGCGAAAAGACGATCACGGTAGTACCTTTCTGGTCAAGAGCGGGCTCACCGAGGCGGACGCGCTGAAACTTGTGAAGGAGTATCAGAGCAAAGGACACAAGCAAACATACTGGGCTGAGAAAGCCGGTTCGACGGGTTGAAATTCCTTTCGTAAGGCTGTGGCGGGTAAGGATTAAAAATAACGTAGAGAGGTGGTACGCCTGAAATCGGTGAAGAGTTATGAGAGCTTTCCTGTCTGGATACCGCTGCTGGCCAATTTGGTCTCAATATCAATCTATGCCCTCGGGGCCGCCATCCTGGTCAGGTTCAGCGTGTGGGCGGCGGCGGCGTATTTGCTGTACTGCCTCTGGGTAGAGGCGACGGTCCTTACACGAAGCTGCGTAAACTGCTATTACTACGGCAAGGTCTGCGGGTTGGGTAAGGGCAAACTATGTTTTCTGCTGCGC
>JAGUUY010000182.1 GCA_020063185.1 Bacillota bacterium
CCGGCAAGAGAGTCCCAGAGGTAAGCCTCATCGATTTGGCGCGGTTCGTTCTGAATTTGAATGACGGGCGCCTTCGGCAGGAACTTTTCTTCGTACCCGGCCGACCCGATCATCAGCACACAGTCGCCTTCGTGGAGTAAAGACGGCGTCCATGCCTCGCCTATCCCCCCCAGCACCTCGGGCCATTCGTCCGGGACCACCCCTTTTGCTTCCTGGGCGACTACAACAGCCGCGCCCCACGTAGAGACCATCCGCCTAATCGCCTGCCCGGCGTTTCGACCCCTGCGTCCGACCACCACGATCGGTTTTCGCGCCTGCCGCATCAGGGCTGCGGCCCGGGCCGGGTCGCCCGTGATTTGACCGTTCAACCTTGCTCCGTTTTTAATCAGGGCCGGAAAAAAGCCCGGTTTGGTGTCCACGTTCTCGTTCCAGAGGTTAAAGGCGACCGAGAGGTGCGTCACGGTCCGCCTGAGCAGGGCTTGGGACATGGCGCGTACCAACAGCAGTTGAGCGGAAGCAGCGTCTGTGACCGGTTCTGAAAGAAAAGCGCAGTTTTTCATCAGGCTCTGCTGGTCAAAATATTGTTTCGACCTGGCGCCGACCTTTGCCGTGGCTACCTGCCCGGTAAGAGCGATGACGGGCGCATGGTCCATATACGCGTCCATTAGGCCTTCGGCAAGGTTTATCGTCCCTGCCGCGCTGGCGAGACACACCCCGAGTTCGCCGGTCAGCTTCGCCCAGTACGAGGCCATGAACGCTGCCCCCGATTCATGGGCGGCGCCGATGTACCGTATGGACCCTTCACGGGCCACTGCGTCAAGAAAAGGCAGCACGTCGTTGCCCGCAACGCCGAAAATCACCTTGACGTTCCAAGCGGCCAATTGGCGGACCATGGCCGTGGCGAGGTTCTGTTGTGTCATGCTGATTACTCCTCACCAAAGTATTTAAGTTTAGAATATCCTTAACAACCGAGCAAATACTAACCATATCCTAATTTGTTGGGGCTAAAACATTCCCCGGGTTTTGTAGAACAATAGCGGACATAAACTCCCGATTCGGGACTCGTGACTCGCGACTCGTGACGGAGGACTATTTTACAGGAGGTGGTTTACTTGCGTCAACTAAGGGTGGGGGTAATCGGCACGGGGATGGCTTTCGAGCGCCTCCACTACCCGGCCTTTCAGCGGTTGGCGGACAGGTACCGGATTGCCGCTCTTTGTGATGTCGACAAATGGAAAGCGGACAGCTGGGCTAACCGGTTAAATCTTAACCAGGGGGACGTGTTCACCGATTATCACGAAATGATAAAAAGGGATGATCTGGACGTTATCGACATCATGGTACCTATCTCCCGGAACTACGAAGTCACGAAAGCGGTGGCTGAACGTCTCGCGGGGCGGCGGAAAGGCATTATCTGCGAAAAACCGCTCGCGCCGACCCTTTCCCAGGCCGGAAAGGCCCGGCGCCTGGCTGAGGAATACGGCCTCCCGATCATGATCGCCGAAAACTACCGGTACAATAAGGAAATAGACATGATCAGGGATCTGGTGCGTACAAGACGTGTTGGTGACGTCTTTTATTTTATCCAGAACCGCGTGGTGGACTTTCCGGCCGACATGCTCCAGGATAAGTTTCCGGCAAAGGAATGGCGACAGCACCCCGATTTTCCCGGGGGTGCGACCACCGACACAGCGGTACACGACCTCGGCGCGTTGCGGCATATTTTCGGCCCCATTGACCGCCTGCAGGCCTTCGGCCGCCCCCAGGCCGCCGATTTCGCGCCGTACGCCGTGGTCAACGTCAACCTCCTCTTTAGAAGCGGCGTTACCGGCCAGTTTACCTTTTTCTGCGCCGGGAAGGAGATGCAGCGTCCCCTGATCGGGCTGCGTATCTTCGGTACTCAAGGTATGATCTACCTCGAAGAGCGTGACGCGGGAACGATCAACCTGGCCTTCAACGACGGCCGTATGGAGCAAATCGCTTACCAACCGCAGCAAGGCTTTTACAACGAACTGCTCAATTTCCATAACGCGCTCACCGGGACAGAAGCCGTCAGTGTCACCCCGGAAATGGAATACGGCGATCTAGTATCGGTAGAAAAAATCCTGGTTTCCATCCGTGACGAAAGAATTGTCACCGTCGACAAGGAAGCCGGGCGGCGTCCGGTTGTTCAGGAAACCTACGTCTGGCGGGAACCGACGTTACAATAGTGAAACTGGAGGGTTTTAATAATGGTATGGGAATGGATGAATAAACTGGTGCGCGGCGTCGGGAACGAGGGCGCGGACGATATGGTTTTCAAAATGATGAAGGACAAGTATACGGACAACATGCTGATGGTGTTGTCCGTAATGAAAAGAACATCGTTTTTCAACGCCATGGAAATATGGATGCGCGCGACTCAGGGACAGGCCTTGGAAAGACCGCTGGGCACTCACCTGCGCCTATCCCCCTGGGAGTTGTTGGCCTTAAACCCGGTGCATCTGTGCCGTTTCCCGGTTGAGGACGGCAAAAAAATCGATACCGGTGTCACCATCGGGCCTCTGGCCGAAAAACCCCTGGAACTGAAAATTCCTGTTTATATTACGGGCATGTCTTACGGCAGTGCGCTAAGCAAAGCAGCCAAGGTGGCGCTGGCCAAAGCGGCCAGTAAGATGGGCACCGCCACCAATACCGGAGAGGCGGGGCTGCTGCCCGCTGAGCGTGAGGCTGCAGACAAGCTCATAGGACAGTTCAACCGGGGCGGTTATTTAAACACCCCGGACAAATACAAACAACTTGACGCCGTTGAGATCCAGCTCGGGCAGGGGGCGCAGGGCGCTTCGCCGCAACGTACCCAGGCCAAGTTTATCGATGAAGAGATGCGGGAGGTCTTCGGGCTGGAAAAAGGCCAGGACGCTGTGCTCCATACTCGGATTCCCGGGGTGAACAGCGTGCAGGACTTCAGGAAACTTGTCAAGGCGCTCAAGGAGGAAACAGGCGTGCCGGTGGGCGTAAAAATCGCCGCCTCGCACTATCTGGAGGATGAGCTGGACATCGCGGTCCACGCCGGCGTGGACTTTGTTACCGTCGACGGCGGGGAAGGCGCTACGCATGCCGCTTCCCCTACGGCGGAAGACCACCTTGGGCTCCCTACCATTTACGCTATTGCGCGCGCGCGACGCTACCTGAACGGCGAGGGTCAGAAGGGGCGCGTCTCACTGCTGGCCGGCGGCGGGCTTTTCACACCGGGACATTTCTTGAAAGCCTTGGCGCTCGGGGCCGACGCTGTTTACATCGGGACCACGGCTGTGATGGCGATAGTTTCCCAACAGATGGTGAAGGTTGCGCCAACCGAGCCGCCCACCCAGCTTGTTTTGCACGCGGGCCGGTTCCGCGAAAAGTTTGATGCCGACCTCGGGGCGAAGTCACTGGTTAATTTCCTCAAGGTTTCCATGGACGAAATTACGGCGGTCATGTACGCCCTCGGCAAACCCGCGATCGCTCAACTGGACACCGATGACCTTTGTTGTCTGGACCCGTGGGTGGCCCGGGCGCTGCATCTGGCTTACGGCGGGGTGGCGCCTTCAGAGCAGGAAGGTTACTACCGGGACCTGAACGTGGCGCGTTGGAACCAGGCAGGCCGGGAAGAGCCGCAGATGCTTCAATGAGCTTGAACGTGCGACGTGCGAAGTCCGATGTCCGACGTTCAAGCTTACTGCAAGGATTACGGGTCGGTTCGGAGTTCGAGGTTTATAGTCCTAAGTCCTCTGTCCTCAGTTAAGCTCAGGCGGCCAGGACTTCAGGGTCAGAATACAGCACACAGAATACAGAATACA
>JAGUUY010000039.1 GCA_020063185.1 Bacillota bacterium
ACTCAAGGATTCTTGACCTCGCACAAATCTCTCGTCACTGTTCAGTTTTCAAAGACCGCCGTCAATAACGACATTTTTCAGTTTATCATTTTCTGCAACTGTGTGTCAACTACTAAGTTCTTCTAAGGCTCAGCTCCTACTTTTTGCAGCCAAGCGTCCCCATCTTCGAACCGCGCAGCAATTAAAAATATAGCACAGCCCAATAACGGTGTCAACGACTGAAAACCACAAACGCCGCAGATTTTAAATATACACCGCTTACTTGTTTTTTCGAATATAATAAGTATTTACTTTAAAAAACGTATTGAACCACACTGTTTTGTTATTTCGGCGCCAAAAAGTCTAAAACTCCCGGTATACTTACAAATGTGCTGGGAACCGCGCCGACAATAATGTTCTCAACCAAGGGGATCTCAGTGGCGACGTTTGTTTCTTTTTGGTGCAAGGGTACAGCAATTCTGACGGTGGTATCGAGATGCAGAAAGATACGGTGGCGGGTCTGGTTGATCCCCGCGGATTCGAACCTCTCGCGCATATCGACCTTGACTGCGCCGACAGGAACAAGTTCTACCCTCATTTTAGGCCCGTAGGTAGCCAGAAACTGGCTGCCCAGCAGCTGCCCCAGAGGGACGTCGAATCGCTGTTGTTCAAGGTCTGCCAGGGCTTTCTCAACCGCGACCGCCACTTCGGCGGCCATTTGGTTAAGTCTGACCGTATCGGCTTGCACTAAAACGACCTGACCCTTTTCGTCTTTGTGCACCGCCACCAAATCTTCATAAGTGAGTCTCTGGCTGAGGATATACTTCCTAACGGCGTCGTTGACGGTCTTGGTTGCGGTCTGGACCACCTTGGCTTCGACAAAAGCCAGTATGGTGGGAAAAAACTTGCGTTCGAAAACGATAAAGACAACGCCGCAAAAGACAATTAGTGCGAGCAATACCCAAACAACGGGGTGCAGCAGCGGTTGGCGAAACAAGGGCTTCCCCCCGCAATCCCGACCCTGCAATAACCATGCTAAGCGTTTGTCGGCAGACTTCCTACTCTTAATATATGATCGTCCGCGGGGAAAAGGTATAAGTATTGTCGATGCAATTTAAACCAGACGGACGAATTTCCTCCGTCCGATGCGAATGATCGTGCCGGGGGCTGGGGGAACGGCGGCGTTGGGATCTGCTATTTTTTCTTCGTTTACTCGTACTCCGCCTTGGACGATCAGCCGCCTGGCTTCACTGGTACTCGGGACCAGACCCGCAGCTGTTAACAACCGTGGCAGGTAGACGAGACCGTTGTTTATAATCTCCGTCGGAACCGTAAACACGGGAATGTCGGAGGGCAGCTCCCGTTCCTTGAAGACTCTGATGAACTCGGCTTCGGCTTTCTCGGCTGCTTCACCGGTGTGGAACTGGCGTACAACCTCGCGGGCCAGCCGCATTTTGGCGTCACGGGGGTGAAGGCCGCCGTCTTTGAGTCCCGCCGCCACAGCACTTAACTCCTCGGCCGTAACGGGGGTGACCAGTTCCAGGTAACGCAAAATCAGCTCGTCCGGCAGAGACATGATTTTTCCGAACATCTCTACGGGTGCTTCGGTAATACCAATATAATTCCCCAGGCTTTTGGACATTTTCTGCGTGCCGTCAAGCCCTTCGAGGATGGGCATGGTAACGGCGACCTGTGGTTCCTGGCCGTAGGCTGCCTGCAACGTCCGTCCCATTAAAAGATTAAAACGCTGGTCGGTGCCGCCGAGTTCGACGTCGGCCCCAAGTGCGATGGAGTCGTATCCCTGCATCAGCGGGTAGAAGAACTCGTGGATGGAAATCGGCAGATTCGACTTGAAGCGCTTGTTGAAATCCTCGCGCTCAAGCATCCGGGCCACGGTGTAATGGGCCGCAAGCCGGATAACGTCAGCAAAGGTCAAGGGGGCAAGCCAGGAACTGTTAAACACCATCTCCGTCTTACCGGGGTTGAGGATCTTAAAAATCTGTTCCTTGTAAGTCAGGGCGTTGGCCATGACCTCTTCCTCTCCGAGTTGCTTGCGCGTCTCGACCTTCCCGCTGGGGTCCCCTATCCGTGCGGTAAAGTCGCCGATGATGATGATTAATCGGTGGCCGAGGTCTTGAAACTGACGCATTTTTTGAAGGACAACGGTATGTCCGAGGTGGATGTCAGGGGCGGTTGGGTCCAGTCCGAGCTTTATCTTAAGGGGCCGCCCGGTTTTTAGTGCAGCGGCAAGTTTCTTCTCGAGTTCCTCTTCCGATATGATCTCCGCAACGCCCCGGCGGATCGCCGTCATTTGCTGGGAAACAGTTTTCAAAATAACAACCCTTCTAGTCTCAAAATAGTTCAACGCTCAGTATTAGGGGACCAAGATAGGGATATTTTCATTGTCTGAGGGCGCCGCTAACACCATGGCCTGAAAATTGCCGGATCGCCTGCTGTTTCTCACAAAACTACCCTCACAACTCTCACCATCGTACTTCGCACTTCCCAATTGTCAAGTGAAGTTGTGCAGCGGCCTCCAAGTAAAAATTTCTATTATTATAGCAAAGCCGCCATACACATTACAAGGAGCCCACGTAACATACAAGGTCCTGTCGCCGGCCAGCGTTTTGCATTACTATTGCGGGGGAGGAATTGATCGCTGGTTTAAGGGATTTTCGAAATGTGTTATAATTTTGCCGGTAACGAGTAAGGAGGATGGCAGTGGTCAACAATCCAAGTCAGGCCAAAAGGAAAAAAAGGCGGCTCAACCCGTGGCGCCTGGCCATTTTTTTGGGGCTCCTGGCGTGTCTCGGAATCGGCGCCGGCGCGGCGGGTATGGTAATTTACAGTCTTAAGGATATGCCCGCGTTCGATCCGGCGCGCCTCGAAGGGTCGCTGGCAACTTCGCTGTATGATAAGAACGGCAAGCCGTTCGCCGAGATCGGCACCCAGAACAGGGTGCCCGTCAAACTGAGTGCGATTCCGATAGAAGTTCAGAATGCCTTTTTGGCTGCGGAAGACGTACGGTTTTACGACCATATCGGGGTTGACCCGCGGGCCATTATGCGCGCTTTTTACACCAACCTCAGGGGCGGCGGAATTGAGGAAGGCGGAAGTACTATTACGCAGCAGCTTGCAAAAAATAGTTTTCTAACTCAGGAACGTACCTACAAGCGTAAGATCCAGGAAGCAATCCTCGCGCTGCAAATTGAGCGACACTACCGGAAGCAGGAAATATTGGAGCTTTACCTTAACCAAAACTACTACGGCGAGGGAGCTTACGGGATCCAGGCCGCCTCGCGCACCTATTTCGGCAAGGACACCAGTGAGCTGAACGCGACCGAAGGCGCCTTGTTAGCGGCCCTTGCCCAGGCACCCTCTCTGTACTCCCCCTTTCGCGACCCGCAGGCGGCAGTCAGCCATCGAAACGCCGTTCTGGACAAAATGGCGCGTTACGGGTTTTTAAAACCGGAGGAAGCTTTAAAGGCTAAAAATGAACCCATAAAGCTGGGTTCAGGTTCCGATGGGCCCAAGGGTGACGCCTTTCCTTTTTTTGTTGATTATGTTACTGACCAGTTGGTGGCCAAATACGGCGTCAGCCGTGTCTTCCGCGGCGGCTTGCAGGTTTATACTACCATGGATCCCCGAATTCAGGAAATCGCCGAGCAGACGATGCAAAACCCGAAAAATTTTCCCCCTTCGAGCCGTGATGGTGAAGGCCTGCTGCAGCCGCAGGGAGCGGTCGTGGTGCTCGACCCGCGCACCGGCTACATCAACGCTTTCGTTGGGGGACGCGAGTACACGCACCGCCGTGGCCTTAACCGTGCGACGGACATTTACCGCCAGCCGGGTTCGGCTTTCAAGCCCATATTGGCTTACGCGCCCGCTATCGAGTACCTCGACGCCGGCCCGGCTTCGGTGATCGACGACGCTCCGATCGAGCTCCCCGATTATACACCAAAAAACTACGACGGGAAGTATCGCGGGCTGATAACACTGCGGACGGCGCTGACCCACTCGATAAACATCCCCGCCGTCAAACTTTTAGACAAAGTAGGGCTGGACCAGGGGAGGCAATTCGCGTCACGACTCGGTTTTGAACTTACACCGGGGGAAGAGGGACTGAGCCTTGCCCTGGGAGGGATACACAAGGGGGTCACTCCGCTGCAGATGGCCCAGGCATACGCCGCCTTTGCTAACCAGGGAGTGCACGTAACCCCCACCGCGATTATCCGCGTGGAAACCAGAAACGGCGCCGTGCTTGATGAGTTTAAACCGAAGATGGCCCGGGTCATGAAAGCTACGACCGCTTACTTGGTAACAGACATGCTCCGGACGGCCGTAGAATCCGGGACGGGACGCCAGGCCAGACTACCTTCACACCCGGTTGCGGGCAAAACCGGCACAACCGATGAGAGTAAGGACGTCTGGTTTTGCGGCTACACCCCGGATCTCGTAGCCGTGGTCTGGATTGGGCACGATCAGCCGCGGGAAATGCCCCGGGAGTATGGCGGGAGTTATCCGGCGATAATCTGGCGCGAAATTATGAGTAACGTTTTAAAGGACGCGCCTGCGCAGACTTTTGTCCGCCCACCGGGGATCGTGGCCGCCACTGTGGACAGTAAATCCGGTTTTTTGCCGGGGTCCTTGACGCCTCCTGAACACCAGGTAACGGACATTTTCGTTGAGGGCAGTGTCCCTACCATGACAGACAACACCCACGTGCTGTTGGATGTCTGCGCCGCATCCGGCCTTCTTGCGACTGAGCACTGCCCCGAGCGTTTAACCAAAGTTTTGGTCAAATTACCGTATGCAGTGCCCGCCACCGTTCTGGATAGTGCGGAAAGGGCGCCTGCGGAGACATGTTCACTTCATACGGGATCGGCCGCCAACGGCGGGCAAAACGGTCTGTACAGTGAGTATGACGATTCCCACCCCCTGTTTCCCGTAACCCCGCCCGCTGAAGACCGGCCACGGGGGAACCCGCGGCGAGGCTGGTAAAGAAGGAGACGTCGGCTTGGATTTTGAAACCATCGACGGGACGTTGCTCGGCCGGATACTTGAAGGCGCGCTCCGATGGCTCTCTCAGCATCGCCGGGAGATTGACGCTCTAAACGTTTTTCCGGTTCCCGATGGTGATACCGGTTCGAACATGCTTGCCACATTGGAAGCTGCGGTTGCGGCACTGGGGGCGCCGCCGCCGGCGGCAGTTTCCGCGGCCGCGGAAGCCGCTGCGAAAGGCGCACTTATGGGGGCCAGGGGTAATTCCGGAGTAATTCTTTCCCAAATTATACGGGGCTTCGCCGCGGCGCTGACCGGCAAGGAAAAGGCGGGAGTGCAGGATATCGCGGCCGCCCTGGCAACAGGGACAGAATACGCCTACCGGGCGGTCGAGACACCGGTGGAGGGCACCATCCTCACGGTTGTTAAGGATACCGCAAAAGAAGCCCGCGATACCGCCAACCGCAGCCGTAACCTGCTAAGACTCCTCACCTACATTCTGCGGGCCTCTTCCCGGAGCCTTGCGCAAACCCCGGAGCTTCTTCCGGTCTTAAAAGAAGCCGGCGTCGTGGATGCCGGCGGACGCGGATTCACGGCTATCCTCGAAGGAATCTTGCAGGCCGTAGTGGATAAACGCGCCAGGGAGGGACTAGAACCGTATACCGGTAAAAAACCCGATGCTCGAAGCGCGGGCGCACTTCTAGGGCCCCTGCCCGCGGACAGGCCGGAAGACATCAATTTCACCTACTGCACCGAGTTTTTATGTGAAGGTACGGACCTGGATGCGGAGGCCATAAAACGGAAATTGTCCCCTCGCGGCGACTGCCTGATGGTGGTGGGTGAAAAGGACATACTCCGCATCCACATCCACTGCGACCACCCCGGCGAAGTTTTGGAAATAGGGTTGGGTTACGGTTCGCTTCATAACATCAGGATCAATAACATGCGCGATCAGTTTCAGGAGGTAAAACGGGATAAGGACGGCGTTGCGGTCGTGTCCGTATGCACCGGTGAAGGCTTTGCCGCCCTTTTCGCCAATCTAGGCGCGGTGGTGGTCTCGGGCGGGCAGACCATGAATCCCAGCGCCGGTGAAATCGCCGCAGCGGTAAACAGTACCGGCGCCGGAACGGTGATCATTCTCCCCAATAACCCCAACATCATTTTGGCGGCCCAGCAGGTACGGGACCTCACGGAGTGCGAAGTGCATGTTATCCCCAGTAATTCAATGCCTCAAGGCCTTTCCGCCATGCTGGCTTTCAGCCCGGAGGAAAGCGTCTCGGCCAATACCGGGCGGATGCAGGCGGCAGCGGCCAAGGTAGCGACGGTGGAAATTACTTGCGCCGTCCGAGAAGCCAAAATCGGCGCTAAAGAAGTCCAAGCCGGTGACATCCTGGCCATTTTCGGGGAAGAGCTTGTGGCCTCGGGGAACAACCTCGGGGAAGTAACGGTCGCCGCCATGCAAAAGACCGCCGTCGGTATGAATTTAGTGACTCTTTATTACGGCAGTGAGGTTGAACCGTCGGTGGCTGAAGAAATGGCCGCTTTTTTGAGCGCAGCCTTGCCCGGAGTTGAGTTGGAAATACAGTATGGAGGCCAGCCTTTTTATCAGTTTCTCGCGGCGATTGAGTAGACTTACAGGAGGTATATGCATGCCGAAAGTCTCTATAGTCACCGACAGCACCGCGGATCTCCCAGCCCCGGTGGCGCATGGCCTGGGGGTACACGTTGTGCCCCTTAAAGTTATTTTCGGGGAAGAAGTTTACCGGGACGGCGTGGACATCGAGCCGGACACCTTCTACCGGCGCCTGGTGTCGGGTGAATTAGCCGCCACCTCTCAACCGTCGCCGGGAGAGTTTGAAGCGGTTTACCGCGAATTGCTCGAAAAGGGTCAAAGCGTCGTATCCATACACATATCCCGGCACCTCAGCGGGACCATGAATTCCGCGGAGGCGGCCCGAACCGTCTTCCCAGGCGCCGACATCACCGTGGTAGACTCCAAGCTCGTTGCGGCGGCCTTGGGCCTTGTGGTAAAGGCTGCGGCAAGGACCGCCCGCGACGGCGGAACACGTGACGATGTTCTCACCATGGTCCGAAAAACCATGCGGGAGACACGGGTGCTTTTCTGCGTGGAATCGCTCGAATACCTCCGGAGGGGCGGGCGCATCGGCAAGGCCCAGGCACTCCTCGGCACAATTCTGAATATCAACCCCATTCTCGCGGTGCACGAAGGTATAATTCAGCCTTTCGAAAAGGTGCGCGGCCGTAAAGTAGCCTTGCGCCGCCTTGCGGAAGTAGCCGTCCAGGAAGCCGGTGACCGCCCGGTGGTTTGCGGGGTGCTTCAAGGCGCCAATCCCGAAGCGGCGGCCATGCTTACGGGCCTGCTGCAAGACCTTCCACCGGGAAGCACAGTGGAACAGGGAACGGTGGGGCCTGTTGTGGGGGCACACGCCGGTCCGGGGGTTTTCGGTGTCACTTTCCACCCCCGTTAGGGCTTTTGCCTTAAGAGCTACGCGAAACGGCAAGAAGAAACCGAGTACAAACCACAGAGGCACAGAGAACACAGAGAGAGAACAGGATAATAACAGAACAGACAATGAGCGACAATTGAAGCGCCGTCAACTACAATCGCCGCCGGTTTTATAAGGAAGGCACGCCGGGATGACACACCTATCCGGTTGTTCCGCGCACCCACGCTAAGAGCTTATCTATATCGCAGTATGCCGTGACGCTTTCCCGCGCCAGCGCGATGGCCCGCGTATCACCGGCGTGGATGACACGGCTGATCTCCGCCAGTTTTTCTATAGTGGTATAGGTATCGTAATGGACAAGGATTACAGGGACCCCTTTTTCCGCGGCCCGGGCAACCACCTTCACATTCGGGTAAAACCCTCCTGTAAGGATAAGTAACGCAGTATCGGTCTCAAGCGCGGCCAGCGCAATTTCGGACCGGTCACCGCCGGTAACGACCGCTTTGTTCGCAGAGCGGCGGAAATAACCAAGCGCACTCTCCAGAGTCATAGCGCCGACAAGCACGTCTTCGACGATGTTGCCGAATTTGTCCTCACCCGCCAGGATGTCCCCGCCGAGCGTCTCGTAAAACTCCGCGACCGTCGGCGCCGCGAGTTCGGGACTGCTCGGCACGATGCCCAAAATCTCTACACCCTGGGCGGCAAGCACGTCCCTATAGATACCTTCCGTCTTGGCCAATAACTCGAGCGGCACGTTGTTGAAGATCACCCCGGCGAAAGCCGCCTGCCGCTCTTTTGCGCTACGGGCGAAAAAGGCCGCCTCGTCAAGACTCCTGTCGTTGACGGGCTTCAGGATGTATACCAAAGCGGCTTCGAGATCGCGGGACAGGTTAAGCGCGTCCAGTCCAAAAGCCGCCATAGCCCAGGGCCGGGCGCCCCCGTCGATCAAAACCGTATCCGTCCCCGCTTTCGTCTTTTCGAAAGCCTCTTTTATAACCTGGCGACACTTTTCCGGGTCCTTATAATTTGATATGTAATACCCGCCCAACACTAAAGGCGCTAACTCATGCGCCTCCAGCTTTAAATCGAGGACATGGCGCAACAGAACTGCGTCTCGGTCCTCTACCGTAGTGGCCCCCGGAGGGATTCCGACCGGTTTGAAGTAACCCACACGGAGCCCCTGTTCCTTGAGAAAAATAGCCAGCCCAAGCGCTATCGCGGTCTTGCCGCTGCCGGCCGTCCCCGTGAAATATAGGTTTGCCATCTCAGCCACCTCACCCGATTGTAATCTTGATGTCCAACGCCGCCGCTCCGTTTTGGTAAGCGAAAACCGGGTTAATATCCATTTCCACTATTTCGGGAAAATCGGTTACCAGGCGCCCCACCCGGCCGATGATGTTTACTATGGCGTCCGTGTCCAGCGGTTTCTCCCCCCGGTAGCCCCGCATCAGCGTATAGGCCTTCGTCTCGCGGACCATTTCGCGGATTTCCCGCTCGCCCATTCCCCAGCTTAACCGGAAAGCAACGTCTTTTAAAAGGTTGACGTAAATGCCGCCGAGACCAAAAGCGATCATGGGGCCGAACTGAAGGTCGCGGCTGACCCCAACGATTAGTTCGGTACCCTTTGGGTACATTTTTTGCACCTCGACCCCGTGAATCGTAGCATGCGGAAAGTGCTCGTTGACGCGGTCCATGATTTCCCAAAACGCCTCGCGGATTTCCTCAGACGTTTTGAGCCCGACCTTGACCCCGCCGATGTCCGTTTTATGAATAATTTCGGGGGAGCCCACCTTGAGTACCACCGGGTATCCAAGTTCGGCCGCGTGGGCCACCGCCTCCCGCGCGCGGCGCGCCAGGCGTAAAGGCGCCACGGGGATGCCGTAAGCTTCGGCGATACGGGCCGCTTCGCTTCCCAGGAGTGTCCGTCGCCGCTCCTCCTTGACCTGTGCCAATACCTTGTTTGCCTTATCCCGGTTGATGTCTTCGTAATTCGGAACTGATCCTTTTTCCGGACGCTCCTTCTGCCGGCCGTACGACACCAGCCCGCTGAGAGCCCCGACCGCTGTTTCGGGGAACGTGAAACAGGGAACCCCGTTCCGGGTTAAAAAATCGGCCCCCGGGGCCAGGGTCTCCCCGCCCATGTACACCGCGAGAATCGCTTTATGCGCGAACTTGCGTCCGGCTTCCACCAGTGCGGCGCCGGTTTCCACCGGTTCGGCCACGGCAGTCGGGCAGACCAGTACGACGGCGCTGTCCGTCCCTTCGTCACCAAGTACTTGTTCGAGGGCAAAACTGAACCGTTCCACCCTAGCATCGCCCAAAACGTCCACCGGATTGAATACGTTGGCCTCCAGCGGCAACTCCCGGCGCAGCGATTCAACCGTATCCCGGTTGAACCGGGCCATTTCCAGCCCTTTGGCCTCGATACTGTCGGTGGCGACAATCCCCGGCCCACCGGCGTTTGTGACCACGGCCACCCGGGCGCTTTTCGGTACGGGCTGCCGGGCGAAAACAACCGCGAGGTCAAAGAGTTCGCTCATGGTGTCAACCCGTATAATACCGGTTTGTCTGAAGGCCGTTTCGTAAGCGATATCCGAACCGGCAAGCGCCCCGGTATGCGAAGACGCCGCCTGCGCGCCGGCGTGACTGGTGCCGGACTTAAGTACGATCACCG
This sequence comes from Bacillota bacterium, assembly GCA_020063185.1. GTDB lineage: Bacteria > Bacillota > Desulfotomaculia > Desulfotomaculales > Ammonificaceae > SURF-55. Next base: position 10,123 of record JAGUUY010000039.1, read on the forward strand.
GCTTTACCCTTGTCGCCCGGTCCGCAACTTCCAGGAAATGCGCCCCGTTGCGGATGTCTTCTATATAGCATAGGATTACTTTAGTATTCTCATCCTTTACCGCGTCGCTGATGAAATCGGCCTCACTCAGGTCGGCCTTATTTCCCAGACTGACAAAACGGGAAAAACCGATCCCTTTTTGAATGCTCCAGTCGAGGATCGCCACCAGCATCGCACCGCTCTGGGACACGAACGCGATGTCGCCCTTCAAAGGGAAACCGGCGGCGAAAGACGCATTTATGGGGGTGTGGGTGTCCATAACGCCCACGCAATTCGGCCCAAGGAGCCGAATGCCACGCTTCCTACAGGTTTCAACCAGTTCTCTTTCTCTGGCCAAACCATCCTTGCCTGTTTCCTTAAACCCGGCGGAAATCACGACGATTTTTTTGACACCGGCCTCACCGCAATCAGCCGCTACTTCAAGAACTCGCCCGGCCGGAACTACAACCACCGCAAGATCTACGGGTTTGCCGACGGCCGAAACCGCCGGGTACGCCGTTAATTCTTCAACAACCTGCTCTTTGGGGTTAATCGGATAAACGTGGCCCCTGTATCCGCTTGCCAAAATATTGCGCAGAATGACGTTTCCCAGCTTCTCTCGATTTTTAGAGGCCCCGACGACAGCCACACTTTCCGGACGAAACAAGGCGTCAAGTGATGTCAAAAACCCCACCTCATATCAGAGGTTGGAGGTGAAAAGTTTTAAGGTTGGATCACTTATCGGCTTCGGCTTGGCCAACCCTCATACTCTCACTTCCAACTAGTCGTTCTCCGCTACGATATGATAACGTTTTATATCTCGGCAAGGCTTTATAAAGCTTATTCTTTCCAACTTCCAGCCTAAACTTCGCCGGGGCGGGCCAAAACCCTTTCAAAAGACAAAAAGAAAAGCCGCTTTTCAGCGGCCCATGTTTTTGTGTCAAATAACGGTGACGATACTCCCCGCAAATACGTGATTGCCTATACTGGTTATGACGGGCAATGTACGTATCCATTGGTCCTGTGCCGTTACCGGATTGTAGAAGAACAGGGCGCCGTTAGTGGGATCGACGCCTTCGATGGCCCTTAACGCCGCCTCGAACGCTTCTTCGTCCGGTTCAAGGTTAAAGGAACCGTCCGCAACCGGAGTAAACTCATAAACGCCGTTCGTGCACTGGAAAATCACTTCACGGGTCGTGTTAGGGAAGGCGGGGTGTTGGAGCCGGTTCATGATTACCGCACCAACAGCGACCTTGCCCAGAAAGCTTTCGCCCCGTGCCTCCGCGTTTATCATCCGCGCCATAAGCAGGAGTTCTTCCTGGTCCGGTAGACCGGTGTCGGTTTCCAATGGAATACTGAGCACCTGACCGGGGATTATTATTTCCGTGTCCAGGTCGTTGGCCTCCATCAAGGCGTGAACCGTCGTCCCGTGGCCCCTGCTAATACCCCACAGAGTATCACCGTAGGCTACCGTATAAGTTTCGTCCTCGGCTCCTGCCGGAGTACATACGCACACCAGCAGACCGAGTAAAATAAGCGCTGTCCTTATGGTCAATTGAGACCTCCTTTCCCCAAGGAGGTATTCTAACCAACGACAGCGCGTTTTTATGCATTTTGTAGCGGGCTCGGCGTTTCCCTATAAACTGACGACATCCTGCTCGTAGTACTGCGACAAAAAAAGAAGCAGGTAGTCACGTATGTGCCTTGTGATCAAGAAGTTGTTTTTGATGTGCTCCCTCCCGTTGAGGCCAAGCGCCTTTGCATAGCTGGGTTCATGGAGCAACTGCTTTAAATAATGGGCTGTGCCTTCAATAGAATAGGTAAGAATTCCCGAGTATTTGTGCTTGATCTGTAAGGGAATTCCTCCTACCGCCGACGCGATGACCGGTTTTGCTTTCCATAACGCTTCCGCCACTGTAAGGCCGAAGCCTTCTTTTAAGGACTTTTGCAGGACTACCGTGGAAGCCCTCTGCAAGGCGTTGATCTCAACATCACTCCCGGCGGGAAGAAAAATTATGTGTACGTCGGAGTCCCCGGCGGCCGCTGATTTTGCTTCTTCAAGCACTTGCATGCCTTCGGGGTCGTCGGTGGCGCCCCCGCCGGCCAAAACTAACTGACAGTCGATGTGTTTCTTTGCCTTTTGATACACTCTGATCACGCCTACCGGGTCCTTGAGATAGTCGAAGCGCGAAATCTGGGTGACCAGCCGCCGTTTTTTGTCGATACCGAGCCGCTCCAGAACTTCATCGACCGTTTCTTGCGGCAGATCTTTGTTCTTGTCGCTCAAGGGATCGATGGAGGGCGAAATAAGGACCTGCGCTATATCCATCTCCTGGCCGAAAGCGGGAGCCGAAAATACGGCGCTGTCGTATTTCTCCACGTAAAGCTTTAGGAAATCCATAACCTCTTTTTGTGGATTGGTAATGTCGATGTGACACCGCCAGATCCATTTCACGGCGTCACGGCGGTTTCTTCGCTCAATGAGCGCTATCGGCTGCGGGTCGTGGACGAATATGATATCGTCGGACAGGTCCAACTCAGCCGCGTTCTCCCGGTTGACTTCCAGGAAGTATTCCCATTCTTCTTTGGAAATTGTCACATCGGCGCCGTGCAGCGCATTGTGAATGCTCTTAGTGATGTTAAAAAACTTATCGTTTCCTTTGATCACGTCCCACTTTGCGTTTACGCCGAGTTGCCGTAGAAGCGGCACCATGCGGGTAAGGATCTCCGCGACACCCCCGCCCACGGCGGTTGAATTTATGTTCTGCACAGCACGCGGCTGCACCCTCTCCGCCAGCAGGAATAACTCGTTGATAACGCTGGGGCCTACAACGGGTATGTAATCGTTAATGTTCTGCATGTTTCATCACCATCTCCAGTATTTGCCCCCGAAGACTCTCCAGTGTAATGGTGTAGGGGTCCAGCTTGGATAGGGACTGCGCCAGTTCGTTCTTGCCTATACTCCTGAACCACGCCTGAAAGTCGTTCTCGTCTCTTTCAAGCCTCATCCTGGACTCAAAAATGTGAAAATAGAGCGAGCTGACGCTTATCCTCCGCAGAATATCCGCGAATTCGTGCAGGTTGTGGGCGATGTACTGCACCGGCAAGATGAAAGTTTGGCAGGCCATGAAGTGGAACTCGTGCCCCTTGGGACAATCGACTACGTTTTTGACCGGGTAACTTTCCAGAATGCCGATAAACTCAGCCCGTAGTTCCTCCATATTCCTGAAGTCGACGGTATCCACGCTCGCGAACGCTTCCCCCAATTGTTTAAGGTTGAGAATGTTCGTGAGCCAGTACGCAAAATCGTTCGGCGGTTCGGGGGAAAGGTAATGGTGCTGTTGTAAGAAACGGTGCGTGTGGTAATAGATCGATGATGCCGGGACTTTTTTCATACCTTCCAGCAACTCCAGGGTGTTTTTGGCTTTGAGTCCAAGCAGCCTTACCAGGTGGCTCTCGGTGTAGAAATGAAATGGCTCGTGCAAATTTACCTCACCTATCTGTCAATAATTCGAAGTTTAATAATTCGAAAAGAACCAAGTTTTTTTCATCGTTCGATGGCGCTCTTGCGGTATGGGGCGACTACTCCATATTATTGCGGCAAGGCAATTGTCGCCTTACTGACCGGTCCATTGACCACAGGAACCTATAACATTATATCTAACCGGTTCAAAAACTCAAGCTGTAGTTCTTGCTATGCTTACGGCTTAAAGGCGCCGACGGCGTAGGACGGAAAAATATTCCCGTGGGATAAAAAACCAAAGATTATAACAGGGCGGGCATGGTTCTTTCAGCCCACGATCCGTAAATAAAAAAACACTTCCAGCATACCCACCAGATTATTCAGCGTGTGCATGGCAATGGCGGGGTAAATTGAACCGGTTACAAGACGGGAAATGCCGCACAGCATCCCAAAAATAAAGATCGTGACGATACCGTAGGCGTCATATTGTCCGCAATGGAGTATGGACCAGATAAAGGCGGTGATACCCACGGCCCCAACGGGACCCAACCGTGAAAACCGGATGCCCTGAAACATGAACCCCCTGAACAATACCTCTTCATACAGCGGTGCAAAAAGCACTAAAGCAAGGTATAGTAGAAACATATTGCGTGCTGTTTTGTAAACGTCAATCGGGAATGAAGGGACCACCGGACGATTTAAAAGATACGTAAGCAAGTCGGTGGCAAACATGAATACCAATACGAAGCCAAGCCAACGCAACAACCGCCTTCCCGGAACCTCCCTGAAGCCCAGGTAATCGCGGACGCTAAGCCCTTTGCGCAACCCGGCAAACAGTATGGTCAACGCAATACACGCAGGCGCCGTAACGCATGTGGTGACAGAAAGGTAAAAACCGTTTGCCGGCAGGCTTTGAGCGAACTGAGACAGGTTCAGACCGGGATTATTAGCCGCCATGAAGGCGAGAAAGCCGGCGGCCGTGAGTGAAGAAATAATGAAAAAAACTGCCAGCACCACCAGCGACAATCCCATAGTCGCCCAAAAACCCCACGGGGAGGGCGTTTTTGCCGAAGGCGTGCCGGCAGTAACTTCAACCATTTTTAAACGCTGTAACCTCAGAGAGCAGCCTTGTTAACCCCATGATATAGTCATCTCCAGCCGGTTTTCACCGCCGCCTGACCTCGCGTTCCTCCCTGCGGACAGCGCGGATATCATTCTCGACGTATATACGGTATGTTTTACACATTTCAAAAAGACGGGATGTGGTACGCTCTCCCAAATACTCTTCTAATTCCTCTAGAGCAACGTTAGTCGTGATTATTACCGGCAACCGGTAATTAAGGCGGTGGTTCAGGATGGAGTAAATTTTTTGACGAGCCCATTCAGTGTAAATGAAAGCGCCGAGGTCGTCCAGAATCAAAAGTGGAATATTCTTTGCGATTATTAAAAGTTCATGTTCGGTGTAATCAACGTCGGACCCCTGATCGTAAGTTGCCCTTATCTCGTCGAGAAAGTCGGGCACGTTCACAAAAAGTACTTCTTTTCCGGCCGCAAGAATGGCATTGGCGACACAACAGGCCAAAAACGTCTTCCCCGTACCTACTTCACCGACAAAAATCAGCCCTTCGGGAGCATCGCCGCTTAGAAAAGAGCTGACAAAATTCCGCGCTGCGTTGTACGCGCGCTTAGCAGATTCGTAAAAGGAGAGCCCTTTTAGTTCGTCTTTGGAGGTGCGGGAATAATATCTAAGATCAAAATGTTTGAAGACATATTCATGCATTAATGGGGTTAATTGCGCTTGGGTGAAACGAAAGCGTACTGATTTTTCCTTGGAACACGGACAAGGAATGGCGACGTCCCCTCGTAGAATAAGCCCCCGGTCATTGCATTCCTTACACAAGGCCGACACAGGGATATCCTCCTTAACTGTAAAGCCGCCGGATCAGCTCTTTTTTCTTTTCTCGCCGCTCTGTGTCTTCCTGATTTTTGGCAGAAGCCGTCCTCCCCCGCCGCTTGCGACGCGCTTCGAAGTTCCGGTCGTACTCTTCTACCTCGCTCAGGGTGCGTAAATTATTCTTTTGCCACTCAAGTAAAATGGTACCGATATATTTGAAATTGTGCTTGCCCAAAAGAACGGCCCTCCGGAGCGCCTCGCGCACCAGCGCGGGAGACATTCCTTGCCGCCATTTCAGCACCTGTTCCGCTTCAATGGGAGACAACGGCCGCCCGAATTCCTTCTCAAATACCTGATACAGTCCGCCGAAAGCCTCGTCCGCCGGCGCGATCCCCCTGGCGCCGTTTTTCAGTACCTGCTGTACCTCCTCGATTTCCACCATCTTGGCGCAGGCCCAGCAATCGGATATCTTTTCAAAAAGCGGCCGAAAGTCGAAACCCTCTACGACCTGTCGGCCGTCGTAGTATTCCGTAACCGCGAGAAACTTCCCCTCCAGGAGCAATTGGAGTTCGCGTTCGATCAGTTCCTGTTCCATGGACATATACTCGCTTAATTCGGGTGCGGTGGCGTTGAGCCTTGACTCCTCGGTCCGCAAGCGGAAAAGCTGGAGGATAAGCATCATCCCTGTGTCGCTGATGCCAATCTTTTTGTAAAACTGCAGTAACAGATTGGGGACGAAAATTCCTCCGGTCAAGAGTAAGTCGGTGCCGAAAGCACTGACAATGTTCCCTTCCCGGTAACCGGTCACCGGTCTGGCACAGCTTGTTTTGTCCTGCATAAACCATCCCCCACCCGTTAGTGCCTAACAATGCTTTTTATGTAGTCTGTTTAATTCTCTATTAAGTTAAGAGAATTTCTCCAAGAGGCGACAAAAATCCTTTAGCACCAGAAAAACTTTTCCATTAAAAACGAAACTTAGGGTTTTATGCGGATTGGGATACCGCAAACCAGGAGGTAGACTGTATCTGCGGCTTCCGCTACCTGCTGGTTGACCCGGCCCAGGATGTCCCTGAAAAGTCTTCCCAAAGGGTACGGCGGCACAATGCCCATGCCCACTTCATTGGTTACTGCTACAGTCCGTCCCTGCCGCTCGCCCACCGCTTGGAGAAACCCGTTTACTTTTTCATAGACCAGGGCTTCTTCGGTATCGCCGGCTAAAAGATTCGCCACCCAAACCCCCAGGCAATCCACCAGCAGCACCGCCTCAGAAGCTATCCTTTTCGCCGCGCCGCCAAGGTCCAGGGGTTCTTCAACGGTCTCCCAGTGCGCCGGCCGCCGCGCACGGTGCCGGGCGATACGGGCCGCCATTTCTTCGTCGATCGGCAATGCCGTAGCCAAGTAGACAACGCCGGCAGACGTATCGGCAAGCGACTCCGCGAACAGGGTCTTGCCGCTCCGGGCGCCCCCGGTTACCAGGATTAGGCTGCCGCCCGTAACTTTTCCCGCGCCGAACTCTTTCTCGCTGCCGAGATACACACCGTAAAGGTCAACCCGGTAATCGCTTAACAGCATTTCACGGTAGCCGTCGATAAAAGCCGCCACGTCCTGGAAAACCCGGTGGATGTGCTCCACCTCGCCGGCCACCGCCGCGATAGCAAGTGTCGCCCGCTGCCATGTGTTCTGCCCGTCAATCTCGACCGCGGCGACATTGAACCTTGCGCGAAGGCGCTCCAGCAAGCTTTTTAAACGGCGCCGTCTTTCTTTGAGCGACACCACACCCGGAAGAAAGAGTTCCGCGGTGAGCACAGCGTTAATCATAGGTACCTCCCGCCTTAAGTCTTAGGCTGACATTGCCCCCGCGCGGGCGGCTTCAGACGCCTTGACCGCGTGTGTCAGGTCTGCTACGCTGAAGAAAAAGTAACGGAGAAAAACATGATAACCCTCGGGCTCGCACTCGCTATCGTTCTTTTTTTGGCCGGCCTTGTCGGTACGGTTCTGCCTGTGCTGCCCGGCGCGCCGCTTGTCCTTGCCGGCATGGTAGTCTACGGTCTTTTCACGGGCTTCGAACACCTGCCGCTTTACTTTTTTATCGGGCAGGGTTTGTTGGCGGCCTTCACCTTTGTTGTCGACTACCTGGCAAACGCCTGGGGCGTCACCCGCTTCGGCGGTTCAAAAGCCGCTATCTGGGGCGGCGTTTTGGGACTGCTGTTCGGCGCGTTTGTATTCCCCCCTCTGGGTCTGCTAGTCGGACCCTTCGCCGGCGCGTTCCTTGCTGAACTGGCAGCTTCGCGCCGGTCCTTCCACGCCTTTCGTGTCGGTGCCGGCTCCCTGGTCGGTTTCCTGGGGGGCACCGCCGTGAAGCTGGGTATTGAAATGGTAATGATTATATGGTTTTTTACGGCTGTTTTTTAAGATTTAAGGCCAGATCCCGCGCGATTAACGCCGCCCCCAGCGCACCCGTGATTTGCGGTTCCGGCGGGACGCAAACCTTAACGCCCAGCTTCGCTGAAATCCCCGCCACCACGCTTTTTACCTTGGCCACGCCGCCTGTCATCGCCACATCTTCGATCAGGCCCACCCGGTTTACCAGCGCCGCAATACGGTCCACCACCGCCCGGCAAAGGCCAAGGGCGATGCCCTCGCGGGGTGCGGCCCTGCTGATCAGCGCCACCACCTCCGACTCGGCGAAAACGGTGCAAACACTGCTTATGGACGCCGCCTCCCGGGCCGCCGCGGCCAGATCGCTAAAACCCTGAAGGTCGGTCTCGAGCGCCCGGGCCATCACCTCCAAAAAACGCCCCGTACCCGCGGCGCACTTGTCGTTCATCGCGAAGTCCTCTACCGTTCCCCTCGCGTCAACACGGATGACCTTTGAATCCTGCCCGCCGATGTCTATCACCGTGCGGGTCGCGGGAAAGGTAAAAACCGCCCCCCGCCCGTGACAGGTTATCTCAGTAACACACCGGTCGGCGAAAGGCACGCTCACCCGCCCGTATCCCGTTGCCACAACGAAGCTCACCGCCTCCCGGCCCACGCCCGTTTGCGCAAGAGCCGCCGAGAAAACGTTGTCCGCTGCGTGCCGGCTCTGCGCTCCCGTAGGCCGGATGCAATAGCCGAGAACGCGGTTGTCTTCAAGCAAAACGGCCTCCGCCGACAAGGAGCCCACGTCGATACCCGCAACGATCAAAGACCGACCCCCATTAACTGTACTACAGCGTCCTTCACTTCCCCGGCCCCCAGCTGTCTTGCGGCCTTTGCTCCCGCAGCGCCTCCAGGAAGCGGCGCCTGAACTCCGGGTATTTCGCTGTGATGCACGCCACGACTTCCTTCATTGCAGCCCGTTCGGTCTTGCCCGCATAAGGGCAAAGGGCCGGCATTACCGGAATTCCCTCCCGCGCCACGAGCGCGCCGAGTGTTTGCTCCGTCAGGTACACCAGCGGTCTGATCAGGTAAAGCTCCATCCGGTCCAGGTAAACCACCGGCTTAAAGGTCCTCATCCTCCCGGTGTGGACCAGGTTCAGCATAAAGGTCTCGACCACATCGTCCAGGTGGTGTCCGAGGGCGACTCTTTCACAGCCGATTTCTTTGGCCCGCGTATTAAGGACTCCGGCACGGAGCTTGGTGCACAGCGAACAGGCGTTTTCTTCTCCCCTGGAAACGATTATCTGGGCAATCGGGTGCCGAATCAGGTGCAGTGGTATTTTCTTGTCCGCGCAGAAACTTTCCAGGGGCTCCAGGTCTAATACCCGCCAGCCCGGATCGACCATAATCGCTTCCATATTAAATGACAGGTGTGAGAAGTCCCGCAGGCAGGCCAGAATGTACAGGAGCGCCATGCTGTCTTTGCCCCCGGAAACTCCGACCGCTACCCTTCCACCCCGCGGGATCATCGCATAGTCCCGGATCGCCCGTTTAACGTTGGTAAGGAACCATTGCCGCCAGTTTTTTTTCACTGCCGCTTCCCCATGGATGCCTCGTGAGACTTCCGGCCCGTATGAAAAACAAACCAACTCTATTATGCTTAACTTGTCCCGTACAAATCAAGTATTGTTGTCCGACGTTTTCACCTACGGCAAAAAGAGGATGCCGGTAAATGTCACCGAATATTTATTCTTGTGGCCAAAGTAACAAGCAGCCTTCGTATTAACTCGAAAGCAAACGGGCAGCATAGTCTAAGGCGTGGAGGTGTTCAATCGTGGCGAAAACCAAGCGGGTTGTGACACGAAATGAACTGGTATCTTTTTTGGAAGGCGCTTTGACGGACATCAGGGAAGGGAAACTCGCCGTTGAAGGAACGACGGTAAACCTGCCCGAACAGGCAGTCCTCGAGGTAGAAACGGAAGAAAAAGCCGGGACCATGAAAAAAATTGAATTGGAAATTGAATGGAGTTTCGCCGGCGTCCCCGAGGCGCCGAAAGCCCGGGAGGAAGAAGCAGGACAAGAGGACGGTACCGCCGGTTAAACCTTGGTGTTGAACAAGACATTTCCCCTTTCAGGGAGGGTTAAAATTTGGTCTTAAAAGTGGGTATCAACGGGTTCGGCCGTATCGGCCGGAATTTCTTCCGGATTGTGGCGGACAGCCACGACATCCAGGTTGTGGCCGTTAATGATCTGACCAACGGCCCCACGCTGGCGCACCTGCTCAAATACGATTCCGTCCACGGCCGCTTTGACGCCAACATCGAAGCCCACGAAAACTACTTTTGCGTAAACGGCCGCGAAATAAAAGTGTTTGCCGAAAAAGACCCGGCCAATATCCCCTGGCGCGAGGCGGGTGTCGACGCGGTAGTCGAAGCCACCGGGCGTTTTACCGACTACGAAAACGCCAAACGCCACCTGGACGCCGGGGCGCGCAAAGTCGTAATCACAGCGCCGGCCACAATGCCCAAAGACGTGACCCTGATTATCGGCGTGAACCAGGACTGGTACGACCCGGGAAAACACGACGTTATTTCGTGCGGGTCGTGCACCACGAACTGCCTGGCAACGATGGTGAAAGTGCTGCACGAGGGTATAGGGATCAAGCGGGGCGCGATGACCACGGTGCACTCCTACACCAACGATCAAAATTTGCTGGACCTCCCGCACCGGGATTTGCGCCGCGCCCGTGCGGCGGGCCTTTCCATGATCCCTACCACTACCGGCGCCACCAAGCTAATCGGTCTTGTCTTTCCCGAGTTGAAAGGGAAAATCAACGGTCTCGCCGTGCGGGTGCCGACGCCCAACGTATCGCTCACGGACCTGGTCGTGGAGGTTGCCCGCCCCACGGGCAAGGAGGAAGTAAACGCGCTGTTCAAACAGGCCGCCGACGGGCCGCTGCGGGGCATCGTCGAGTACTGCGACGAACCGCTCGTCTCCAAAGACTTTAACGGCAACCCGCACTCCTGCATTTTCGACGCCCTTTCCACCATGGTGATCGATGAGAATCTGGTTAAGGTATTCGCCTGGTACGACAACGAATGGGGTTATTCCAACCGGGTGGCCGACCTGATTATTTTTATGGCGCTCTGCGAACGACTCGCGCAAAAGTAGACCGAAGAATGACCGCTGTTGTTAATGAAAACCCCCCGGCGTCCCCGGAGGGTTTTATCATTTCCTTGATTCCGCCCGGAATGTTCGAAGATTAATGGCAGTCGCTGCAGATAGGCTTCGCGAATTCAATGTCCCCCTCGGCGTTATCGTTTATATGGCCGTGACAGTGGACGCTTGAACAATCACCATGGAGGGCGGAAAAGCCGGCGTTGTCCTTCCACTTTGACCCCTTGGCCCAGTTTTCAAAATACCCTGGCCTCATCTCGTTGGACCAATCTAATACGCCGGAAGGCAGGTACCCGCCCTCAATACCGTGGCAAAAAGTGCAATCAACTTTCTCCCCGGGATGCGTGTAGTAAGGGGGGTTGGTCCATGGGTAGCGCAATTTTCCGGATCCCTGATGACAAGGGGAACACGCAGCATTGCCGCACTGTTTTTGAATTGTGTACTCGTGTCCATATGTTCCGGTAACCAATGCTGCCGGGGTGTGTGTTTTCTCGGGGTCGGTGAGATTGCTAAGGCTGAACATCTCGTTACCACCTGCTCCCCCTAACTGACCATGCCAACCGTGATAACCCCAGTATCCTCCTGTTGGGGCACACCAGGGATAAATTGACCTGGCCAGGTTCGACTCTAAATGGCACCGGTCGCAGCCCCAGCGCCCCACATGGAACCTTTGCGTCTTAACAACCTGATCGGCGACCAGCGCTTTAATAGTCATTTCGCGCGGCTGCCAGCCGGTAAAAGAGGTACCACCGAGGGAAGCTTCAGTAAGCTCAAATGAACCATGAAACACCCCCGGATCTTCGTAAGTCGCCGATCCCACCGTAAAGGGCCGCCCGCCGGCGTACACAACCTGGTAGACCACATCCTCCACCTCCGCCGGGTCACCGTTTAGCTTGTTTAGGTACACGGTAAAGTTTACCGTACGGGGGTAACCTTCTTCGGGCCATAAAAGCGCCGGCGCCGGTACGGGTCCACCAGGTATAACTTCTTTGGCGGCGCTGTACACCCAGTAGTACGGATCCATCAAATAATACTTTCTGTCGGTCTGGATGGTAACCACCAGGGGGGTGGAAATAGTGCTCTCAGCCGGCTGCGGGGATTGTTGCTCTTTAAAAAGCATGAACACGGCCGTGATAACAATCATAGTCAAACCGGCCAAAGTCAACCCTCTTATCAGGTGACGCCTTTCCACTCCGGTAACCTCCCTGTCCCGGACAAGCCGGAACCAAAATAGTTCACCACAGAGGCAGATTATCAAGTTCGAAGTCCTGAGTCCTGAGTCCGGAAACAAGGACTGGGCGCTTTCGACTTCGTTTCCTCCCGTTCCCGGACTGAGGACTGGGGACTTTCGACTGAGGACTTTATTTTTTATGTCTCTGTGGTTAATTTTTCTTGCTATCGTAGATTTTCGCGTCAAAGATACTTCAAGCTTCAATGTTATTAAATATGACAGAACTCACAGGCGGCGCCGCCGTCCCCGTCGTGTCCCTTCAAACCGTTGACATCGGGGTGACAGTCACCGCAGTCGACACGGGGGTCGCCCCAGGAGTTGTACAGCCCCGCGCCGTGACAGTTGTAACAGATGCCCCGGCTGTCCATGCGCAGCAGCGCCGAGGTGTCGCCGGTCCCGCCCATGTCGCTGTCCCGCGGCCAGTTCCCCGCCCATCCGTCCATTACCGCCGTGGCGCCGTGCGCCCGATGACATGTCAGGCACGCCACCTTGTCGGGTAAGCCGGCCCAACCCGAAGTCCACAGTTCCAACGGCGTGCCGGTGTCGACACTAACGTCGCCCAGACCGGCGCCCGAAGGAGGCTGCGCGTGGACGTCCACGGGGTGGCGCCACATTTCAAGGAACCGGGGCGCGTGCCCTTCCGCGGCGATCCTGTCGCCCGCGGTACCAGTGTCAAACTTGTCGTGGCAGGCGCCGCACCAGTCCGAACTGCCGAAAATGTAATCAGTCACGCGGTATACACCCGAACCTACTCCCAGGTAAGTGAACGTTCCGACCGTCTCCGCAGTGAAAATCATTTCATCCACTGTTTTACCGAGAATCGCAGTGCGGAGCAAGCGCGGGTTCCCGGAAACAGCGTTGCTGACGACGTACGGACCGCTCGATCCCGGAGGAGTCCACGAGACGCTTCCCGGCGTCTTGCCGCCGGCGTGGGGGTCGTGGCAGGAACCGCATACCAGGCCGTTCCCCGTCAAGGTATCGGTTCCGCCCGGGATGACAAGCTGTGTGGCCCCCGGGCCGCTCCAGGCGCCGGCCTGGTTACGGGAATCCGGGAGATAACCGCCCACCGTATGCCGTGAAGTTACCGTCCGGTAGTCGGAGGTCCCCGGACCGTCCCATAACCGCTCGAAGCCGCCCCCCGTTGAAGTGCAGGCTTCGCCCCCGGCGACAGTCTTGCCGTCCCGGATGTCGTAGGGGGCGCTAATACCGCCGTCGGCATGGCACAAATAGCAGAACTCGGTCTGGGTGGGTCCTGACTTTAAGAGCTTGGGGAAAGGCGCGGCGTGGGCGATATGGCAACCGGCGCAGGCGTCCGTCGTGGCGTTAAACTGCCCGTGTGTCCAGGCGAATGCCGGCGCCGCAAAGCAAAGCGTGTATATTATCGCCATTATACACGCGTTTAATATCACCACTTTCTCCTGGTTTCTCTTACCGCACTTTGCCTGTCGCATAAAGCCGTTTCACTCCCGTAAAAACCACTATGATTTCAAATTTTGTCTAATTGTATTGCGACCTCGTATCTATTCTACTTAATCCGCAAGAATCCTTTCCAAATTAATCTAAAATTAACGCTGAATTAATAGTTCAGAATTATCTGACTATTAACCGCTGCATTAACTTTAAAAACGGGTCTTAGCCGTTATATCGGTCTTTTTTTCACTCATCCGTAAAATAATACACAATAAGAGTTAAAATTAGGGCATAAAAAAGCCTGCCGTAGCAGGACTTTTCTCAATCAACAAAGGGGTCTTTATTACATACCGAGTTGGCAGGCGGCAATAGCCCGGTCGATTTCTTGCTGCAGCATGTCGGGCAGGCCTTCGATGTTCACGTTAAGAAAACCGCGTACGATGGTTGAGGTGGCCTCTTCCTCACTCAACCCGCGGGCCATAAGATATTCGATTTCCTCCTGGGCGACTTTCCCCACCGCCGCCTCGTGTGAAAGTTCCACGTTCGCCACAAGCGCCTCCAATTCCGGTATGGCGTATATGCGTCCCCGCTCTGAAAGCATCAGCCCCCGGCACTCGAGATGCCCCCGTGCGCCGGGTACCTCGCCCGCAATGTGGCCGCGGTTGATAATATCGCCCCCGGTGGTGATCGTCCGGGCAATGAGTTCGGCCTTGGTGCCCGGGGCGCTTAACTGCACACGCGAACCCACATCCATCTCGGTCCCCGGCGGCGCCACCAGAATGGTGTTGTAGCGGCCCACCGCCCCTTCGCCGGCAAGGCGGGTCGTCGGGTACATCAACAGGCTTTTCACGCCGCTCAAGCAGAAGAAGTTTGACGAAAAAACGGCCCCCGCTTCGACAAGGGTGGCCCCGCGCGGCCGGACCACAACCTCCTCACCCCAGTTATGAATCATAGTGAAGCTGAGCTTCGCGCCCTTTTTCACGTACGCTTCCGTAATGCCGATGTGCAAGCCCCGCTTGACGAAGGCCCCCGTAGCACACCCGGTAATGATATCGAGGGAAGCCCCTTCTTCAATAATAACCAGGTTGTGGACCTCCTGGGCAAGGCCCTCGTGCCCGATGTAAAGACTGGCCTGAACGGGATAACGCGCGTTAATACCGGGTAATACTCGGATGAAATAGCCGCTCAAGGGCTGCCCCAAACCTTCCTCTTCAAAAGGAATCAGACCGCCGAAGTAGTCCCCCGCCCACGCGTATTTTTCCAGAGCTTCTCCGATCTTGAGGACTTCAACGCCCTCCTGTACGCTGCGACAGTGGACCACCGAATTGTCGAGTTGCATGAAAGTTCCCGCCCTACTGTGGCCTCTTACGTCCACACCGGTATGTAAAAGACGTTCCTTCTCGACGGGGGGAAGCGTGGTAAGGTCCTCAATGTAAGCGTGCTTTTTACCCTCCTGCAAAAACCCCTCTTTGATGCTCTTGACCAAGTTTAAATTACCTCCTGCCCTAGCTTAAAGCACACAGTGTACGCACTCGCGGTAACCGACCCGTTTGATGCACCCGAAAAGCTCCCGCGGGTTCCCGCTGCACGACAGCCTGCCCTTGTAAAGGACGTGACCTACGTCCGCCTCGACGTAGTTTAAAATATAACCTGTATGGGTAATGACCAGACCGCATTTGGTGCGGCCGCGGCGAATTTCTTTCAGCGGCCTGCCGTTCCAGCGCACGACCTCTTTTTCCAACAGATGATTTATCGCCTGGCCGATAAGGGCCATGTTTTCCAGGTCCACGCCGGACTCGGGCTCGTCCAACAAAACGAGGTCTGGGTTCTGGGCCAGGAGTTGGACCAGTTCCGAGCGTTTTAATTCCCCCCCGGAAAAACCGTGGTTTACCTCGCGGTCGAGAAAAGCGGTCAGGTCCAGGCCCGCCGCCAGTTCCTCCGGGGTGAGCCCGTCCCTGGCAGCGATTTCGATGATATTCCTCAGAAGCACGCCGCGGATCGTGGGCGGGCGCTGGAAAGCAATCCCCATCCCCCGCACGGCCCGCTCGTTCACCGGCAGCGCCGTAATATCCTCATCCTTGAACAAAATCCGCCCCTGGATGATGCGGAAACGGGGAAAACCCATGATCGTTCCCAAAAGGGTCGATTTCCCCGAACCGTTGGGCCCGAAAAGGACGTGCGTCTCCCCCGGTCCGATCTCCATGTTAATGTCCTCAAGTACCGTCCGGTCGCCGATCGCGACGCTCAGGTTCTCCAATCTCAGCATGTTATCCCCTCCACACCAAAGGTGGCGACGTAACTCCCCTCCGGCACACCCAGCGCCGAGGCCACCGGTGCGCATTTCGCCCTTAAAAGATGAAAAACTCTGCGGTCTCCGGCCTCCGAAAACGTCTCAAAGTAACCCATCCCCTTGGCAAGAATGATATCCGCCTTTTCGTAAAGATGCTTGAACTCCGGTGATGCGGCTTTGAGATCCAGTCCCGGTGAATCGGTTCCCGTGCCCTCCACCCGGCCGAAGGCTTCTTTTAGACCGTATTCCGCCAGGTCTTCAAGCGTCAAGTCGTTCTGGACGGGCTGCTCCTTCACTATATATACCGCTTCGCGCCCGCCCTCCAAAAGCATTCGGTAAAGAGGCAAATCAAAGTGACACTCCCCGGCGTTATCGGCCAGGAGCAACACGCACCGCGCCTCCTGTAAACGGTTCAGGAAAACAGGGATCTGGTTAAGGACAAAGTTCACCGGGCGCGCCATTTCTTCCGCCACTGTGTCAAGGTCTTTGAAAAAATCCACCGTATTGCCCAGCGCGGCAAGACGGAAGAGCGCTTCCGGACCGTCCTCTAAACGGCTTGTTATAGTACCGATTACCCGGGCCGAAAGTTCCTGCTCGCGCCGCTTCACATCCTTAAACGGGTCCGCGTTGCCGCTCGCTTGCCTGACCGCCTTTTGGGCAAGAGCGGCGATCTCGGTCGGGATTCTGTTGGTGGAGAACTGGGCCCTGAGCACGGCCCGCCCCGCCGCGAGCGCTTTTCCCCGGATGCCGGGATCATCGGAAGCCAATGCCGACGTGGTCGTAATCAGTCTGTCAAGGCAGCCGTAACACTCCGCTACCGCCCGCATTCGTTCCACCACCACGTCCCTATTATATCTTGTTTTGACGTAATAGGGTAGTTTAAGCTCGCGCAAGTAACATAAGGGCGTTTAAACAATTATCGGCAGTGAAGTCCAGGCCAAATCAAACCAGTTCGTAACTATTCAGCCGTAACCCTAATACTTAAGGAACGTGGCGAGAAGTCACGTAGTGCAAGGAAGACCGGCAAGGCGAACCGGAGCGTACTGAGTACGTACGTGAGGATTCGGCTTTGCCGGGCTGACGTAGCAATGCGTTGCTTATCGCCGCGCCCCCGGAGTACCTGAATAGTTACCCCAGTTCCACCACCGTCACACCGGCGCCGCCCTCCCCTTGCCCTCCGGCCCGAAATGACTTCACCCGAGGGTAGCTCCGCAAGTACTCTTTTACGGCGGACCCCAACGCCCCCGTACCAAAACCGTGAATGACATCCACCCGGTGGAGCCCGGCGAGAAGCGCGGCGTCAAGGTGCCTTTCAAGGTTGATCAGCGCTTCCTCGACCCGCTGCCCCCTGAGGTCCAGGGTGGGGCGAACCGCACGGGCCGCCGTCACCTCAACAACGCCCGCCCGCCGCCGTCTTTCCGCGGGCTGAACCGCCGCCAGCGGCACATCCACCCGGAAAGCGCCGATTTGTACGGAAACAGTCCCTTCCTCTGAGACCGCCATGACAGTCCCTTCCTGCCCGAAACGGGGAAGGAATACCGTTTCTCCCGCCGCCACCCGCCCCTTAGCAGCTGCGCCTGCGGCCGGTACAGGGGGCGAATAGTGGAAACGCTCGCCCAGCAGGCTCAGGCGTTCCCGCGCCTTCTGGAGCGCCATTTCTTGCTGCCGCCGGTTTTCCTCATGGATCTTTTCCCGCAGTTCCTTAATTATCCCCTCCGCCTCGCGCCGCGCCTTACGCACGGCGGCAGCCGCGTCTTCCCGGGCCTCCGCGAGCACCTTATCTTTTTTATGCAAAATTTCCGATACCTTGGCGTTGTACTCGGCCTTCAGGTGCTCGGCTTCCTCCTTGAGACGGGCCGCGAGCGAGGCTTCCGCCTCCGCCCGGCGGCGGAACTGCTCCACTTCCCCAAGCTTGTCGCGCAGGTGCCGTTCTTCAGGAGTCAGATATTCCCTGGCCCGCAACACCAGGTGTTCCGGAAGGCCGAGACCGCGGGCGATCTCGAACGCGTTGGACCGGCCCGGTTGACCGGTAATCAGCCGGTAGGTCGGGGACAAGGTCTCGGGGTCGAGTTCTACGGATGCGTTTTCCACCCTTGACCGCCCGACCGCGAATTCTTTCAGCTCCCCGCTGTGGGTACTGGCTATGGTCTTGGCTCCGCGCCGGCCGAGTTCCTCCAGTACCGCGCATCCCAGTGCCGCCCCCTCTCTGGGGTCCGTGCCCGCTCCCAATTCGTCCAGGAGAACGAGGGAATTCTCCCCGGCGTTACTGATTATTTCAATAATATTGCGCAAGTGGGATGAGAAAGTGCTGAGGTTTTCGGCAACGCTCTGTTCATCGCCGATATCCGCGAAAACGTTTCTGAAAACACCGATTGTGGTACCTTCCGCCGCCGGTATTTCCAGCCCGGACTGCGCCATTAAAACACAAAGGCCGACGGTCTTGAGGGCTACCGTCTTGCCGCCGGTATTGGGCCCGGTGACGATCAGGGTGTCAAAGGTTTTCCCGAGGTCGACATCTATCGGCACCGCTTTGCCGATCAACGGGTGGCGCGCCCTTTTCAGCTCCAAACACGGGAACGGCACGACAACCGGGGGTACGGCGTCAAGGGCCACGCTGTAACGCCCCTGCGCCAGGATAAGGTCGAGCCGGCCGAGTACTTCGGTGGACTCGGATACGTCTTCACCCACCGCGCCAAGAGCGGCGGAAAGCTGCATAAGAATGCGCTCGATTTCCTGCCGCTCGGCGGCCTCCAGCCGGCGCACTTCGTTCCCCTTTTCCACCACGGCGAACGGTTCGACGAAAAGTGTGGCCCCGCTTGCCGACTGGTCGTGGACAAGCCCTTTCACTTTGTCCCGATACTCGATTTTAACCGGTAAAACGTAGCGCCCTTCCCGGATGGTGACTATCGGGTCCTGCAGGTACTTCTGCCACGCCGGCGACCGCAGGAACCGGTCAAGGACCTCCCTGATGTCGCTCTTCAATCGTTCAAGCCGTCTCCTGGTCTGGGCAAGCAGGGGGGAGGCGTCGTCGAGTATTTCACCGGGCGGCCGGATACACCTCACGAATTCTTCTTCGAGTTCCGGCACGGGGCGCAAGTTGTCCGCCAGTTGTTTGAGCGCCGGATAGGCGGAGCCCCTTTTTTTAAAGAACGTTTTTACCAGGCGGGTTACGGCGAGGTTCTCCGCTGCACGGTTGAGTTGGGCCGCTTCAAGGACACCTCCTTGCGCCAACCGTCTCAGTTCCGGACGGATGTCATGCCAGCCCCCGTAGTCGAAACCCGGCTCAAGCCGCAGTAAATCCCGTGCCTCAGCGGTTAGGACGAGCCGGCGTCTGACCGCGTCAACGTCAACGGCGGGACTAAGGCTCATGGCCAGTTCCCGGCCGATGGGACTTGTTGTCTGCGCCGCAAGTTTTTCACGTACGAGGTTGAATTCGAGCCGCTGCAAGACCCGTTCGTCCAAGTATTGCGCACTCCCTTGAAAATGCTTTCTTCTTCCGCGGGCGCAGTGACGAGCTTCGCATTACTGCGTCAGGCTCGCCGGCATTTGAGAGGTGTGATGTGGGAGGTTAGAGGTGAGATGTTTGTGGGAATTAGCTGGTAAGCGAATCCCTTCGAGAATCCCACTTCCAACTTCACACGTCTCACTTCCCAATTGTCCGGTTGCGCCTTCCTTGTACCGCTCGCTCCTCGCCGCGTTCCGTTTGTGTTACTCTTCTGCATCTAAGTAACCAGCTTACCGGTCCAGCCCACTTTTCATCCTTCGCACTGCCGCCTCCGGCGGCATGGGCAACGCACACTAAATACTACCTGTGTTTATCCGTCCATACCGTCCGCTGCCTTATCCTGAAGAGGGAGGTTCAAGGTCGGCCTGCCGGCGCGCCGGGCGGAAATAATGACCCCGGGTAATATTTTCCTTTCCCGTCAGTTCCTCCTCCAACCCGGTGAAATCCAGGGCCGCCCCTGTGACAACGGCGTCAAGACCTTTACGGTAGGCGGACGTTACCCGGAAAACATAGGCGGCATCGCGTGTGCGCGCTTCAATCCGCAAGCCGGCCACCCCCGTACTTACCAGAGCGGGCAAGTGTGCGAGCATCACCAGCTCCCGGCTGTTGAAAATATACGCCCTGCAGTCGGTCCCCGTGTAAACCGGGAAAAGCGCTCCCATGCGGTCTTTCAGCGCGTAACTTTTCCCGCGGCATTTCACCGCGCAGCCCCGCTCCGATTCGGTTTGGTCCTCCATTATACCGCCCACGACGCAGTATTCCAGTGCCATTAGGGGCAAAAGCCCGTGGGCCACGACTTCCACCGGAAGAGGGGACCTGGACGCGGCAGCGGCCACACGGTACAGGTTAAGTTCGGGGGACAGCGCGGCTCCCTTCACCCGGTGGTCCTGAAGAAAGGCCGCCGCCTGAGTATTGAACACGTTCAAATAGTAGTCAGCCCATATAATAAATCCTGTTTCACGCCCGAGCGCCCGTACCAGACCAAGGTTGCCGGCGACCACTCCGGCCCCCCCGCCGCCCGCAGTCCTAAGCCCGTCTACAAGCACCTTCAGCTCATTATCTTTAGTAATTCTCGGCGTGAGGAAATACAGCTCACGGTTCTTTGACGATACACGCGCCGCCGCCTCTGCCAGGTCCTCTTGATCGGGCCCTCCCTCCCGGAATTCCCCGCCGTAATAGATGCGATCGGCCCCCGCCTCAAGCGCCGCGCTCACACCGGCCAGGTCCGCGCAGGCGACGGACAGAAAGGGCTTCGACACCCCGTGAACGGCGGTGAGAAACAGTCCCCGAACTCTTTTTGCAAACACAGCGTCCGGGAGCTTTTCCGGAACCCTTGACCGCTTCCTTTCAAGTTGGTTGACAGCGGCCCGGCGGGCGGCGTTAAGCTCGCTTTTCGGGATAAAAAGGCCTTCAGCTATCGGTCCGTCAAGTTCCGCCAAACGAAATGGGGTACCCCCCAGCCGTCCAAGTTGCGCCTTTAGAGTTTCACGGGTCAGCGGCTGGTTCCCCGCGCGGACGGCGGGGGTGTGCGTAAAGCCTTCCCCGCAGTTACCCTCCCGGTCCTCGACCCGCACCATACAGGGTTGATCCTCGCTCAGGGTTACGCGGAAACGGAGCGGAATTTCTTTTCTCTCCGCCCCGGAAAAGCTGGTCCGGGCGTCGTGAACAAGAGCGGCGTCCTCGGTCTTGAATACCCTGTCGCCGGGCCGGATCCCGCCCACAGCAGCCACTTCCGCCACCGCCGGGGGGCTTGCGTGCAGGACCTCCCGTCCTTCAACCAGCAGGCGCTCCACGCGGGTAACGACCCGGCCTCCTTCCGAAACCCAGAACTCGACGGTGTCTCCCAGCCGCAAGGGGAGGGTCAACTTGATTTCGGCCAGCCGGCCGCTCCGGTCGTATGCGATAACCCGGCCCAGCGGCACACCCCTGTTGCTGGGCCGTTGCATGTTCATAAGGCTCCGGCCCGGCCTGCCGAAGAGATATCCGGTCGAAAAACCGCGGTTGAAGATTTGCGCCAGTGCCGCCGATTCTTCCGGTGCGACGAAAAAGTTTCCCGCCGCCAGCCGCTCCAATAAGCACCGGTAAATGCGCACCACAGTCGCCACGTATTCGGGCCGTTTCATCCGGCCCTCGATCTTCAGCGCGTCGATCCCGGCGGCGGCCAAAGCTGGTATGTGACGGGCATAGTTTAAATCGCGCGTAGACAGAAGGTATTCACCCGCCGCCTCCGATTCCGGTACGGCGCCCTTCTCATCCACAAGGGTGTACGGCAGGCGGCACGGTTGGGCGCACACACCGCGATTACCGCTGCGGCCGCCCACCATGCTGGACAGTAAGCACTGGCCGGAGTAGCATACGCAGAGCGCCCCGTGGACAAAAACCTCTATTTCCAAGGCGGTTGTTTCCTTTATTACCTTAATTTCGTTAAGGGTCAGTTCCCGTGCCAGGATCACTCGGCTTATACCCGCCTCCCCGAGGAAGGCCGCACCCTCGGCATTATGGACGGTCATCTGCGTGCTGGCGTGAAGCTGCAGTTCGGGAAGCGCTCCCCGCGCGAGGCGTAGAAGGCCGATATCCTGAATGATGGCGGCGTCGGCGCCGGATTCGTAGACAAAACGGAGGAAGCGCAGCGCCTCCTCCATCTCCTCTTCCGCCACCAGGGTATTCACCGTCACGTAGACCTTTACACCGCGAATGTGCGCGTAAGTAATCGCCCGCTCAAGTTCCGCAGCGCTGAAGTTAGGCGCCGACCGCCGGGCGTTGAAGCTCGCCCCCCCGAGGTACACCGCGTCCGCACCGTTTTGGACGGCCGCGGTCAACGCCTCCCGGCTTCCGGCGGGGGCCAGAAGTTCGGGTACCCGCATCAGTTCCTGGCTACCCGGATAAGTCCCGAAGCAGCCAGTATTTCCACCCCGTTCGCCGCAAGCCGGTCCAAATACAGGTTCATGCCGAGAGAGTCACTGGCCATATGACCGGCAATGACCACGTTGATGTTGTTTTTTTCCGCTTCCTTACGGTGGTCCTCTTTGATATGCATACCCACGATCGTCCCTACCCCGGCTACCGCAAGTTTGGCGTAAGCGTCCTGGGAGCCGCTGGTGCCGCCCGTCATGTCCACGAATATCTTACCTGCGCGGCGGTCTTTTTCGCCGACCACGATGCTTGGACCCGCGCCTTGCCCTGCCGCGGTCTTATATTCCGGCAACTCCCTCAAAAGCTTTATGACGTCGCTGAGGCGTTCGGGGCGGCGCTCGTCAAAAAGCCGCTGAAGGTGGTCGGCTACCAGGTTGTCCGCGGCGGTGTGGACGCACATAAGCGGGATGTCCAGCAGCCTGGCCGCATCCACGGCACGGAAGTGGTTGAGGGGCATAAGCCCCCTTTTCACCTCGCTGATCCTGGAGGCCATGATCCCTTCGGCTACGTTGATCGGTACCCCGAAACGGGCCAGCACGTCTTCCTGCAAGTGCATTACATCATGTAACGCCGCGAACGCGCCGCCTTCCGGGTGGTGCGCGATGATAAGGTCGATGGGCCTCCCTTTTTCACCAAGCCTGTCGGCCAGAAGCACCTCCGCCGCCTCCATATCTATGCCGGTCAAGACCCTGGCTACCTCACGCTCGGGGGCGCCGAATAGGATTCGGGTATCGGCATATGGGTTGGTCAGCTTTTCAAGGTCGTATATTTCCTTTTCTTCGTCTTTTAGTTCGTCGTAGCGTTGGCGCTCCTTTTCCAGGAGCGCCTCTACCGTCTCTCTCCCTCTCGGATCGCAATTCATACCCAACTCCACGGCCAGCGCATAGATGTCTTGAATCTTCACTACCGGTACCTCCGTCAGATTATTTAACACGTTCCGCTTCGATTAGTTTCACCAAATTATCGTGTTCGTCCTTGAGCACCAAATACTCGTCGGAAATGTTGAGCGCCGCTACTACGGCAACAGTGTGCAAAGACAGCCGCGGGTTTCTGGTCCGGACTTCCTTTATTTTCTGGTTTACCATGCGCGCCACTCGCTCAATATGCTCTGTGGCGGCTTCGCTCCTTAATAAGTAAGGTTCCCCCGCAATTTCCACTTCAACCCGGTTTATTTTGGCCGGCATACCTTTTACCCCCCGCCGCTTTTCGGCAGATTTTCGCCGCATTCCTGCAAATATCCTCCCGCGCACAGCTTATTTTTGACCCCCGGCCCAACAAAACGGGGGTTATCGTTCAACGCCGCCGGAGACCGATTTATTTCGCGGGCTACCGGTTGTCGGTATTACCAGCGCAGCACGGCGCCGCACTTCTCCTTTAAACGGTTGACGATCGCCTCGACACACGCGGCAGCCTCCGTATCCGTCAGGGTGCGGTCTCCGGCCTGAAACAGAAGGGAGAACGCTATGCTCCTGGTACATTCCGGCAACTTCGCGCCCTTATAAACGTCGAAAAGCCTGAGTTCCCGAAGCAACTCTCCCCCCGCCGTCTTCACATTATCCACCAGTTCGGCCGCGGGTACCCCCTCAGGGACAACAACGGCAATATCCCGGAGCACCCCCGGAAAGCGCACAAGTTCGCGAAAAGCCGCGACCTTCCGTACCGCCAAAAGCCGCTCGATATCAAACTCGGCCAGTATCACGTCATTCGGCAAGTCCAGGGACATCTTGATCTCCGGGTGAACTTGACCGAGGTACCCCAGTTCTTTGTCCCCGGCCAGTACACCAGCGGCCCGCATAGGGTGAAGCGAAGGGTGGGTCTGGAGAGGCCTGAATACCGCATCTATTCCAAGACGGTCCAATAACGCCTCAACGATTCCTTTAAGAAAGTAGAAGTCCATGTCCCGTGGCGGGCTCTCCCAACCCCGGGGTTCCTTACCGGCCACCGCCATACCAAGCTTGAGAGGTTCGTCGGGTAGTTCGCCGTCAGCGCGGGGTTTGAATACCCTGCCGGCTTCGAACACCGCGATGTCCGTCACCCGGCGCGAAACATTCCGGCAGACAACCTCCAGCATTCCGGGCAGCAGCGTGGCACGGAGGACCGATTGCTCTTCACTGATCGGATTTTTCAAGGCCACCACCCGGCGGAGGGGGTCATCTTGCGGCAAGCGCAAAAGGTCAAAAGACATCGGGTTGATAAAGCTATAAGTAACGACCTCCGTAAGACCAAGCCCCGTCAAGAACCGGTTGACCCATCTTATAAAGGTTTCCACTGGTGGGCGCCGCCCTGGTGTGGCTTCGCCGTATGTTTGGGTGGCGGCAATCCGGTCGTAACCGTAAAGCCGCGCTACTTCCTCCGCGATATCCTCTTCAATGCTCACGTCGGGACGAAACGTGGGGACCGAAACAATAAGGCGGTCTGTGTTCTTGCGCACGCCGAAGCCGAGTGCTTTCAGCCACTTTACGGCTTTATCTCCGGGCACGCTCGCCCCGATGATTTGGTCCAACCGGTCCGGCCGTACCACCACCGTCTTTTGATCCGGGCGTACCGTATAGGAGTCGACAACGCCGGGCACCACCCGGCCCATGCCGGTCTCCGCGACCAGACGCGCCATCCGGCCGGCGGCCCGCACCGCCCCTTCAATGTCGACCCGCTTTTCGAAACGCAGCGAAGCCTCAGAGCGCAACCCAAGCTTCCGCGAGGTCTTCCGGATACTCAAGGGGTCAAAGTTGGCGGATTCCAGGAGTACGGTCGCGGTACCGGGAGTGACCTCCGTTTCTAGTCCGCCCATCACCCCGGCGACGGCCACCGCTCGTTCGGCGTCTGCAATAAGCAGATCCTCCCTGTCAAACTGGCGCGTTACCCCGTCCAGGGTGACCAGCCTTTCGCCCGGTGAAGCCCGGCGAACCACGATCCGGCGGCCGCGGAGGGTTTCGTAATCAAAGGCGTGCAGGGGTTGGCCCAACTCCAGCATGACGTAGTTGGTAACGTCAACAAGGTTGTAAATCGGCCGCATACCAGCGAGCCTTAGCCGCGTCTGCAGCCGGAGCGGCGCCTGGCCGATTTTGATGTCTTCGAAAACCCGCGCCGCGTAACGGCCGCAGAGTTGGGGATCCCTGATTTCAACATCGATATAGCCTGCCGCTTCATCCCCCTCGCTTTCGAGTACCGGAGGGTAGTTGAGTTGCAGACCGTATAGCACGGCTACCTCACGCGCGATACCCAAAATGCTGAGGCAGTCGCCGCGGTTGGGGGTAAGGTCAAACGCCAGAACGGTGTCCGGAAGTCCAAGCAACGCGGCGATGTCTGTGCCGGGAGGGGTATCCGGGGGAAGGATCATTATGCCCGGCGACCGGTCTTCGAGACCCAATTCCACCTCTGAGCAGAGCATGCCCATGGAAGCGATACCGCGAAATCGAGCCTTCTTAATGACGGTACCGTCGGCCAGGCGGGCTCCTTCCAAAGCCAGGGGAACCACCGCACCCGTAAAAACGTTATCCGCAGCGGTGACTATCTCATAGACTTCGCCGCCGGCGTCGGCGCTACAAATACTCAGTCTATCGGCGTTTGGATGGGGGCGGACGCCGCTAAGCCGGGCGGTAATGACCCCTTTCATTTTGTCACCGACGTCGGTCACCGTATCTACGGCTATACCGGCTGCCGTAAGACGTTCCGCCAGTTCCCGCGGCGAGACCGGAATATCAACGAACTCCCGCAACCAGCTTAACGGTACCCTCACAAAACAGCCTCCTCTTTTCTAAGTTAAGCTCGGACGGATGGACCTCTAGGGTCCGTTTGACGTGCAACGTTCAAGCTAATACTGAATAGCGTCCAGGTCCGTTCGAAGTTCTAAGTTCTTAGGTTTAGCTCAAACGGATAGAGCTTTGGGGTCTAGAATGGAATATCAATTCTTTGAAACCTCTGTCTTCCGTCTCCTCTATTCTGGATTCTGAATTCTGACCTCAAAGGTCTATCCCCGAAGGTCAGAACTGCTCCAGAAAACGCAGGTCGTTATCATAAAACATCCGCAGATCGCCGATGCCGTATTTCAGCATTGCCACCCGTTCAATACCCATGCCGAAGGCGAACCCCCTGCACCGCTCGGGGTCGTAACCTGAAACCGCCAGCACCCGCGGGTGAACCATCCCCGCGCCCAGAATCTCCAGCCAACCGGTGTCCTTACAGACCCTGCAGCCTTCCCCGCCGCACATGACGCAGGAGATATCCACTTCCGCACTCGGCTCGGTAAAAGGAAAATAACTCGGGCGCAGGCGAATTCTGGTCTCAAGCCCGAACATCTCCTGGGCGAAGGTCAGCAATACCCCTTTAAGGTCGCTCAAACGAATGTTTTTGTCCACCGCCAGTCCCTCGACCTGTTGAAACATGGGGGAGTGCGTGGCGTCATCATCCCGGCGGTAAACCTTTCCCGGGGCGATGATTTTCACCGGCAGCTTCGGCGCCATACGTTCGAGGGTACGGACCTGGACCGGGGAGGTGTGCGTCCGGAGAAGCACGTCATCGGAAATGAAAAACGTGTCTTGCATGTCCCGCGCGGGGTGGTCTTTGGGCAGGTTCAAGGCTTCAAAGTTGTAATAATCCAGTTCCACCTCGGGCCCCTCAACGATACTGTAACCCAGACCGAGGAAAATGGCTTCGATTTCTTCCTGTACAACACTTAATGGATGGCGGTGTCCGATACGTACCGGACGGCCCGGCAGCGTAACATCTAATTTTTCGCGCTCGAATTTGGCGAGTAAAGTTTGCCCCAGCAGCGCCTCGGACCTTGCGGACAGAGCCCTGTCAAGCTCTTCTTTTATTTCGTTCGCGCGCCGGCCGACAGGCGGCCTTTCATCAGGCGGCAGCGAGGCCATTTGGCGCAGGATTTGCGTTATTTCGCCTTTTCGCCCCAGGAAACGGACGCGCAAAGATTCCAGTTCTTCAAGGTTTACGGCAAGCGCAACGGCCGTCTGCGCCCGTTCCCGGATCTCGTCCAACTGTTTCAGCACTTTGGTACCCCCGGCAACCACCAAACGCATACAACAACACAAATTTACGGCTCGCGGCAAGTACCGTCCGGTGGTTGAAATTTTCAGAACCCCCACAGGCTCTTTTCGGACCGCCTGCACCATTACCCAGGCGGGCCATAAAATAATTTTAGACTTCAGGAAGCGATTTGTAAAATAAAAAGCCCTTCGTACAAATACCAAGGGCTTAAGCGAACACTACCTTACGAGGAAACCGTCCCGCAACTTGTTCTGTCCCGGAAGTCTTTCTTAACCGGTTAAAGCGACCCCGACTTCCGGTTCTAAATTAATGTACCGCCAACCTCCGGTAGAGAATGTAAGCCCCAATCGAGCCCGTCGCCTCAAAGAGCCTCCAAAAAAACTCAGCGGTCCAGAACATCGGCTCACAACCTTTCGCGGATCTTTGGCGCCTTTTTGGTCAGATTATAACACACCACTACCGCGAAAACAAGAAACTCTGTGCGCTACTTTAGATACTTTATTATTACCGCTTGAGACGCTACGTAGTGAAATAAGGTAAAAAGCGATTTTCAGCGCCCGGTCAGCCGCTGGCGCGCCGCTTCGTAAAGCAAGAGGGCCGCCGCCACTGCCGCGTTCAAGGACTCGGTCTTGGGACGCATCGGGATAAACACCCGCGCCGCAGCGGCTTCAATCAACTCCGTTTTCGGCCCGACGCCCTCCGCGCCGACGACGACGGCAACCGGCCTTCTAAAGTCGTACTCGTAATAGGGAATCGCACCCCGCGGTTCGGCTACGGCTAAGCGCAGGCCCGCCCGTGTTAGGAATTCGATCGCCTGGTGCGAAAAAACTCCCTGAACCACGGGAAAATGAAAAATGGTTCCCGCGGTAGCCCGGACCGTTTTGGGATTGTAAAGGTCGACTGTCCCGGTAAGGAGCAAGGCGCCGGAAGCTCCCGCCGCATGCGCCGTACGGATAATAGTCCCCAGATTGCCGGGGTCCTGCACACCGTCGATAACGACAACCAACGGCGGGGCGGGTACCAGCAAGTCGCTCAGTTCACTCTTTCTCATACCGGCGACGGCCAGAACACCCTGCGGTTCTTCAACTCTCGACAACCGTTTTAAGACCTCGGGGGGAATTTCGTAAACGCCCGCTCCTTTCGCCGCGGCGGCTGCCAAAATATCTTCGCTGCGGCCGCCGGCCAGAAACTTTTGCGTGCAGTACACGGCATCAACGGTTACGGGTTCGGACAATGCCTCCCGCACCAGCCTGACGCCCTCAACAAAAAACCGCTCCTCTTTTTCCCTGTCGCGCCGCCTCGCCAGCCGCAGAAGCGCTTTCACGCGCGGGTTCTGCCTGCTTAAGCGCCTCACTGCTCGAGTTTCTGTAACCGGTCGTTGCGCCCCACTACGACGAGCACGTCGCCTTCCTCCATGATGTGGTGCGCTCCGGGTGAAATGATAATGTTTTCGCCGCGCCTGATAGCTAAGACCGTGACGCCGTGGGCGAGGCGTATCGCCGATTCCCCGATTGATTTCCCGATAAACCGCTCCGGGGTAGTGAGTTCCATGATGCTGTAATCCGGTGAAAGATCGATCTGGTCGATGATATGGGCGGTTACCAGCGCCCGTGCCACCCTGACGCCCATATCCCTTTCCGGGAACACTACTTTATCGGCGCCCACCTTGGCCAGTACCCGTCCGTGAAGTTCGGTGCGGGCTTTCGCCACCACCGTTTTCACACCCATTTCCTTGAGCATCACCGTTACCAGTATGTTCGACTGAACATCTTCCCCGATCGCCACGATCACCACGTCGAAGTTGCGGACTCCCAAAGACTTCAAAGCGTGCTCGTCGAGTGCGTCCACCTGCACTGCATGGGTCACGATTTCCATCACCGCGTTGACCTTTTCACCGTCACTGTCGACCGCCAGAACGTCGTACCCCAAACGTGACAGTGTTTCGGCCACACTCGTCCCGAATCGTCCCAACCCGATAACCGCAAACTGTCTCATGTTTTTCTCCTCTTTACCCTATTAGAATTTGCTCCTCCGGGTACCTGAGCACCGCCCGGCGGCGCTGCGCCAGCGCAAAAGCCACGGTAAGGGGCCCGAGCCGCCCGATAAACATGGTTAGTATTATCACTATCCTGCCCACAGGGGTCAGGTCCGGTGTAACCCCCATGGACAGACCTACCGTGCCGAAAGCCGAAAAAGTCTCGAACAACAGGACCAAAAAATTTTGCTGTTCGGAAATTAGAAGCACAAGTACCGCCAAACTGATCCAGGACAAGGCCATAAAAATAATGGTCATCGCTCTAAAGACCTGCGCCAGGGGTAACCGCCGGCCGAAGACCACCGGTTCTGCGTGCCCGGAAGCAAGGGAGCTTACCGATAAACCGAGAAGGGCAAAGGTTGTTGTTTTCACCCCGCCCGCAGTTGAACCGGGAGAACCCCCGATGAACATCAGGATGCAGAAAAAGAAAAGTGTTGTGGGAAAGAGCGCGCCGACATCCACCGTGCTGAATCCAGCGGTCCGCGGCGTCACGGACTGGAAAAAGGCGCTTTGCACTTTTACGCCCAGCGGCAGTCCGCTTAACGCGTTGTGATACTCCAGCGCCAGAAAGACGATTGTCCCCGCAGCCAGCAACAAAACCGTCGTTATTAATACCAGCTTGCCGTGAAGGGAAAAACGCCGCCACTTCTTCCGCCCTACCATTTCGCTTATTACTGAAAAACCCAGCCCGCCGATAATAACGGGCAAGGCGATGCCGAAAGTGATAAAGGGGTCCGCCGCGTAGTGTGCGATGCTCCGAAAATCTCCGAAAAGGTCAAACCCGGCGTTATTGAAGGCTGAAATAGCGTGGAAGACCCCATACCACAGGCTTTTCGCCCCGGCTATGTCCTGTGACAGCCGGAGCGTCAATATCAGGGCAAAGAAAACCTCGATTACGACCGTAAAAAGCACGACGTATTTAACCAGACGAACAACACCGGCTACATTAACCTGGTTGAGCGATTCTCTAATCATTAAACGTTCTTTAAACCCGATCTGCCGCCCTAACAAAATGGAAAAAAGAGTCGCACTGGTCATTATGCCGAGGCCGCCGAGTTGAATCAAAAGAAGAATAACCGCCTGGCCGAAAGAAGACCAGTAGGTGCCGGTATCGACAACGACCAGACCGGTGACGCACACGGCGGAGGTGGAAGTAAACAGCGCGGTCAAGAATCCCGGGGTCACACCCGTTTGGGTCGCCCAGCCGGTATTTAACAAAAGCGCTCCGGCCGTGATCAATCCCGCAAAACCTAAAACCAATACCTGGGGCGGCGTAAGCCGCCACTTTCTTCGCTGTTTGAATGGAGGGCTTTTTCGGGGAAATTCTATACTATCCATTATCCTTTATGTGAATAAGCATGGTTTAAATAACCATGCTTTGGTGTCGATTGCTATTAAACGCTATACTACGAACTGAGCTTGGCTTTGGCGACCTGCACAAGTTCACCGAACGCGCGCTCGTCGTTAACCGCAATATCGGCGAGCACCTTGCGGTTGATCTCGACCCCCGCCTGTTTTAGTCCGCAAATCAACCGGTTGTACGATAGACCGTTCTGCCTGGCCGCGGCGTTGATGCGCGCGATCCAAAGCCGCCTGAAATCGCGTTTTCTGGCCCGCCGGTCGCGGTAGGCGTACACCAACGACTTCATTACCTGCTGCTTGGCCACCCGGTAGAGCTTCGACTTCGCACCCCAGTAACCCCGTGCCAGTTTCAGTACTTTTTTATGGCGCTTTCGTGAAATAACACTCGTCTTTACCCGTGGCATGTAAACCACCTCCTGAACCACATTTAACGATTAACATTACTTCGGAAAATCTTCTAATACGGCAGCATCCGTTTGAGACGCACCGCGTCTCCGCCTGTCAGGACCGTCTTGTGGCGCAGACGGCGCGTCCTGGTACTTGCTTTTTTTTCCAAAAGGTGGCTCTTGAATCCGTGCCACCCTACTATTTTGCCGGTGGCTGTTTTCTTAAACCGTTTAGCCGCTCCCCGATGTGTTTTGATCTTCGGCAAGCGTGTTCCTCCTCTCCTGATCCGGTCTGGGGGCTAAAATCATGATCATATTTCTGCCTTCGAGCTTCGGCGGCCGCTCAACAAGCGCCACTCCCTGAGCTTCTTTAGCCAGTCTTTCGAGGATCCTCTGGCCCAGCTGGGGATGGATTATTTCCCGCCCGCGAAACATAAGAGTGACTTTTACTTTGTCGCCTTCTTTGAGGAACCGCATGGCATTGCGCGCTTTTACCTGATAGTCGTGCTCCTCGATGTTCGGCCGGAGCTTGACTTCCTTAATGCTGACGATATGCTGCTTTTTGCGGGCTTCCTTGTCGCGTTTACTGGTCTCGTACTTGTACTTGCCGAAGTCCATAATTCTGCAAACCGGCGGCTTGGCCTGCGCGGCGACCTCGACCAGGTCCAACTCCCGGTCTTCAGCAATGCGCAGGGCCTCCCGAAAGGGCACAATGCCGACCTGCGTACCGTCAGCGTCGATAAGTCTTACTTCGCGGGCTCTAATCTCCTCATTGATCCGAAACTCTCTGGTAATAATTTATCCACCTCCAAAATTAATGCATCAATAAAGGCGGGCAGCATGCCACCCGCCTTTTGAGTCTTCTTAGTACCTTAACCTTACCGGCAACCGAAGCGCCGTAAGGTGAGAAGCGGACGGCTTCTGCTTGCAAACCTTCTTTCGGCGTCATTATAACACGGCAATATAAACGCGTCAATAAATTACCTTTTCCGGCAGGCACAGGCTTCGACCAGAGGGTTCAGGCTTCATCATTCGAATCTGTCGTCGGCCTTGACCCGAGTCACCTTTTCCGCTTTCCCCGAGAGCCAACCGATATCCCCCTCCGTCCGGCCGTCGAATTGCGGTACGTACGGTTTAATGTCCAACAGCGGGGTACCGTCTACAATATCTACATCCTCGACCTTAAGCTCCGACCCGTCGACGCTTAAGAGCTTGACGACGGATATGCCGATCGGGTTCGGGCGCCTGGGCGCCCTGGTGGCGAATACCCCGCGCGGGTGGTCGTCCAAAAAGGGCTTGACCGTTAAGGAATAGCCCTCGGAAAGGTGAAAATGATAGACCAGGATAATGTGGGAAAAGCCTTCAAGGTCTTTTAGTCCTTCCGTATACCCCGACTCCACCGCAACGGTCCCCCTGATCCCCTTTGCCGCGGCGGGCTGGATGGGCGTCCCTTTAGGCTCCTTAAAAGGGGTCTGAATGGTTCCTATGGGTTTATACTCTATTTTCACGGCCTCACCTGATTTCCGACACATGTTGACGTCTTGTATTCAGGCCATTCAGATCGACTTGCGCTTAATCTCCGCTTGTATCTTGTCCCGGAATACACCGGGAGTCATCGATCCCTGGTCTCCCCCGGCACGGTGGCGGACCGCCAAGGTGCGCCCGGCTATCTCTTTATCACCGATAACAAGCATGTACGGTATCTTTTGGACCTGGGCCTCACGGATCTTATAGTTCACCTTTTCGTTGCGGGAATCGAGCTCCACCCTGACGTTGCCTTGCTTGATGAAGTCGGTCACCTCCGCGGCGTAATCCGCGTGGCGGTCCGCGATCGGGATCACCCTGACCTGGACCGGCGACAGCCATACCGGGAACGCGCCGGCGAAGTGCTCGATAAGGATGGCGATGAACCGCTCGATACTACCGAAGACCACGCGGTGGAGCATAACGGGCCGATGGCGCCGGCCGTCTTCACCGATATAATACAGGTCGAACTTCTCCGGCATCAGAAAGTCAAGCTGGATGGTGCCGCACTGCCAAGTCCGAGCGAGAGAATCCCGGAGGTGGAAGTCGATTTTTGGACCATAAAAGGCTCCGTCCCCTTCATTGACCTTATAGGCCAGGCCGCGCGTCTCGAGCGCCTCCCTCAGCGCCTCTATCGCCAAATCCCAGATGGCCTGGTCCCCCATCGCTTTTTTCGGTTTGGTAGAAAGCTCGACGTGATAATCAAAGCCGAAAACTTCCCGGTAAAAATAGTCTACCAGGTCGATAATCCCCAGAATCTCGTCCTTTACCTGGTCCCCGCGGCAAAAGATGTGAGCGTCGTCCTGGGTGAAGCACCGGACCCGCATCAGACCGTGCAGGACCCCCGAGAGTTCGTGCCGGTGGACCAGTCCCATCTCGGCGAGCCGGATGGGCAACTCTCGGTAAGAATTCACCCGCCGCTGGTATACCAACATGCACCCAGGGCAGTTCATCGGTTTGATGGCGAAATTTTGGTCGTCGATCGTGGTGAAGTACATATTCTCCTTGTAGTGGTCCCAATGGCCGGAGCGCTCCCAGAGTTCCCCCCGGAGGACGACGGGTGTCCTGATCTCCTGGTATCCCCGGCGGTTGTGTTCCTCGCGCCAGAAGGACTCGAGCTCAAGGCGCAGGACCATGCCTTTGGGGTGGAAGAAAGGGAAACCCGGGCCTTCTTCATGGACGCTGAAAAGGTCTAGTTCCGCGCCGAGCCGCCTATGATCGCGCCGTTTAGCCTCCTCGAGGCGGTAAAGGTGTTCGTCCAAGAGCGACTTCTTTGGAAAAGAGGTACCGTAAATTCGCTGAAGCATCTTGTTGCGCTCGTCCCCGCGCCAGTACGCCCCGGCGACACTGAGCAGCTTGAACGCCCTGATATATCCCGTGTGGGGGACGTGAGGGCCCACGCAAAGGTCGGTGAACTCCCCCTGACGATAGCACGATATTATCGCTTCGGGAGGTAAATCGTTAATGATTTCTACCTTATAGGTTTCACCCATCACCCCGAACATTTGTATCGCTTCTTGCCTGGACAGCTCGAGCCGTGTGATCGGCAGGGCCGCTTTCACGATCCGCTCCATCTCGCTCTGGATGCGCTCCAGATCCTCGGGCGTAAAGGGCCGCGCCACGTCAAAGTCGTAGTAAAACGCGTCGCTTATCGGCGGTCCGATAGCAAGTGCGGCTTCGGGGAAAAGCCTTTTCACCGCCTGGGCGAGTATGTGTGCGGAGCTGTGACGGAAAATGTCCCTGCCGTCCTCGTCCTCAAAGGTTACAAATTCCAATAAGGCGTTTTCGGTCAGAGGCGCCGCCAAATCCACCAAATTGCCGTTCACCCGGACTCCCAGCGCTTCGTTCTGCAGGCGCCGGCCCATGTCTTTCAGAACCCCCGCACCGGTGGCGCCCTCTGGAAACTGCCGCTTCCCGCCGTCAGGGAAGGTAACGGAAATCAACGTACACACCTCTTTCGTCTTTCGGGTTAACCACTGTCGGTCGAAACAAATAAAAAACTCCCGCCCGGTCAGGGACGGGACTGTACACCCCGCGGTTCCACCCTGATTGGGAAGCAAGGGTCCTGGCCTTTCTTCCCCCCTCAGACTGCGGATAACGGCCGCCTCCGTCCAACACTCAATGACGGAAGCCGTATTGAGTGTGGAAGGCTCGGGGAGCGGTACCACTTGCCCGCTGCTTTCCCGGGGATGCTTTCAGCCGCGACATCCCCTCTCTTTGGGAAGCGAAACAGTGGCTTAAACCCCGTCTGCGCGACGCTGGGAAAAACTGACGCAACCTCGGCCTGTGACTATCCGGGTTACATGCCGACTGAGCGCAAAACGCCACGCTGTCCGCCTTTGTTAATTATTAGGCTACCGGTTTAACTATACTAAAATGCGGTGTTCCCTGTCAACCTTACCAGAAACAGAAGACTTACCTGCAAAACCCCGATAAAAAATC
Source organism: Bacillota bacterium (assembly GCA_020063185.1). Lineage (GTDB taxonomy): Bacteria > Bacillota > Desulfotomaculia > Desulfotomaculales > Ammonificaceae > SURF-55. Next base: position 45,135 of record JAGUUY010000039.1, read on the forward strand.
CGAGTATTGCGCCCATTACCTCAATGTGCCTGATCTCCCGGGCGGCTACTTTGAAGACTACGCGCTCAAGGTCTTCAAGGGGAAACTGGTTAAGCTTGGTCTCGATCAACTGCGAGAGGCTGACCTCCCGCTTGAGGGCTTCCCCAAACGACTCGACGAGCCAGTCGATTAGAAACGGGAGGCGGTCACGTACCAGGTCGCTGACGGCCTCGGCGAGCGGCTTTTTGACTGCCAGGGGAACCCAGACGGGGGCTTTTTCCAGCACCGCCCCTCTAATCGCTTCCCGCAGAAGGGCCACGGTCCGCTCGGGCACTTCCCGCTCCTTAAGGTGCTGAAGGATGTCGTCGAGAGATACTATTTCCTGCTCAATTATAGCCCCGATGCTCGCAGCCAGCTCATACCGGCGCTTAGGGAGAACACCCTGGATGGTCCATTTAAACATCCGGTATGGTTTATTTGGTCGAAAAAGGAGTTTAACGGCCAGGCGGTTGGTCACCCAACCGATAAACGCTCCTGCAAGGGGTATTAGAATAATAGTCAGGTAAAACATTTAACATATGCGCGGCAGCGGTTCGCCCACGAGCATGTCCAGATATTTAGTCCCACCGAAAGGGGTCCTCAAATACAGGTTGCCGCTCCCTCCGGACACTTCACCGATGATTGCGGCGGACCTGCCAAGGGGGTGGGTTTGCAGTACTGCCAGCGCGTCCTCGGCGGACGGTGCGGAGACAAACGCCATAAACTTGCCCTCATTGGCAAGATACAGCGGGTCAAGCCCCAGCAATTCGGCTGCGCCTCTCACCTCCGGACGTACCGGGACCGCCGTTTCCTCAAGGTGGATGTCGCACCCTGCCGCAACCGCGATTTCTTTAGCCGCGGTAGCCAGTCCCCCACGGGTCAGATCCCGCATCATCTTAACCTCGCGGGGTATTTCACGTAAGAGTTCGTTAATGATACCGTTGAGCGGCGCGCAATCGCTCACCAGTCGCCCGGCGAAATCCAGGCTTTCACGCGCGGCCAGGATGGCCATCCCGTGGTCCCCGATCGGACCGTTTATGATTACGCGGTCTCCCGGCGCGAGCCGTTCATAGCCGAGATCCAGCGCTCCCGGAACAATTCCGATGCCGGCGGTATTGATGAAGATCCGGTCCAAGTGCCCCCGCCCGACAACCTTTGTATCGCCCGCGATGATCTCCACGCCGGCTTCCTCGCACGCCCGGGCCATCGAGGATGCTATCAGGTCCAGGTCCGCAATCGGGAGCCCTTCTTCCAACATAAAGGCGGCGGTCAGGTAAACAGGGCCGGCGCCCGAAACCGCAAGGTCGTTTACCGTACCGCAGACCGCAAGTTTCCCGATATCGCCGCCGGGGAAAAAAAGCGGGCTCACGACAAAGGAATCGGTGGTCACCGCGAGGCGGCCGGCAAGACCGGTAAAGACGGCGGCATCGGTAAGACCTTTAAGCGTCCGGTTGGGAAAGTGACGAAGAAATAAATCCCTCACGAGTTCATGGGTCAGTACCCCGCCGTCGCCGTGCGCCAGCAGCACCATGTCATTCAACGGCGGTCCCCCCTCTCTGGCGGCGTTCAAAGTTGTAGTAGGCGGCGCATGCCCCTTCGGAGGAGACCATACAGGGGCCCACCGGGGCCATCGGTTTACACACCCGTCCAAAGAGAGTGCACTCCCGGGGAGTGAGCTTGCCTTTTAATATTTCACCACACACGCAACCGGAAGGTACCCGAGATTTGGTCGGCGGGAGTACAAACCTCTCCAGGGCGTCTAACTTTTTGAACCTGTCCTCCATCGTCAGCCCGCTTCGGGGTATGGTCCCGAACCCCCGCCACGGTGCATCGGTGATTTTGAAAACCTCGTCCATTTGCTGCTGCGCGATGGTGTTCCCAGACGTACGCACTACACGCGCGTAACCGTTTATCACCCGGCCCTCGCCCGCCAGTACCATCAGGAGGAGTTGCCTGACGGCATCCAGGATATCGTTGGGCTCAAAACCCGTGATTACTGCGGGTAAACCGCGGGCGTTCAAAGAATCGTAAGCCTTCAGGCCGATGATGGCGCTAACGTGGCCGGGAAGGATAAAGCCGTCGATTTTCAGTTCAGGATCGCTTAAGAGAGCGTCAAGCGCCGGCGGCACCACTTTGTGCGTGACAAAAACACTGAAGTTATTCAGCCTCAGACGCGCCGCTTCCTTGATGCTAAGGGCTACGGCCGGAGCGGTGGTTTCGAACCCCACGCCCAGGAAGACTACTTCGCGTGCCGGATGCGCCGACGCATACGCTACCGCGTCCGCCGGCGAGTAACAAATTCTGATTTCCGCTCCCGCCGCCCGTTCACGCTCCAGCGAAGAACCGCTGCCCGGCACTCTTACCATATCGCCGAACGTCGCGACGGTTATTCCCGGCAAGCGCGCTAATGCCACCATCCGGTCAATGTCGGCATAGTCCGTTACGCATACCGGGCACCCGGGACCGCTTCTTAAATCGAGGTGATCACACAGAAGTCCCCGCAATCCAGCGCGAGATATGGCCACAGTGTGCGTCCCACACACTTCCATTAAAACTATTCGCCGCCCGAGGCGTTCAGCTACCCGGGCGGCCACAGCGTTAACCTCTTTAATCAGCGCCTTCGCTATTTGCGGGTCGCGGAACTTCGCCAATTCCTTCATGCGCCAATAGTTCCTCCCAGAGTTTGATGCGTTCCCGCGCTTCTTCCAGGTCTATTTTCTCAATAGCGTAGCCGGTATGAACCATGACGTACTCTCCCAGGGTGACCTCTCCGATTAGAAAAGTATTTATTTTCTGACGGACCCCAAAAGTCTCGATTACCGCGGTATGGTCTTCCGGCGACACCTCAACGATCAATCCCGGTACACCTAAACACATTCCTCCCACCTCCTGTACGCAACGACGGCCTGTCCCAGGCTCAAACCACCGTCGTTGGCCGGTACCCGGCGGTGGAACAACACTTCAAAACCTTGGTGTGACAGCGCCTCCTTACCGACCGTAAACAGGTAGCGGTTCTGCCAGGTACCCCCGCTGAGGACCACTTTCTGAAGCCCGGTGCGTGCGGCGACTTGTTTCACGGCATCGCAGACCACGGCGACGATGGTATTATGAAAACGAGTGCTGATCACCGACTTTTCCTGTCCTTTTTCAGCATCTTCAAGCACACCGGCAAGTATGCGGGCGGGTGATATCACCTCTCCCTCAAAAGAGTGCTCATAAGGCGGCAGTCTTTTACCGTCTTCAGGTTCGAACGTGATCTCCCCAAGTTCTATCGCCGCCTGACCTTCGTATGTCGATTCGGTACAGACCCCCAGGATGGCCGAAACAGCGTCAAACAAGCGGCCGCAACCACAGGCCAGGGGCGAGTTAAACCGCTTCTTGACGAGGTATTCCACGATTTCCAACTCTCTTTTCTTTGCTCCGAACAAGGCCTGCGCAGCCGCCGCCCCGGCTTCCCCTAAAAAGCCGGACAGGTACGAAACGGCCATGCGCCACGGTTGCCGGATACCTTGCTCACCGCCGGGGAGCGGCGCGTACGCAAGATGGTAATGTCTTGTAAAGCTGCTGAGGTCGCCGGAGAGAATTTCGAACCCCCAAAGGTTGCCGTCTTCGCCGTATCCGGTACCGTCAAGTATCGCCCCTATAGCCTGGCCGGCAACCCCGTTCTCCGCAAGGCAAGCCGCCATGTGGGCGTGATGATGCTGGACACCGAACCGCATTCTGGCGGGTATGCTTTCCGCAATCCGTGAAGAACTGTACCCCGGGTGCAGATCGTAACCGACGACTTCGGGCTCCACCCCCAGCAAGCGCTGGAAATTAAGCAAGCTTGAAAAAAGGTTTTCCTCACCCTCCAAGGTTTCCAATTCGCCGATATACTGGCTCAAAAAAGCCTGCCCCCGACGCAGCAAACAAAAAGTGTTTTTCATCTCACCGCCGATGCCCAAGACCGGCGGTCCATCAGCGGTAGGCGCTTCTATCGGCCGCGGCACATAACCGCGCGAACGTCGCAGCAACTGGACCTCCCCCGCAACCACTACCGCCAGCGAATCATCACACCGGTTTACTATCGGACGGTCGTGGAACAAGACGTAATCCGGGATTCCGCCCAGTTCCTGAAATACTCTTTCGTTGTCCTTGCACAACGGTAGATCACTGTAATTTCCACTTGTCATGACCAGGACGTCGAATGGCCCTTCAAAAAGCAGCAGGTGCAGGGGTGTGTAAGGGATCATTGCCCCCAGGGTGCCGAGTCCGGGCGCGATTTCTCCGGGAAGCGGCGCGTCGGGGCGCCGCTTTAAAATGACGATGGGTGTCTGCAGGGACGTTAAAAGCTGCTCTTCCGCATCACTTAAAAAGCAGTAACGTTTTATCGTCTCCAGGTCCCGGAACATGGCGGCAAAAGGTTTATGGCTGCGTCCCTTGCGCTGGCGGAGAACCTTAAGGGCCTGCCGGTTCAGCGCATCGCAGCTGAGGTGGAAGCCGCCAAGACTCTTAATCGCAAGTATTTTCCCGTTACCCAGGGCGCGCCAGCAGTTACCCCGCCAGTCCCCAGGAACAGGCCGCCCGTCCGCGTCGAGCAGCTCCACCCGCGGCCCGCAGGCTGGGCAGGCGACCGGTTGGGCATGAAAACGCCTGTCCGCCGGGTCGGAATATTCCCGCGTACAGTCCGTGCACATGGCGAAGGTCGCCATTGAAGTCTGCCGCCGGTCATAAGGGACCTCGTTAATGATTGTGAAGCGCGGCCCACAGTTCGTGCAGTTAGTGAAAGGGTAATGGTAGTGCCTGTCGCGGGGATCGAATGTCTCCCGGGCACAATCAGGGCACAGCGCGACGTCCGGCGGTACGAGCGCCTCTTTCTCGGACTCGCCCGCGCTGTCGATAATTTCAAACTTCAGGTAACCGGCCGGACTCAATTCTTGCCGGTCGATGGAAACAATACGCGCAAGCCGGGGCGGTCGGCTGTACAGCGCTTCGACCAGCCACCCAACTTTTTCAGCGTCCCCTTCGACTTCGATCACCACCCCACGGGCGTCGTTGAGCACATAGCCCGTAATGCCGAGCGACCGGGCGAGGTTATAGACAAAAGGCCTGAAACCTACGCCCTGAACGGTCCCTTTAACCTCTATTCTGGAACGGACTTTCCCGCCCGTTTCTTTTGGCTCATTTCCTCCAGCCATCCGCACCATTCCTTTATCCCTTCTCCGGTTTTGGCCGATACCAGCAGCATCTCCGCCTCCGGATTGATCGCTTTCAACTCTTTTTTTACCGTCTCCAGTTCAAAATCAGTGTACGGCATGAGGTCCACCTTTGTTATGAGCACCATGCGCGCCTTTTGAAATACCAGCGGGTACTTCGCCGGCTTGTCCCCGCCCTCAGTAACGCTTAACAGGGCGACTTTAGCGTCCTCCCCCAGGTCGAACTCGGCAGGGCATACCAGGTTGCCGACGTTCTCAATAAACAACATATCATACCGGTCTTCCCGCAACTCTTCCACCGAACGCGCAACCATTGCGGCATCAAGGTGGCAGACTCCGGCCGTGTTGATCTGAACGACCTCAACCCCCTGGCCGGCAATCCGCTGGGCATCGCGGGTGGTATACATGTCCCCTTCAATGACACCTGTTTTGTGGTTTTTGCGCAGCCGCTGGAGAGTCAGTTCCAACAGCGTTGTTTTTCCCGCCCCGGGTGAACTCATCATGTTAACCACAAACGTCCCGGCGGCCGCAAAACGAACCTTGTTTTCCTGCGCCACGTTTTCGTTAACCCGCAGGAGGCGTTGCCCCATTACCACCTTCAAACCCGCCGTCACCCTCTTCAGAATCACCCTGATAATGTTCGATATGGAGTTCCTTGCCGCTCAAAATTATACTGATCCCGGTACACTTGGGGCACACAACTTCGAAAAAGTCCGGCGTGTATTCGTTGCCACACTCCTGGCAGCGCATAAGTAAGGGGCGTTCATCAATGTCCAGCGTAGCTCCCGCGAGAATCGTTCCCTCACTCAGAACGCCGAAAGAAAACCGCAAAAGTTCAGGCTGCGCCATAATCAGTTTGCCGACAATCAATTTTACACTTGTCACACGCGTAATGCCATTTTCCGCAGCGCTCTGTTGCACCAGTTCCATCATCGACTGGACAAGGCTGAATTCATGCATGGAATTTCTCCGTTAGTCTCGCGTGCCCGTTAGTAACTTACCAATTTATCGGAGCACACTTATTTTCTTCGCGTCCTCGGTCGGTTTTTCCTCTTGTAATCTTCAGGAGAACCTGGTATCACCCCGCCCGCCGTCGTTCCGCCACTGAACCTCAACCCGCACTTCGTCAGGGCAGCGGTGTAAGACTCCGCCGGCGCCCCTCAAATGACGCCGTCTCACGGTAGCCGACACGCCGCAAGAGGGCCGCCACCGCTTCAAAATCCCGCCCCACGTCGTCCGGCCGGTGCGCATCCGAGCCTAGTACAACTGGAACACCGTACTCGAAGCAAATTGCCAGAAAGGCCGGCGCGGGATAGATTTCGCGGGCCGGCTGTCTCAGCCCGGCGGTATTTACCTCAACAGCCATATCGGCGGCGGCGATCGACCGCACCGTTCTTTTGTAAAGCGGCACGACGTCGCCGTGAGGCCGGTAACCGAACTTTTTCACCAGGTCGGGGTGGGCCACGACATCGAACAGCCCGCTCGCCGCCATCCGCTGCACCAATTCGAAATAGACACCGTACAGCGCGTCGATGTCTTTTCCGGCGTACCCGTCTATGTGGACGGGGTTGTCAAAACCCCAGCCGTTTATATAATGTACGGACCCGAGCACGTAATCAAAGGGGTAACCTTCGAGGATCGCCTTGAGCGCACCCTCGTGCCCCGGGGAATAATCCGCTTCTATCCCCAGCTTTACGGTGATGTCCCCGCACCCCGCACCGAGCGCTAAAACCTCGGCCACGTATGCGCCAAGCTCCCCCTCACCCATTGCCAGGGAGGAGTCCCGGACTTTTTCCGGCAAGAAATACTGCGGAATATGATCTGTAAAACCTATCTCCCGGAGGCCTTTATGCCGCGCTTTTTGCACATACTCCGCCGTTTTCCCCGTGGCATGCCCGCAACGCCGCGTGTGAACGTGATAATCGGCCAATCCCGCCGCTTCAGACATCCCGGCGTTCAACCCCTCCTCGAAAATAGACGCTCAACGTTTAGGCTAAAAACGATGGGCCTTTGGGGTCCGTCCGACGTGCTACGTTTTTCAACAAAGCCGAAGATAAGCACCCGGTGGTGGCTGCGATTAATCGTCAACTACCTCCCGGAGCCTGGCGGCGACTTCTCTAGTCAACCCGTAGATCCGCTCAGCGAGCGGTTCCGGAAGAATCCCCGTCCCGCAACTCGGTGTGATCAGCCACTGTCGGCGCAAACGTTCTTCAGCTACGCCGCGCGCCGCCAACTCGCCCCAAAATAAATGAAGTTTCTTTATGAGGGTGTCCGGGTTTTCCTCCAGCGCGGCTTCAGATGTGGGTACAATACCCCATGCCAACACGCCGCCTCTTTCGAGAAAAGCCGCAAGCTCCCGGCGGTAAGGCAGGAGCGAGTTGAAATAACCGTAGGCGTCGAAACTCAGTACGTCGATGTCCAGCGCCAAAAGGATGCTCCAATCTACAGCCGCGCATGAGTGTACGCCCACCGCCGCACCGGCTGCCTTTACCCCCGCCGCGACGGTTTCCATATCGGCGGCGACCTGCTCCCTGGTAACGGTAATGTATGTCGATTGACCGTAAACGCTTACCGCAGGCTCATCGATGAAAATCAGGACCGGCTTCCCCAAGACCTTAAGCCTTCCGACCTGCCACCGCGCCGCCACGGCCAGATTCTCCGTGATGAGTTCCCTTAGACCCGGGTCGTAGTATGCGGGGCGCCCGCCGGCGTCGGTGAGTTGAAAACCCACTGTCAGCGGTCCGACAATTTGACCTTTGAGGCCCGCCGCGTCGGGAAAACCGCCGGCCTGCGCCGTTTCAAGGAAGTCGTAAAAACCCGAAGCGCTTTCCCTTTCCGGCGCAAAACTTCCGATGGCCGTTTCATCTCCTTGGCAAGCGCCTAAATATATAGAATAAAAAGCCGTCAACCGCTCGGGCCACTCATCGGCTTCGTTTAAGAAACGCGGCTTTCCCCCCGCCGCAACTATTCCCTGCGCTTCAAGCGCACCAAGAAACTGCCGGACAAACCCCTCCGCCCCGGAGCGGCGGGGAAGCTGCGGCCAGTGGGGGAACACCGCCAAATCATGTTTGATCAACTTCAATGCCGGTGCGGGGTTGAGATACGGCAGGCTGCCGATTCCGGTGGCCAACCCCCATAACGGGAAGCCCAAGTCTTTCCCTCCTCAAAAAAACCGACTACAGTCTGAATCTTGCGTCTTTTATTCCAAAGTAAAAGCGGCATCATTCTTATTCGCGCCGTCTTCCAAGCTCCCGCCGGCGCGCAACGTATTCCATAAAGGCAATGATATAAGCGGCGTGCGACCAGTTCAACGGGGCCACCGAAAGGGCTTCCCCGGTATAGGGTTGCAATTGTTCCGGCATGATCCCGGTCGGCAGGGCGTATTTCACGCACCACTCCAGGTGGTGTCCGGCCCCGGCCAATTCCTCCGCGTTCCGTGCCGCCCTGGTCTGATACTGCGCCAGCCAAAGGGTGGAAATGAACCAGGGGTTGCCGGGAACCTGTGCCAGGTCTTCCGTCTGCCGGAAGTAATAATCACCGTAGTACCGCGCAAGGCCGCCGATTTCTGTTTTTACCCGGAGCGTTTCTTCCACCTGGCGCATCGTTTCCGAAACCATTATATCAGAGACCGGTAACACGTTAAAAAGAAAAACCCCGGCCAGACTGCTGTCAACCGTAGTATCCGGCTCGAAATACCCTTTTTTACGGTTGAAGCGCAGGCCGCGGTAAAAGCGCCCGGCTTCTTTATCATGGAGGTGTTTTACCAGCGCTTCCTTCATCTCCGCCGCACGCCACGAAAATTTGTCGGCCAGTTTCGGCTGCCCGAAGAGCCGCGCCAGATTACTCGCCGCCATCAGGCCCGCGTGGACTGCCGCGGTGGTAAAGGTAAATATGCCCCGTCTTTCTTCCCAAAGATCGAAAGACTCCGCCGGCAGGCGCAGGTTTTCATCGACGTAACTACTGAGGAAATGCGCCGCCGGCCGCACCAGGTCATGATAATGGCCCAAGACAAACTCCAGGTCGCGTTCCTGCTGGTAATACTCCCAGAGAGCCCACAGAACAAGGGCCGTCTCGTCTTCCTGGATCGGCAGGTGCACGACGCCGTCTTCCAACCAGGGGTGCCAGCTCGAACCGGCGGTCCCGTCCGGATTGTACTTGTGTAACAGATAACCCTTTTCTGTCAGGGCGTTGGCGCAAAAATCAAAAAATCCCCTGGTCAGCCTGCCGTAACCCGCCCTTATCAACGCATAGGCCGCAAAGGCCCCGTCCCTCGGCCACAGGTAACAGTAATGGTCCCGGTTAGTAACCATGATATCCGAATCCGGTGAAGCAATCACGGCCCCCTCGGCGTCGAAATGGGCACGCAAAATTAACAGGCTTCTCTTATAAGTCTCGGTGAGCGCCGCCGAATAGTTCAGATCATCCGCGCAAAAAGCATCCCCGCTATTTCTCAGACAGGCATCCAGAAAGGCGCGGCCGAAGGTCTCGGTACGAAACAGCAACTCCTCCGGCTTGTTGCTCAGCACGAAATCGTTAAGTGTCCGGGCTTCCTGAATGTTCTTTGCCGCGCAGATCCAATAGTAAATAGTGCCTTCTCCCCAGGGGCCCAGTTGCAAATTAAAGCCCATAACGCTGTCCACCGAACCCTGGGCAATAGCGTTGGCGCTTAAACTACCGTCCTCCGCATCGCGCCAGGTACCTTCAGCCTTGCCGAAACCCTTGATGCCCGCAGCGAACTGTTGAAACCGGCCGGCGTCGCTGAAACCATTGATTAAAAAATACCGGTTCCGCTTGTAATGGCAAAGCACCTGATTAATGGCGTCGTAAAAGACCGTATCCCCGACCTCGGTCTCGTCAATGGAGAAATCCTGGCCGAAGAAGACACGGATTTCCCGTTCCGTATCCGAAAGGTTCTGTACCACCACCTTTTTCAGGTAGATGTTCTCCCGCCGGTGGACAGCGTCGTTGATTAAAAGCTTTACCGCTAAACCCAGATGGCCCGTTTCAACCTCGGTGACCAGAGTGTCTTCTTTATAGCCCAGCTTGCGTTCCCACCCGTCCTCAGAGATCCAACTGAAGGCGCCGTTTACCCAAATTCCCAACCGGTTGCGGTTTCCCTGAAGGTGATTCCACTGGCCGACGTGGGGGTAAAAAAAATCCCTCATTTCGAGTTTCTCGTCAAAGGTTACCATCACCTTACCGTTACCAACGATTAAAGGGCGCGGCATATTTACTTCCTCCCAAACAAATCCAAAGTGGAACCGGTCTTCCGGTCATCCGGCAGACCGGTTCCCATGCAAGTTCCACAAATCTGGAACTGACGATCACTCCACCCCTTAGGTCTTACCGCATGCAAGCCGGTAAGTTTCATGCGTAACCGCCGCAATATGTTTCCAGTTATAAGTGGAGCGCACTTTCCGCCATCCCCGGCGACAGAGTTCTTCGGCGAGGGGCGGGTTCAACAAAACTTCGCCGACGTAGCGGGCCAAAAGGTCGGGCCTTCCCGGCGGCGCCTTAAAGCCGTCGATACCGTGTTCAACTACCTCACTGAGCCCTCCCGCATCACCTACGATAACTGGGACCTGCGCGGCCATAGCTTCCAGGGCCACGATGCCGAAGGGCTCATAATGGCTTGGAAATACTGCCGCCGCTGCTTCCAGGAGAAATCTGTTTCTTATTTGCCCGTCCACAAAACCGGTGAAATGGACCCGATCAGTCAAGTTAAGGTCGGTACTCAACTGTCGCAGTTCCGGTTCGTAAGGTCCCTGACCGCAAAGCACGGCCCGCACCCCCGGCACTCGTTCCTCGATGAGCGGCAGGGCCCGGATCAGGTCCTGGACCCCTTTTTCGGGCACCAGCCGCCCCAGGTATAAGACCGCCGGCGTCACCGGCGCCACAAACCCACGCCATTCTTTTACACCGAGGACTTCCGGATCGACACCGTTCGGGATAACCTTGATTAACGCGGGAGTTACGTTAAAAAGCCGGGAAACCTCCTGTTTCATATACTCGCTGCAGCAGATAATAAGTCCGGCTTTACTTACCAGCCTTCGTTCGGCGAGGTGGATACGGTTTTGGGTCTCGTTGTGAATTCCCTGGCACCTTCCGTATTCAGTGGCATGGATGGTTGCCACCAAAGGGAGACCGAACCTCTCCGCCAGCTCGAGCGCGGCCGCTTCCACCAGCCAATCGTGAGCGTGGATAACGTCGAACTCTTTCCCTCCCTCCAGCAGGTTGACGGTTACACTGATAATTTGCCTGTTCATCGCAGCCACCCAGTCTAAAAAATTCTCCCCGCACGTTTCTCCCGGTACCCTGTACACCCTCACCCCTTCGTCGTCCTCCACGCTTGGACATTCCGGCACCGGGGCGGTAACAACCGACACTTCATCGCCCTGAGCGGCCAAAGCCCGCGAAAGGTCGTGAACATGCCGTCCCAGCCCGCCGACGATACGCGGAGGGTATTCCCACGTCAGGAGGAGTACGCGCAGCGGTTTCGCTGTTTGCGGGCCGCCGCCGGTCCAAAAACGGCTGTAAACCCGGTAATCGATGGCGGGAAAGATATTGTCCGCCGCCTCAATTGCTTCCAGACCGGCCTCGTCTATATTCTCGTCAAGGATCTGGTCGGTTAAGTAGTTGAAGCGTGAGATATGTTCCGTAAGCCGCCGGGTTGCATATTGAACCGCCGACCCCACCCGGAGAATAAACGGCCAGTCGCTTGACTCGGCCAATAGCAGTTCCCGCGCTGCCTGGTTTAAGGCTCGTTGGACGGCGCCCACCGCCCGCGGGTGCAGGTCGCACAATTCGATCATCCTGCTTTCCGCGCGGTGAAGGTGCCGGTAGATCCAATCATTCGCCGGGTTGAGCCAGACCTCGCTGTACCCTCCTTCACCCCAACTTGAAAGTCCCATAACGGCGGTTTCCTGCGGCGGGTAAGCCTGCAGGTAGTCTGAAGGAGTCGCCAGGGCTACAACATCCTGGTCGCCGACCATGCGGATCAAATATTCAAGCCACTGCGGGCCTTCATACCACCAGTGACCGAAGAGTTCGGCATCGTAAGGCGCGACGACAACCGGCGCTGTACCGGTGCGTTCGGCCAGATCTTCAACCTGAAGCCGGCGGTGGTAAAGGAAGTGCTCCACATGGGCGACCGTTCGTTCGAACGCTAAATGAGGTTCGTACAACCGCTTCTCCTCAGTCCCCGTGACCCGATAATATTTAAAACCGGTATCGGTGCGGGTCTCGCCGGAGGGGAGAAAAGGCTCGATGTATTCCCAGGGAAGTTCGTACCCGATATCGCGGTAGTATTCACGGTACCAGAAATCGCCGGGATAACCGACCTTCCGGTCCCAGACCTGGCGAGACGTCTCGGGGTCCCTGCCGAAGGCGGCAACGCCGGCAGGCGTCGACACCGGGACGTAAACACCGCTCGAAGGAGGTGGGGAACCCGACAGGAGCCCATGTGTCTCCACGAAAAAGTATTCTAGGCCGCATGCCGCCAGAAGCTCGTCCATCCCCGGAGCGTATCCGCACTCCGGCAGCCAGAAACCCCGGGGGTTAAACCCGAATTGCCGCCGGAATACCTCAAGCCCCGTCACAATCTGAGCCCTCCTTGCTTCCTGGTTGCGTACCAAGGGGAGGTAAGCGTGCGTGGCGCAGGTGGTCATCAACTCCAAAACACCCCTGCGGCACAGCGAACCGAAAGCAGAGGCCAGGTTGCATTGAAACGCGTTTACAAAAAGCTCGTAAAACCGCTCGAACCGTTCTTCGTACATCACCGCCAGTTGATATAATTCCGTACCTGCGGTCCTCTTTTTCTCCGCCCCCGCCAGTCTGATGAGCCTTTCCAGATGCGCGGCGTACCGCCTTGTCAGCAGTTCGTCGGTCAGCATCGTGATCAGCGGCGGCGATAGCGAAAGCGTTATTCTGTAGCGGTACCCTTCCTCAGCCAACCTGGTTAACGCGTCTAATAAGGGCAGGTAGCATTCGGTAACCGCTTGGTACAGCCAGTTCTCCTCAAGAAATCGTTCCTTCTCCGGGTGCCGGACGAATGGTAAATGAGCATGAAGCACTATGGCCAGATAACCTTTAGCCACGCAAATCCTCCCCGACCCCCGCCGTAACGTTTATCGCTGATAAAACGCCACCGACCGGTACAGGTTGAGCATAACACTTTGGCGCCACGAATAAAAGGGGCGTTGCCGCCCCAAAAAACCATCTTCCGATTTTTTCCTACGCTCGCCGGGCTACCCCTGAACTAACACCGACCGTATCACCCGCCGCGGCCAACGCCGTTTCTTTTCCCGCCGGTTTACGTTTACCGCAAGCAGAGAGTTTCACGGTTATTGTGCCTGACGGCACAATAACCGGCTGCGAGCATAACAGCGGGTGAAACTCCCCGTTATCCCACCAGCCGAGTTCGCACCGGTACGTATCTCCCGATATCACTCCTTCAAAATAAAAGTTTCCGGTCGGGAAAGCGGGAGAAACGGATAGGTACTCTATATATCGGTCTTTGGTTAAACGGCATAACCGGATATCCGCGTGTTTCTCTTTCAGAAACTGCCGGACCGCCTGGGATATTTCCCAGTATGCGAAAAGAACATTGGTTTTCTGCACCAGCAGCACAAGGGTATTCTCACCATATCCCGGCGGAAGACCTTTGGTTGAAACCCCGCCCACGGCGTTCACCACCGAAAAAAATGTGACCCACCGGCCACGATTTTGTGTGCAATAGTAATTACTTTAATTGATCAAAATAATTGGACTTGAAAAAAACTGGGTTAAATTAAATTATAACACTAAGACTACTTAATGGAAAGATTTATTTTATGTTATTTCGCACTTTTTTTACAATTTTCTTATAGTTAGTTTTCCGAATAAAGGCTTGGTAAAAAATACAATACACGTTGTCTTACGGGTCCAAAATTTTCACCAAGAAATTAACTGCTTTAATACTCGCTGCTGCTGGAAGCCTCACCCCGTTGCATAGTACGGAACGTCCCGCCGTAAATCTGTAACGGGGGAAATGCCACGAAACCTTTTTACCTTTTCATCGCCGGCCTGTCGCTCCTGCTTTTGGGACTGCGCTGCATGCAGTACGGCCTCGTCGACCTTTCAAGCAAAAGGCTCCAACGGCTTCTCCAATCCCTTTCCGCGAGCCCGTTGCGGGCCTCCCTTGCCGGACTTATAACCAGCGCCCTGACCCAGAGCAGCACCGCCGTTTCCGTACTAACCATCGGCCTCGTCCACAGCAGGCTTTTGCACCTCAGTCAAGGCATCGCCGTGATCCTGGGGGCCAACGTGGGTACGGCCTTGACGGTACAGTTCCTGGCCGCCGACCCAAGTATGCTCTCTCTGCCACTATTGGGCGCAGGCATCGTCTTGTGGTGCTTACCTTTTAGGACTCTCGGCAGAGTCTTATGCGGCGCCGGCATGATTTTTTCCGGACTCGCGCTTATGAGTGCCGCAATGGCGCCACTGGAACACGCCTCCTGGTTTACCGGGCTGTTGACCGCTTCCTGCAGCCACCCCCTGCTTGCCGTCACCGGCGCCGCCCTTCTGACGGCCTTCCTGCACTCTTCGAGCGCCGCCACCGCCATTGTAATCACCATTTATGCCGAGAGCTTGATTACGCTCGACGCCGCGATCGCCCTGATCCTCGGAAACAACATAGGTACCTGTTTTACGGCGTTAATCGCTTCGGTGAGCAGTTCCTCCGCCGGGCGGCGAGTCGCTGCCGCGCACCTCCTTCTTAACGTAATCGGGGCAGTGCTGTGTCTGCCCCTCATCCATTTCTTCGGTTTAGTCGTCGGCGTTACCACCGGGGACCCGGCCCGACAGGTAGCAAACGCCCACACTATTTACAACGTGCTTTCGAGCCTGGCCGCCCTTCCTTTTTGCAGGCCTTTTGCCGGGCTGCTTACGCGTCTTTTA
>JAGUUY010000220.1 GCA_020063185.1 Bacillota bacterium
CTAGAACTGAGGACTGAGGACTTGGAGAGGGTGGGACCTTTGGCACAGCCGCGGATGAAGGGATTGCAGAAAGCGTCCATTTTACTGTTGACTCTGGGGTCGGACCTGTCTTCCAGGATCTTAAAACAGCACTTCCCGGAAGCGGAAATCGAGCGTCTCACCTACACCATTTCCAATTTAGGGCGAGTGCCGATCGAAGTCCGGGACCAGGTTCTGGACGAGTTTTCTGAACTCCAGCAGGTGCGTCGGCACATCGTTCAGGGAGGCGTCAAACACGCCAAGGAGATTCTGGAAAAGACGGTGGGGCACGGCAAGGCGGAAGAGATTATCAGACGCCTGACCCAGACGGCGGCGATAATCCCGTTCAGCTCGCTCCGGAAGACCGACCCGAAGCACCTTTTAAGCTTTATCCGGGACGAGCACCCGCAGACGATCGCCCTGATCTTATCTTACCTTGACCCGGCGCAGAGTGCGGTGATCCTTTCGGCGATGCCGCAAGAGCTGCAGTCCGAAATCGCCAAACGGGTCGCTACCATGGAGCGGACTTCACCGGAAGTCGCCCACGAGATCCAGCGAGTTTTGGAGCATAAAATGATGACCGTTGTGTCATCCGAACAGATGCAAGTCGGCGGGGTGGAATCACTGGTTAACATCCTGAACATGGTCGATAGGGCAGCGGAAAAAAGCATTCTAGAAGAACTTGAAAACGAGGACCCGGCGCTGGCGGACGAAATCCGCAAACGCATGTTTATGTTTGAAGACATTGTCAAGCTCGATGACTCTTCTATTCAGCGGATTCTCCGCGAGGTGAACACGAAAGATCTGGCAGTAGCCCTCCGCGGTGCGGCGGAAGACGTGAGAACCCGGATTTTCAAGAATATGTCGCAACGTGCCGGACAAATGCTTAAGGAAGAACTGGAGTTTATGGGCCCGGTACGGCTGAAACAGGTCGAAGAAGCGCAGCAGAAGGTTGTGAAGGTAATCCGTGCTTTAGAGGAGAGCGGTGAAATAATCATCGCCCGGGGTGGAGAAGATGCCATCGTCTTGTAACTGGCGGGTCTTGAAAGGAGTGGATTGCACGGGCACCGGGCCCCTGCGTATTCAGCTGCGGGAAGTTGAAGCCGGCGCGTTCCCGGACAATGAACGGGCAGGTACCGTGGATGAAGCGCGACACCTTGCCGCGCAGATACTCAAAGAAGCCGAGGAGAACGCTGTGGCAGTCCGGGAACGTGCCTTCCAGGAAGGGCTTAAAGAAGGTCTTGAGAAAGGCCGGCGCAAGGCAGAGGAAGCAATGAGCGAAATGGTGCAGAAAACAAAAGACGTCCTTATGGAAGCCGAGGCTGAGCGGGCGGCGCTTTTCAACAGCACGGAGCGGGAGATCGTGGAACTGGCCCTTGAAATAGCAAAACGAGTGGTCGCGGCCGAACTCAAGGTGAACCCGGATGTAGTCGTCGCGATTGCTAAGGAAGCCCTGGTCCTGGTCAGGGATAGGCCGCACATGTTGGTACTGGTGCACCCCGACGACCTGGAAACGTGTAACCAGGCAAGACAGCGGTTTGAGGTGTTGTTGCCGGACGCCGGTGCTTTACGGGTTCTGCCCGACATCCGCATCGAGCGCGGGGGATGCTTGATCGACACAGGGCAGGGTGTGGTTGACGCCACCCTGGGTTCCCGGTGGGCGGAAGTCATCGAATCGATGAAAGGATAGGGGATAGCGGTGGCCGGAGCAGTTAATCTGGCGGTTTATCGCCAACGGGTACAACAAGCCGACCTTCTCCGCCAAATCGGTGTCATGACCAAGGTGGTGGGCCTGACTATTGAAGTCAGAGGACTCAGGGCTTTTGTCGGGGAGATATGCATGATCGAAGTCCCGGGTGGGCAGCCGATTGTGGCCGAAGTCGTCGGTTTCCGGGAGAATACGGTTTTGCTCATGCCTTTTGGGGAACTGGCCGGCGCTTGCCCCGGGTGCCGCGTAGAGCCGCGCCGGCGGCCTTTTACCGTAAGGGTCGGCGAACACCTTTTGGGGAGGGTCTTGAACGGGATGGGAGAATCGATAGACGGCGAGCCGTTACCCCGCGGCATCCCAATGCCGGTGAACAACCGGCCCCTGCCCCCGTTAAACCGGCGGCGGATCGATGATGTATTTGCCACCGGAGTGCGGGCGATTGACGGATTTATTACCTGCGGGCGCGGCCAGCGGTTAGGCATATTCGCCGGGAGCGGAGTCGGTAAAAGCGTGCTCTTGGGAATGATTGCACGGTTCGGTAGTGCCGATGTAAACGTAATCTCCCTGGTCGGTGAGCGTGGGCGGGAGGTTCTTGAATTCATTGAAAAAGACCTTGGTCCTGAAGGGCTGAAAAAATCGGTGGTCGTGGTCGCGACGTCCGACGAGCCGGCGCTCCTGCGGCTCCGGGCGGCCTTTGTGGCCACTACCATAGCGGAGTATTTTCGTGACAACGGACGCGACGTGCTTTTACTTATGGACTCGGTAACGCGTTTCGCCCTGGCGCAGCGCGAGGTGGGGCTGGCGGTCGGCGAGCCGCCGACAACCAGGGGCTACCCTCCGTCGGTCTTTGCGCTTCTACCAAGGTTGCTTGAACGGGCGGGAAACACCCAAACCGGTTCCATCACCGGTTTTTACACCGTGCTCGTGGAAGGTGACGACATGAACGAGCCGGTATCCGATGCAGTCCGTAGCATTATTGACGGACATATAGTGCTGAAAAGAGAGCTGGCCGTAGCCAACCACTACCCGGCAATCGACATTCTGGAAAGCGTCAGCCGTTTGATGCCCGATGTCACGGCGTTGGATCACCAGCAGGCCGCGGGACGCCAGCGCGAATTGCTGGCGGCGTACCGCCAGGCAGAGGACCTGATAAACATCGGGGCTTACGTTGCCGGGTCGAATCAGACCATTGACCGGGCGATTTCGGTCCACGGCGCGTTGCTCGATTTTCTCCGGCAGGAACCCGCGGAATATACGAATTTCGAAGCATGCGAAGCCCGTTTGCTTAGTGTTGGGGGGGAGGACCATTGAGGCGCTTTCGCTTCCGCTTGGAGCCGGTCCTTAAATGCCGGGCGGTAAAAGAGGAACAAAAGATCCAGGCCCTGGCCAGGGCGCAACGGGAAGAGGTAGAACGGGAGGAACAGTTGAAAGCCGCTGCCGAGGAATATTCGGAAAGCATGAAGGAAGACGGAAAAACATTGTGGGAGCTGCAACAGTGGGCTGTTTATCGGGACTTGCTTCGGCGGGAGGTAAGGACCAAAGCTTCTGAACTGGACCTTGCGGCCGAACGGGTAGCCGAATGTAGAGCGGAGCTTCTGGATGCGCGTCAGGACCGTCTCACGGTTGAGAAGGTTAAAGAACGCCGGTATGCGGTTTTCCTGGAAGAAGAGGCCTGCAAGGAACGGCGGGAGAACGACGAGGTTTCACAACTCGTGTTTACCGCTAAAAATTCTAAATTAATAACGAAAGGGGGTGAATAAATGACCGAAGTTCATTATAGTTTCGGGCTGCCTGTATGGATCAGACAGGCTGCCGACCCGGCCGCAGCGGCGGCGGCGCGCATGGTTGACTTCGCAGTGGTCCTGGAGGGCAGCGGAATAGAGTTTCCCTCACAGGCCGGGGACGGGCCTGACCAGAAGGCGGAAATGTATGGGAATAGTCTGGACGAGCCTGCGGCTTTTCCCGCGCCTACAATATCCCGCGGTTTTGACAGTGTTCCGGGGACACGGGACCCATTGGTCGAACCTGACGGCAACACCTGCGCAGCTACCCGCTTGGAGACCGACCGCGCTTTTGCCCCGGAGATCTCTGCTGGGAGCGCCGCCGTCCGGTTTGGGGAGGTTCCTGGACCGTCGGAACGTACCGGTAATAGCATTTTCTCTCCCGGTCGGGCGGCCGCCGGGGCGGAGGCAGACGCTGGTGTGAACTATAGTCGGACTGCTGCGCCTGTAACGGCGGGAGATGTTACCATGAACCACGCGCGGTCAGTTGTGTCCGCGGAAATCAGGGCGGAATCCGAGCCGGTCTTGACCCACGGAGGGAACCCGTCCCAACCTCTTAATCGCGCACCGGCTGGGGATACGTTGCAAGCGGCTGCGATAAAGGTTACGACGGTGGCGCAGCCGGAACCGCAGGCCGTGGATACGGAACGCGGGGCACATGGAGGAACCGCCGGCATAAGCCGTGGAGGCGCATCCCGGCCCGGCGTGCACCCAGAAGCCGTGCGGGGGCACGAAGCTCCAACCGCCGGTAGCACACAATCCGCCTTGGGAATAAAGGCTGGGAGCGCGCCGGCGAACCCGGTGGAAAGGTCCCTGGTTGAAGGACAAAAGGCGGCCCCGAACGTTTCTGCACAGCCCGCTGATATGTCCTCGGCGCACCCGGTTCCAGCGCATGGGACCACGAGCAGCCAGCATGCGGCCGGTACGCAGAAAGCTCCTTTGGAGGGCAGCGGGCGAGTTATACCGTCACAAGCCCCGCCGGTCGGCCAGGTCGCGGCCAATCGAGGTAACGCAGGTACTGCTGAGACGGCGCCCGTCCAAGCAATCAAAAAAAGTGCGCCCGCCGACGCACCAGCCGATGCTCCAAGGGTGGAGCCGGCACGAATAGGACAGGAGGTCGCTCAGGGCCTAAGGCATGCGGGAACGCTTCCGGTGGAGACCCAACAGAACAACGGCGTCGGGAAAATACCGCTGGCGGACTTGCCCGGATTACTATCCCAGAGAATCGCGCACCGGCTTGGTAGTCTTGAAGGGCATGCAGGCGTGGTCAGGCTCCAGTTCCACCTCGACCCGCCCGAGTTGGGGAGCGTTGCCGTACGTGTGGCATTCGACGGCGGCGAGCTGAAAATTCATTTCTTCGCTAACGACGTGGTTGCCAAAGAGGCCTTAACGGCCGCAGTCCCCGAGTTGAGAGCGGAACTTGGGCGCATCGGTCTGGACCTTGGCGAGACTTATGTATCCGTTAACCAGGAGCACGGGCGGGGGTTCGGCCCGCAGCTTCATCAGTGGCGGACCGGTTTCTGGTTCTCCGAGGGCGACTCGCCGCACCCGGAGGCCGTGATTGATGAGGGGATCAACTATCTGGTTTAAAAGGAGGTCACAACGTGCTTGCGGATATTTCGCCCGTTAACAGCGCCGCGCCGAAGACCGCTGACGCCAGTGTCACCGGTATGCTCGGGAAAGATGGTTTCTTAAAAATCCTGCTCGCCCAGATGAGCCACCCGGATCCCCTTGCCCCGAATGACCCGGGGGCCTTTGTTACGGAGATAGCGCAGATGGCTTTGCTCGAGCAAATGATAAACCTGAGCAGTAAAATGGAAGCCGTTTACCGGCTTGAGGCCTTAAACCAGGCGACGGCACTGATTGGGCACGAGGTGCTTGTTACGGACGGACATGAAATCCTGGCGGGTATAGTGGAGAAGATACTGCTTTCCCAGGGAAATATCTCACTTATGGTCGACGGCAAGCAGTTCGATTCCAGTAACCTGCTGGAGGTAAGGTAAATGGTCGAACAAGTAGCAGGCATCCGAATAGCTACGACCATACCGGCCACGGCGGCGCGCGTGGGGGCGGGCGGGTTTCAAAACGTACTCCAGACAAAGCTGCAGGAGTCAGACCGCGTTCAGCTTTCCGCCCATGCCGAGAAAAGGTTGCGGCAGAGAAACATAACCCTGACCGTTCAGGACCTGGTAAAAATCAAAGGCGCCATTGACACTGCCGCAAGCAAAGGTACGCGCGAGGTTCTCCTGGTGTACGGCGAGCTTTCGCTGATCGCCAGCACTGTAAACAAGACCGTGATTACAGCTGTGGCAAACGAACCGGGTTCGGTCTTTACCAACATCGACGGCGCGGTAATCGTTAAGTAAAACAGTTTTGGCATGTAAAACATTTCAACGGACCGGTCCGTAAGGGGGTCCGGGGGTTGCCGAACGACAGAGGCAGCCCGTAAAAAAAGGAGGATAATGAAATGATTCGCTCTTTGTTTTCAGGCGTCAGCGGTTTACGGACCCATCAGATGCGGATGGACACATTGGCGAATAACATTGCGAATGTTAACACCACAGGGTACAAGACCGGGCGGGCTAACTTTCAGGAAGTGCTTGCCCAGTTGGTAGGGCGCACCGCTGTAAGCTCGACGCAAATCGGTCTGGGTGTGGGGCTGGCGGCGATTGACAACGTGTTTGCGCAGGGGGCGCTCCAAGTGACAGGCCGTTCGCTCGACCTGGCCATCGAAGGAAACGGCTTTTTCGTAGTAAAAGCCGTCGACAGTGCCGGGACCACCGTGGAAAACCCCATGTATACCCGCGACGGCACCTTTTACATTGACAAAGACGGGTATCTTGTGACCACATCCGGCCACAGGGTCCAGTCGACCGAGGGAGACCTCCAGTTCAGCACGGTGTCCCCGGACCAGATTGCGGCAATCAGCGTCAGCACGGACGGGACCATCACCGCAACGGCGTCCGACGGGACCACGGAGACTTTTGTGGTAGGGATTGTCACCTTTAACAATGTTGAGAGTCTGCAGCGAATCGGCTCCAACCTGTGGGACATAACCCCAGGCGTCACCAACTGGACCGGCGGGGGTGACGACCCTGCACCCGGCCAACCCGGCGAGGAAGGGCGCGGAATTGTCCGCTCAGGGTGTCTTGAGATGTCCAATGTAGACCTCGCGCAGGAGTTTACCAGCATGATAACGACGCAGCGCGGTTACCAGGCGAACGCCAGGGTAATCACCACCTCGGATGAAATGCTGCGGGAACTGATCGATCTGAAACGGTAAAAAAGTGGTGAGTTAATGGCAGATTATAATGGCGCCGCCCCGGAAGCTGCACTTCCGAAGAAGCCCAAGGGCGGTAGAAAAAAAATTCTTTTAGTTTTGGCGTTAGTGCTGGTCTTGGCCGCGGGGGCAGCCGCGGCCAAGTTCCTCCTTTTTTCCAGCCCCAAAAGCCCGGATGCGGCCCCGGCTAAGAAGGCCAAGCTTGAGACTATGGAACTGGACAGCATTGTGGTCAATCTTGCGGACAGGGACACCGCCCATTATTTAAGAGTTACGATTGTTTTGGCATATACCGGCGACCACAAACACGCCAAGGAACTCGAGGAGCACAAGTTCGCCATGCGGGACGGTGTAATACGGCTTTTACGCCAGAAAACAAATGCGGAAGTATCCGCTCCGGACGGCGCGGAGAAATTGAAACGGGAACTCATCCGGGAAATTAACAGTCACCTGGGGGGGAAAGAGATAAGTGACATCTATCTTTCCGAATACCTGGTGCAATAGGTGAACGCTATGATGAACGAAGAAGAAATCCGCCTGTTTCTCGCCAACCTCGACAGGGAAGACTCAGCGGTCAGCAAGGTTCAGTTTCCTGCGCTCGACGCCGGCCTGGCGGCTGCGCTGCCTATGAAAACAGCAGTTGGTTTTTTGGAAGAAGTTAAGGTAAACCTGGTGGCGGAACTCGGCGAAACGATGATGAAAACCAGGGAGATATTGGAGTTAAGAGAAGGCGCGGTAATAGAGCTGAACCGGTCTGCGGGTGATGCGGTGGACCTGATTATCAATAACCAGAAGTTTGCTCGGGGTGAAGTATTGGTGCTGAACGAGATTTTTGCGATCCGCATCAGCGCCATTCATTCACCACGAAATCCACAAACGGGGGCCGTCGGTAATGGCTGGTGAGCTGTTCTGGGCCGTTGTGCGTCTCTGCATCTGTTTGCCTTTAGTGGTCGGACTTATTTACGTTTTTTTACGGTTTGGTCTTTCACGAAAGCTGTTGCCGGGAGGCGCCGGCCGTTATATCCAGGTAATCGAACAGGTTCCCTTGGGACCCAAAACCACGGTGAGCATCGTGAAGATCGGGCAGCGAGCTTACCTGTGCGGGCACGGGGAAGGCGCCGTCTCGATTCTCAAGGAGCTTAACGAGGAGTTCCCGGACGTAGTTAATCCACCTGTCGTGGGATTTGAGCAGGTTTTTGCAGCCAAAGTCCGCCAGATGATGATGCGGCGCCGCTAAGGCGAGTGCCGCCGGAACACAAAACGTTTTTGGGGTTTCGCCAGCAGGGTTTGGAGGGAGAAAGATGCGGGGCAAGTGGACTCTTGTATTTCTTGTCCTACTAGTGATGGGCGGCAGCCACCCGGTAATGGCCGAACCGGTAGGCATACCGGCTGTAAGCTTTTCCGTCGGACAAGCGAATAGCCCTGCCCAGGTCGTAGACAGCGTTAAACTCCTCATTCTTTTAACGGTCTTAACCCTCGTACCGGCTTTCCTGATAATGATGACGTCGTTCACCCGGATCGTCATCGTCCTTTCGTTGCTGCGGCACGCTTTGGGTACGCATCAGACACCGCCTAACCAGGTTGTGATAGGGCTGGCGCTCTTCCTGACCGTATTTATTATGGCTCCGGTATACGACAGGGTTAACCGCGACGCTCTGCAGCCGTTTCTTGACAATCAGATCACGCAGGAAGAGGCGCAGGACAAGGGTGCAAAGCACATAAGGGAATTTATGCTCAAGCAAACGCGTGAGAAAGACCTGGCGCTGTTCGTCCACCTGTCTAAGACACCGCCGCCGCGCACGAGGGATGAAGTAAGGCTTTCGGTCGCCATCCCGGCTTTCATCATCAGCGAGCTTAAAACGGCTTTTACCATGGGATTTCTGCTTTATTTGCCTTTTTTGGTCATCGACATGGCGGTGGCAAGTATTTTGATGTCTATGGGTATGTTTATGTTGCCGCCGGTAATGATTGCACTTCCGTTCAAGCTATTGCTCTTTGTCCTGGTCGACGGGTGGTATCTGGTGGTCAAGTCGCTTGTAGAAAGCTTCCGGTAGCGCTGCATTAGCGGCCGGTTTGGGAGGAAAGCAGCATGTCCCAGTCCTTGGCGCTTAGCATGATTAACCAGGCATTGTTATTGGTCCTGTTTATTGCGGGCCCGGCGCTGGTAGTCAGTATGATCGTCGGCCTGGTGATCAGCATCTTTCAGGCTACAACCCAGATTCAGGACCAGATGATTTCCTTCGTACCCAAGATTTTTGCGGTGCTTTTGACGCTGATTGTTTTTTTCCCGTTTTTCGTCAGGATGCTGACTAATTTCACCGTAACGTTGTTCGATCAATTTCCGCTGATTATGCAATAGCCTACGGTAAGACAACAGGGGGGTATCCCGTTGGAACCCGGTTACTTATCAGTATTTTTACTGGTCTTCGCAAGAATTACGGCTTTCGCCGTCGTTTTCCCGCTTTTTGCTTTAACGAACGTACCGGCGCAGGTGAGAATAGGCTTCGGGTTCGTTCTGGCGCTGGCGGTGGCGCCGATTGTGGCGGGAACGTCAGCAGTCGCTGAGACCGCGCTGGGTTATACCCTGAACCTTGCCGGTGAAGTGCTTATCGGGTTAGGAATAGGGTTTACGGCCGCGATGGTGTTCCACGCAGTGCGGATTGCGGGGCAGTTTATCGGCGTTCAAATCGGCTTCGCTGCGGCAGAGCTCTTGGACTTTTCCGGCGCGAAAAACACGATTATCGCCGAGTTTATGTTTTTTGTCGGCGTGATCATCTTCTTTTCAATCGACGCCCACCACGCGGTTCTGGCCGCACTGGTCAGAAGCTTTGAACTGATTCCGCTGACCGGAGGCGCGATCAAAGCGGGCACCGCGTTAATCATCGCACAGTTTGTAAACGGCATGTTCGCCACGGCGCTGCAGTTAGCGGCGCCCGTTTTGGCCGTCATGGTGGTCATTGACGTATCCCTTGGGATTCTGATCAGGATGGTGCCTCAGATAAACGTGTTTATGCTGGGCTTTCCCATGAAAATTACCGCCGGGCTTATAGTGATGGCCTGCCTGTTGCCGGTAATGGGTGTAGTGCTCGGGAAAGTCTTTCAGCGTATGGTGGCAGACGTCCATATTTTGGTGCGGGGGTTGGCGTAAATGTCTCTTTTCGGTCAGGGACAGGAAAAAACTGAACCCGCAACCCCAAAACGCTTGCTGGAAGCCAGGCAAAAGGGTAACGTGGCCCGGTCTCCGGACCTGGTGCCGGCATCGGTTTTCTTGTGTTTAATTCTCGTGTGCTACGTGCTTAAGGACTGGTTTTTTTACTATATCGCACGTGTTTGGGTGCACTATTTAACGAGTTTTACCAGTTGGGAACTGACCACGGCGAGCGCGACCGCTATCCTGTGGTCGGCCGGCGCCTTCTGTCTCCAGATTCTGGCGCCGATTTTCTTGGTCGCGCTGCTGGCCGCGATTGCGGTCAACCTGCTCCAGGTGGGATTTTTTTTCTCGCCCCAGGCACTGGTCCCGAAACTTGAAAGAATAAGTATCACGAAAGGTCTGGCGAGGCTGTTTTCGGTTAGAGGGGCGATGAATTTTGCCAAAGCGCTTCTCAAGGTCTGCGCCATCGGCGGGTTGGTTTTCTGGTTGGTCCGCAGGGACCTCGGCGCCCTCTTGATTCTCCTGAACGCCACACCTGCCAAAGGCCTGATACTCGTAACGGATATGGTTTTCCGTATCGCGGCGACAGCCGCCGTCGCATATCTGGGGCTGGCCGTTTTGGATTACATTTTCCAGAGGCGGACGCACCAGAAAGAGATGATGATGACCAGAACAGAAGTTAAAGAGGAGTACAGGCAGACGGAGGGCGACCCGCTGGTCAGAGGGTGGCTGAGGCGCCGCCAGCGGCAGGCGATGCTGAATAGGATTCAGCAGCAGGTCCCCAAAGCAACGGTAGTCATCACCAACCCGGTCCACGTGGCGGTGGCGTTGGCCTACGAAGAAGGAATGAGTGCGCCGCGTATCGTGGCCAAAGGCGCGGGCTATCTTGCCATGTGCATTAAAAAGGTGGCCGAGGAGCATGGGGTCCCGGTCATCGAGGACCGGTCCGTGGCTCGCTTCCTGTATCAAAAGGTCGAAGTGGGGGAAGAGATTCCGGTAGTCCTTTACCAGGCGGTGGCCGAGATCATCGCCCTGGTGTACCGTTTGCGCAAAAACCCTTAACGTTGCGGAGGTTTAATTAAAATGCCGGCTGAAGCGGTCGGGACCAACATTATGAGGCGGTACGGCGACCTGATCATTGCAGGGCTGGTGATCGGCGTTGTTCTCTTAATCATTATCCCCATCCCGCCCGCCATGTTGGACATCTTTCTACTGCTGAGCCTGGGGCTCGGATTAATGGTGATGCTTATTACGCTGTTTACCACCGAGCCGCTCCAGTTTTCGGTCTTCCCGACGCTTTTACTGGTTCTGACGCTTTTCCGTTTATCCTTAAATATTTCTTCGACCAGGCTCATTTTGGGGCAGGCGGCGGCAGGAAATGTAATCGCCGCTTTCGGTGGGGTTGTAGTCGGGGGGAGTTACATTATCGGCTTCATCGTTTTTCTGATCATCACCGTGATCCAGTTTGTAGTTATAACGAACGGTGCGGGCCGCGTTTCCGAGGTGGCGGCACGGTTTACGCTGGATGCGATGCCGGGCAAACAGATGGCCATTGACGGGGATTTCAACGCCGGGTTGATAACGGAGACCGAAGCCAGGGACCGGCGGCGGCGGCTCCAGCGCGAGGCGGATTTCTTTGGTTCGATGGACGGCGCCACCAAGTTTATCCGGGGCGACGCCATCGCCGGTTTAGTGATCACCGCTATCAACATTATCGGCGGTTTGGTCATCGGCCTTCTCGTCATGCGCATGGATATTTACGAAGCGCTCCATACCTATACCATCCTGACCATCGGGGACGGTTTGGCCACGCAGATTCCCGCGGTACTGGTCTCTACCGCGACAGGCATTTTGGGGACCAGGGCCAGCGCGGAGTCCAGCTTCGGCCGGGAGCTTTCCCGCCAGTTCAGTTCATACCCACGAGTCTTGTTCGTTGTTGCGGCTGTCTTTGCGGTTCTCGGTTGCGTACCCGCGATGCCGAACCTGTTATTTTTGAGCCTGGCCGGGGCCGCCGGATTTTTGGGCTACAGTATGGTGCAGGAGGAACAGCGCCGGAAGACGGCTGACGAAGAGCATCAAGTGCGGCGGGTGAAGGAAACCCGGAAAGAGCCGGAAAACGTGTTGAGTTATTTTCAAGTTGACCCTCTGGAAATAGAAATCGGCTACAGCCTCGTGCCCCTCACCCAGGAGGACCAGGGAGGCGACCTCCTGCCGCGGGTGGCGGCAGTCAGGAGGCAGTGCGCGGCCGATCTCGGGATATACGTGCGCCCGGTAAGAATACGCGACAACCTTCAGCTGAAACCCAATGCTTACGTGTTTAGGCTCCGCGGGGTTGAGGCGGCACGTGGTGAATTGATGCCCGGCTACTATCTCGCCATGAACCCCGTGGGCGGCAAGGACAAAATTAAAGGAATACCCACCCGCGAACCCACTTTCGGGCTTGAGGCCTGGTGGATCGGCGCCGCCGACAGGGCGGCCGCGGAAGCTGAGGGATACACGGTCGTCGATCCCGCAACGGCGCTTATTACCCATCTTTCGGAGTTTATCAAACGAAACGCCGCCGAAATTTTGGGGCGTCAGGAAACTAAAGAGCTTCTCGACGCGGTGAAAGAAAAGCACTCTGCGCTTGTGGAAGAACTGGTTCCCGGCCTCTTGAGTCTGGGCGAGATTCAGAAAGTGCTTCAGAACCTCTTGAGGGAGAGAGTGCCTATCCGCGACCTCGTCGGCATTTTGGAAGCGATTGCGGATGCCGCCCTGGCAAGCCGCGATACCGATTATTTAACCGAACGCGCGCGGGCGGCGCTGGCCAGAACGATTACCCGCCAGTATATCTCAGACGGGCGGCTTCAGGTGATTACCTTACACCCGCGGCTTGAGCAGGCCTTTATTGAAGCCGCCCAGCAAAAGCAGCCGCCGGCGGGTGGATTCCTCGTTCTTGAACCCCGGAAGGCCCAGCGGGTTGCGGAAAAGCTGAAGGAGGTATTGGAACGTGTGACTAACCAGGGAGTACAGCCGGTAATACTGTGTTCTCCGGCGGCGCGCCTACCTTTGCGGCAGCTTACAGAAAAACAATTCTCCCAACTGGCCGTGCTTTCTTATATTGAAGTTTCGCCGGACGTTGAGGTTGAAGCCGTCGGGACGGTGATGTGGGATGAAGATTAAGCGGTTTACGACCCGGGATATGCAAGAGGCGGTCGCCCTTATCAAACACGATATGGGGCCCGAAGCGGTGATCATTTCAAGCCGTTGGGTACGGGGACGCGGTCTTTTGGGATTCATGGCCCCTCAATTGGAGGTGACGGCGGCGCTTGACGAGCAACCGCCAGATAAGGTGCCATCCGCACACCAAACGCCCGCCGGGTTGACGCCCAAAGAGGACCTTTTCATAACCGCCGCGCCGGACGGCGTACAAACGGATCATGTACAAGAAGTCAGTCTGCGCCGTGAGTTGCTTGAAGTTAAAGAGTTCCTGACACTGCTCTCTCGAAAGGGCTGCGAACCGGTAGATGGGGAAGACCCCGGCAGATTAGGCCGGCATATGATTTCCCAACTGGAAATTAAAGAAGGAATTGTCGCTGAGTTGATAAGCGGGCTGGAGGAAGAATCGGCCAGGGGCTGTTTCAGCCATGACGGCGCGGCGGGAACGGTGCTGGTCGATAGGATAACGCGGATGGTCGAACCGGTTTACAAGGATAACCCGGTCGCGCACACAAGTATCTTCATCGGCCCGACGGGGGTAGGAAAAACGACCACCATGGCTAAACTGGCCGCCCAGTTCAATTTGTTCCACCGTAAAGAAGTGGCCCTTATTACCATCGATACCTACCGCATCGGTGCGGTGGAACAACTAAGGACTTATGCCGAAATTATCGATGTCCCGCTCGAGGTTGCGCTGACGCCGACCGAACTGAAGCAAATACTGGCAGGCCACAAGCACGCCGATCACATATTGATCGACACCGCAGGAAGGCCTTCCGGGAACCTGCGGCAAGTGCTGGAACTGAAAGGGTTCATTGAAGTAATACCAAAGCCGTGCGACATTTTTCTGGTATTGGGCTGCAACACTAAATACAGAGATATTTTGAGGGCGTCGGAAGACTTCAAGCGGCTTGGTTACAACAAGCTCATCTTTACCAAACTGGATGAAACCGAAGCTTTCGGTTCACTGCTGAACCTGGTGTGTGACGTAAGGCTTCCTGTTGTTTACGTCACGAACGGCCAGAGCGTACCCGACGACATCGAGGAGTTGCAGCCGCGAAAACTGGCCGAGTTGCTTTTGAAAGGGGGGTGCGCTGATGGATCAGGCGTTCAAGCTGCGGGCCTTCGCCGGTCGGAATAGCGCCGAACCTCACCGGCCCCGGCGAGGAATGACCGGTCCACGGGTGGTAGCCGTGACGAGCGGAAAAGGCGGTGTCGGGAAAACGAGCCTGGCGGTCAACCTCGGCTTGACGCTTGCGCGGAGGGGGCAAAGAGTACTCCTTTTTGACGCGGACCTCGGCCTGGCCAATATCGAAGTGATGCTTGGGATAACACCACCTTATACTCTTTACGAATTTCTTTATGGAAACAAAACCATCGAAGAAGTAATATATGCCGGGCCCGGGGGTTTACAGGTCGTTTCCGGCGGTTCCGGCGTGAACGAACTGGCCCATCTGGATTCCACTCAGCGCCGGCGCATCCTTGAACTCCTGCCTTTCTTGAGGGCAAGGACCGACTTTGTACTGGTGGACACAGGCGCCGGCATTTCCAAAAATGTGCTGGGCTTCGTGAGCGCCGCCGAAGAAATACTTCTGGTGATAACGCCCGAACCGACCTCACTGACCGACGCCTATAGTTTGCTCAAGGTCCTCGCCAAGTTCAAGGTGCATTCGGAAGCCCGCCTGGTGGTAAACAGGGCGCGCGATGAGCAGGAGGCCTGCCGGGCGGCACAAAAGCTCCAGGTAGTGTGCGGCAGGTTCCTCGATTTCAACCTCGGTTTTCTGGGTGCTATCCTGGAAGACGGTGTGGTAGGTCAGGGGGTGAAGGAGCAACAGCCTTTTGTTCTCAGTAAGCCTTCGTCGACGGCCGCCGGAAATCTTATACGGATTGCCGACGGTTTAATCGAGGGCAGGGACCGCAGCCCTCAAGCTGCGGATATGTTCATTGACCGATTATTAAGGTTGTTCAGGTAGGGGGGAAGAGTCCGGCCATGGAGCGAGTAACACTTACAATCAGCCAGCGGATAGAGGTGTCCCTGGAGGGTACCGAAGAGTATTACGTTTCGGCGGTGGAGGACATAACCGCGGATACGATATACATTGCCGTACCTTACCGCAGTCAGATTCCGCTCTTGCTCTCGGAGGGGGATCGGGTCAACGTCAAATATATCGGCGATAGTGAACTCTTCTTTTTTGAAACCTCGGTTGTGGGGCGGCGTGAAGACAAGGTGCTCCTTTTCGGCATTTCTTTCCCGGAAAAACTAAAGCGGGTGCAACGCCGCCGGGACGTGCGGTTGTGCACTTTGCACGACGTGTTTTACGCAGAAATACCCGAGGAAAACGAGCGGCCGGTCTTTAAACACGCCAACGCGCTGGACCTCAGCGCGGGCGGTTTGCGCCTGGTCACGGATAAACCGTTTGAGGTCGGCACGCGCCTTCAGCTTAAGTTCCAATTGCCGGTGCGTGATACTTTTTATGAAATCGCCACCAAAGCGCAGGTAAAGCGTCAAGAACCTATTCTTATGGACAACCAGAGGGTTTACCATCTTGGCCTGGAGTTCCTGGAACTGCCGCAGAACCAGAAAGATAAGATATTCAGTTATATTTTCTGGAAGATGATGGAGCAGAAGCGGCTGCAATAAGCAAAGCGGATTTAAGCCCGGTGCGCAACTGACGAATAATGGCAAAAAGGGACAGCCCGGCGGGTTGTCGCCGGAATCGCAAAGCAGGGGTAAAACTTGGGTTCGGGTAAAGAGGGGAGGAGGTCGAATGGCAGTGGAGCAGGTATGGCATGAATACAAGGTTAACGGAAAGGAAACGGCGCGCCAGGAGTTAATTTTAAAACACCTGCCGATGGTTAAACAATTGGCGGGGCGCCTTGCGGTACGACTACCGCCATGGATCAGTCAGGAGGATCTGGAGAGCGCGGGTATTTTTGGGTTGATGGCGGCGATAGAACGCTTTGACCCCGACCACGGCACCGATTTCGAAGCTTACGCTTACAGGCGCGTCAGGGGGGCAATGCTGGACGAGGTCCGGCGGCTCACCTGGTTACCGCGAAGTCTCTGGCAGCGAATGCAGGAGGTCAACGCGGTAAGGGAGGAAATGGAGAAAAAAACCGGGCGGAGGCCTTCGGACGAAGAGTTGGCCATAGTTTTGGGCATAACCCCTGCCGAGTTGGTGAAAGTAACCGGTTATTTTCAAGCTTTATGCCCGGCATCCCTGGAAGAAGTGGTAAACGTGAGCAACGGGAGCCAGCTCTCTTGGGGCGACTTGATCGAAGACCCTTTGAGTCCGGACCCGCTTGAGGCGCTTAACGATAAGGAGGACCACAAAATACTGGAACGAGCGATCAGCCGCCTCGATGAAAAATTGAAGCTTGTTTTAGCCTTGTATTACCAGGAAGGACTCACCTTAAAGGAGATCGGCCGGGTCCTCAACGTTTCGGAGTCGCGTGTGTGCCAGTTGCACGCCAAGGCGATCAAGAAACTGCGGGAAATAATGAGCTCATTATCCGAGGCAGGGAGCGTACGTTAGATGTTAGTTTTCACTGCCGGTATTCTGTTGGCGCTGATGTTTGTCTTCTGCGGGGGTTTTTTGTGGTTTATGATTCGCTTTAAACGGCAGAGAGACTTTGCCGCGCACATTCAGGAAGCCGTTACCGTCGAGGAACTTGACCTTGAAGGCCGTATTGCCGCTATCAACAGCAAGCTGGATGCGCTTACCGCCGTTTGTCTCGAACTTAAAGAACGGTTCGAGTCCATTGAGCACCGCACGGGACTCGTACTGAGCCGGAACGCACGCCCGTCGAGTGAGCCTGCGGCCTATGACATGGTCCGTAAAGGGTTCGAACGGGGGAAAAAAGTCACGGAACTTGCGCGTCAGTTCGGGCGAAGCAAGGGGGAAATTGAGCTCATTTTGAACCTTGGGCAAATCAGAAAGGAGGGATAATCAATGCTTCGAGGGATCTACATCTCCGCTTCCGGACTCCAGGTTCAACAATCGGGAATAGACATTACCGCGCATAATATCGCGAATGTAGCGACACAAGGCTACAAACAGAGCCGTCTTAACGCGGAAAGTTTCCCTGAGGTTCTTTTGATGCGGCTGGGGCCGAGTAGAGAAACCGCTTCCCTTGGACAGGCCTCTTATGGGGGAAAGATTGCCGAAATAAAAATCGGATTCGAACAGGGACCGCTGGAAAACACCCGTAACCTCAAGGATGTAGCCTTAACCGGCAACGGTTTTCTCATTGTCGACACCGGCGGTGGGGAGCGTTATTTCCGGGGGGGCTGCCTTTCTGTCGATAGCGAGGGGTTCCTTGTCACCGGAGGCGGAGACAGGGTTTTGGGGGAAGAAGGTCCTTTGGAAGTTCGCAGCGGGCAATTTCAAATTTCACCTGACGGAACCGTAACCGTGGGTGACAGGCGGGTGGGAAAGCTCGCAATGGTGGATTTCGAAGACTTGAACATGCTGGCGAAAGAAGATAAGGGATATTTCAGAAATGAAGGCTCTCAAGAATCTGATCCGGTTGCCTTTATACAACAGGGTTATTTGGAGGGGTCCAACGTTGACTGGGGCGCGGAAATGGCCAGACTTTTTCTTAGTTTACGCGCCTATCAGTTGAACCAGAGGGCTTTGCGGGTGCAGGAAGAAACTTTGGACAAGGCCATAAACCAAGTGGGGAGCATGCGCTGACCACCTTAATTTTACAGTTTCAGCGATTCGCGCGGCTTAGGGGGACGACAATTGTTTGAGAAGGCAAGAAGACTCGGGTTGAACGGGATGCTTGAAATACAAGTTGGAATAGCCGAATTCAAAGTGGGCAGGGAGCCTGCGGTAATCGTCACACTCGGGCTTGGTTCATGTGTTGGGGTAACCTTATATGACGGATTTAACAGGGTCGGCGGGCTCCTGCACGTCATGCTTCCCAGAGTGGCGGACTTTACCAGGGGCGCACATAAGCCTGCCAAATTTGCGGATTTGGGTATCCCAGTATTTCTGAAAGAGGTCTTGAAAACGGGAGCGGACCGCCGGTTTCTTGAGGCCAAAATCGCCGGCGGAGCGCAAATGTTCACGGGCGCGGATAGAAAATTCGAGTTGAATATAGGCGAGCGAAATATCGAAGCCGTGCGGGAGACCCTGAAAACTCTTAAAATCAGGATTGTCGCTGAAGATGTCGGTGGGTCCAAAGGTCGAACAATGATGCTTCATACCGTATCCGGCCGGGTAATCGTAAGAATGCTCGGGTCTCAAGTGAAGGAGATCTGATACGGATGGATTTTGGCGCCTTTAAAAAGAAGATAGACGAAACGTTCAACCTTGACTTGCGCAGCTATAAGGAAACGCAGTTGCACCGTCGTATTAACAGCTTGATGTCACGCCATAAAACAGCCGATTACCTGACCTATTATCGGCTGCTGGTCCAGGATCCAGACGTGTTTAAAGAGTTTAAAGATTACCTGACGATCAACGTGACGGAATTCTTTCGTGACCCGGCAATGTTTCGCGTTCTCGAGGAGAAGGTATTCCCGGAGCTTTTACGTAACCGAATGGTCCTAAAAATTTGGAGCGCGGCCTGCTCAAACGGCGCCGAACCTTATTCCGCAGCCATGATCCTTGAGGAATTGACTCCGGGGCGCCGCCACCGCATTGAAGCTACGGATATCGACGAAAAAGTCCTCCAATCGGCCGCCAATGGTGTTTATGCGGCAGATTTGCTGCGAAACGTTTCGCAGGCGCGGCGTGCCATGCACTTTCGCGAGGGAAACGGCTGCTTCGTCTTCAGCGAACAATTAAAGAAACGGGTCGCCTTTAAGCTTCACGACTTACTTAAGGATCCTTACGGCAAGGGTTACGACTTAATTATCTGCCGGAATGTGCAGATATATTTTACAAGGGACGCGCAGGACAGGATCAACCGTTTGTTTAATGAGGCGTTAAGTCCCGGCGGCTACCTGTTCGTCGGCTCCAGCGAAACGATTTTCAATTACCGTGAACTCTGTTTTGACAAAAGTTACCCGTGCTTTTACCGAAAAACGGGTGGCGGCCTCAGTGAAGGGGGATCCACTATTGGAGCAGTACGTTGACGCGTTAAGAGAAATCGGTAATATCGGCATCGGCAACGCCGTAACAGCGCTTGCCCAGGTTCTTAATGTCAAAGTGAACGTTACCGTCCCCCAGGCCGCATTCGTCCCGATCGAGGGCGTTTTCAACGTGATCGGAGACGTTGAAGCGCCCACGGCCGCTGTAGTACAGCGCGTAGAAGGCGACCTGTCCGGC
>JAGUUY010000081.1 GCA_020063185.1 Bacillota bacterium
AACATGGCGTACATCTGGGAAAAGGAAGAGGCCAAAAAGACGCCTGGGATTGAACCTGCCAGCGCCCCGCAGAAGCCCACAATTACGGCGTAACCGGCGTAGTGCATAATAAGCTGGAAGTTGCCGTACCCCATGGCCTTCATGGTTCCGATCTGCAGGCGCTGGGTCTTAACCATCCGCCCGAGCATGACGAACTGAATCAGCGCCGCTATCCCCAAAAAAATGGACGGCAGAAAAAAAGCCGAAACCGCCAGTTGTTCCAGTTCGCCTTGAAGAATAGAAGCGCTTAACTGCTCTCTCTGCGGGTAATCCGCCAGGTTTCCGTAAGGCGCGAGGATGTCCTTAACCGCGGCCGCGACTTTTTCACTGTCCGCCCCCGGGGTCGTTTTCACCAGCACCTGGTTGATTTGCCCTGAAAGGTTCAGGATTTGCTCCACCTGGTTGTGGGGAGCCATAAAGACGCCGAAGGTTTTCGGATCGGGAATAAAGCTCGCCGCATCCTTAATAATGTAGATGAACTCCGGGCTCGTCGCCGTTCCCACAACCGTGAGCGGCGCTTGCCTGCCTTCCGCCACAACGGTCACCGTGTCTCCCGGGACCAGGCCGTTGGCTTCGACATACTTGGGGTCCACCAGCACTTCGGCCCCGCCGCCCTCGGGATATTTCACGAAGGGGCGGCCCGTGAGGACGCGCAGGGTGTTGACTTCGCCCTCCATGGGCAGGGGGTAACTGGTCAGGCGCGCCGTCGCCCGTTCGCCGTTTTCCTTGATCACCGGCACGTCCTTCTGGATACGCCCGGTGGCCTTCACGACGCCCGGTACAGCCTCTATGCGTTTTAAGACACCCAGCGGAGCCTTAATTACGTGAAAGTAATGGTCCGCGAAATTATGCTCACGATAGAAAGCGTCCTTTGACCGGGTCATGTTGCCCGCGGTGGTGGCCATGGAGATGTAGACCAGGATACCCACGGTCACGACCGCCGTGATCGCGAGGAACTGACCGCGCGTGCTGCGGATGGTCCGCCACAGCTTTTTGGTAAGGACCTGCATCTACCATTCAATCCTTTCCGGCGGGACCGGAGCCGGGTTCTCCCCGATCTCTACGATCCTGCCGCTGCTCATGCGGGCGACCCGGTGGGCCATCGCGCCGATGGGCGCGTTGTGCGTGACGACGACCACAGTGCTGCCGTGCTCCCGGTTGATCTTGGCGAGCAGGCCGAGGATCATCCTGCCTGTCTTGTAGTCGAGCGAGCCGGTGGGCTCATCGCAGATTAATAATCTTGGGTTCTTAACCACCGCCCGCGCGATAGAAACACGCTGCTGCTCGCCCCCGCTGAGCTGGGACGGGAAGTGGTCCATCCTGTCGCGCATGCCGACCTCCTCCATGACTTCCTCTGTCGACAGCGGGTTGTCCACCAGGTTGGCCGCGAGTTCGACGTTCTCCCGCGCGGTAAGGTCCGGTATAAGGTTAAAAAACTGGAATACGAACCCCACTTCGTTGCGCCGGTAGCGGGTCAGCCGCGCCTCGCCGGCGCTGCCAAGCTCCTCTCCGCCGGCATAAACCTTGCCGCTGGTGGGCGAGTCCATGCCGCCGATGATATTCAGCAGTGTGCTTTTACCGGAGCCGCTGGGACCTAAAATAACCAGCAGTTCCCCCGCGAAAATTTCCAGCGAGGTTTCCTTCAATGCCTCGACCGTGACCTCACCCATAATGTAGGTCTTCTTGACCCGGTCCATTTTAACTACGGTCCGATTGTTCATACTCCCGCCTTATAATAAGCCTTCCGGTTAATTATCTGGTTGACCTTACAACCAATATCATAATAAAATACCCACAGCAAGTAAATACCTACCGTCGGTATGTACCAGCGGTCAGGTTAAACGGAAGGTGTGCTTATCGTTGTGGATTTCGAAAGACGGAGACGTGCGAAGACGGGAGCTGCTTGACGCAGCTATTGAGCTGTTTTGCGAAAAGGGCTACGACAACACTTCCGTCAACGATATCATCAACCGGGTCGGCGTCTCCAAAGGAGCTTTCTACTATTACTTTGCCTCCAAGGAAGAGGTTTTGGAGACGATCGGCAAGGAATACAACGCGAGAGCGATGGAAATTGCGGAAAGCATCGCCGCCGACGAAAACTTAAATGCCGTACAGAAGCTCAACGCCATGGTCTCGCAAGTTGCCGAGTACAACTCCGCCTATGACAAGGAACAGATGATGTTCCTTAAAATCCTCTCCCGGGAGGAGAACCTCAAGCTCATCCGCACCATTTTCGTAAACATGATTGAGTCGGCGCACCGGCTGTACCAGAGGATTATCGAGCAGGGCGTCAAAGAGGGCCTTTTCAGGACCTCTTCGCCTGAGGAGACGGCGGAACTGTTCATTCATATGTCGATGATTATGAAATCAAAGCTGGCCCAGTGCATCCTGGAGCCCCAGGGCGCGGGCGTGCTGGAAAGGAAACTCGCGTTTTACGAGGAGGTCTTTGAGCGGATCCTGGGCGCCGAAAAAGGTTCTCTGAGCTTCGCGGCACCCGTCCTGAAGTATGCCAAACCGCACCCCGGTATACCCCCGGGTAATCGATAACACTTGCCCCGTTCCGGCCCCCGCAGCCTGCAGCTCAGCGGGTTGGTAACCTTTCCCTTCCCCTTTTCATACCTTAGAACTGAAAATTTCTTTTTCCCGTTGTTCCCGGTCCCGATTCTGACTTCTGTCCTGAAAACAAGGTCAGGTCAAGAAAGGCCGCTGCCGATTGTCCCCAAGGAGCGCTCTGTGGAAGGCCGGTAACGCGGACACGGCGCAGCAGCATTAAAGGCCATTCTCACCCTGATGGTGGCACCGTGGGTGTCATTAAGGTGTATTCTGTCTCCAACATTCTGTATTCTGTTTTCTGTATTCTATCTCCGAACTATGAACTGTGAACCGTGAACTATGAACCGTGAACCGACCCTAAAAGGTCCATCCGTCTGAGCCTGACTTAGAACGTTGAACGTTGCACGTCGCACGTTGAACCTAAAGAAAGGAGTGATTCCATGTCCCGCCAGCCACCGCGCGTCCCACCCACGTGCCCGCCGGGCTTTCTCGGGCGTTATACCGTTGCCAGGGGCGACACCATGTTCACCATCGCGCAACGCTTCCGGGTTACGCTGCCGGCGCTTGTCGCCGCGAACCCACATATTCCGGACCCCAACGTCATTTTCCCGGGTGATGTCCTCTGCGTGC
>JAGUUY010000022.1 GCA_020063185.1 Bacillota bacterium
CAAGAATTTCCGCCGTGAGGCTGATTTTGGCACGTATCTTCACCGGATCGCGGTGAACCTGTGGCTCAGTGCCAAGCAGCGGAACCATAACGAGCTTTCGCTCGACGACCCGGTTCTTACGGAGGAAGGCATATTACCGCGCCAGGTAGCGGACAACAGCCGAAGACCCGAAGAACTCGTGGAAGAAGCGGAATTCAACGGCATGGTCCGTGAAGCGTTGTCCCGCCTGGCGCGGGATCATCGGGCGGTGCTTATACTGCGGGAAATGGAAGCATTTAGTTACGAGGAAATCGCAGCCACGCTCGGGATTGCCCCGGGCACCGTAAAGTCCCGCTTAAGCCGGGCGCGTGAAGCCTTAAAGAAAACCGTTTATCAGTTAGCTAAAAAGAAGGGTCTCGCGCTGCCGGGAATGGATTAGGTGAGTGTTATGCGATGCAGGCAGTTAAAGAAAATTTTGCGGTCGGCTGAAAACCGGGAAGTTTTAAGACCGGAAGAAGCCGCACATCTAGATTCCTGCCCGGACTGCCGGCAGGAATACGAGCTTGGGCGGCGTCTGAGCGCCGGCCTCCGTTCGGTTCCGTCGCCCCAGGCGCCGGCGTATTTTTCCGCCGGCGTTATGGCGCGGATTAAAACTGCGGAAAGGCAAGAGCACAGTGCTCAGAACTTGGCGGTTTTATGGAAACGGTTTATGATTGCCGCGGCGGCTGTATTACTAATTTCCGGCGGCGTTTTAGGGCTTTTGAAGTCGGTCGGCCCGCAAGTTGACTTGGTGGCGGAGAAGCCGCCGGGAATAACCCAGCCGACCGTTCCCCCGGCGCCGGACGCGACGGCCCCGGGGCCGGTTATCTCACCGGGTACCGTAACACCGGACGCAAAGCCGCCTTCGGCTGGAACGGCGGTCAATGAAAACCCGCCCGCCCCTGCGGCCGGCACTGCCGGCGGTATTGACCAACCGTCCACGCCGCCCAAGGAACAGCCGCCGGAAGGGCCGGTTGCGATTGCTGCAGCGCCGCGTCCGACTTATGCTTTCTTGAGTATCCAGCGGGTGCTGTCAAGCACAGTCATGCGGGTCGAAGTTAAGGACCTAGGGACGGCAAAGGCGCAGGCGCTCGATGTGGGCCGTTTCTGGGGAGCCTCCGGGAGAACCGGCGTCGACAGTACCAGCGACGGTCAGTCCAGCATCGAAGTGCTGCAGTTTGTGGTGGGCCCGGCACAAGCAGAAGAATTCATCCGGGCGCTCGGCGGCCTTGGAACACTGCTCAACCGGCAGGATGAACAGAGTGATGTGACGAATATCTTCAACCAAACCAAGGCCGAGTACGAAAGTCTGGTCGCCGCCCGGAACCAGGCCCCTGAGGATGCGCGGGCGCAGATCGACAGTCAGCTCAACGCCATGGAAAAACAGCTTATGCAGTGGGATGAAGCTACAGGAAACAGAACGGTAACGCTTTGCCTGGTTAAACCTTTTTAAACAGGTACACGGTTTTATAATAAAAAAAGAGGGAACTGAGTTCCCTTTTTTTATTCTCCCTATCCCGAAAACGGTTCGAAGCAGAAGCTGGAACTTAATTCGGCGCCGAAGACGTCTGCCTCACCCGGTAAAACACGGCGGCCGCCTCAGCCCTGGTCAGCGGCGCAAGAGGCGCGAATATCCCTTCGGAACGACCCCGCATGATACCTTCAGCGTAAAGCCGGGCCACCGCAGTTTTCGCACGGTCGGGGACCGCGGCCCAGTCGCGGTACGGGGGTGGTGAATAGGTCTCTGTTTTCTTGTCGCCCGTCAGGGCGCTGAGCGCTTTCGCTACGGTTGCACGGTCTACCGGAAGCGCCGGCCTGAAACTCCCGTCTGGGAACAGGGTGAGGAAATCATTATAGACGGCTTCCTGTATGGCCTCACGCGCCCACAGAGGTGCGTCCGGCGGCACCGGTCCGGCCGCGGTCTCGTGCGCGAAGCGTGACATAAGCGCCGCAAACTCAGCCCGGGTGAAAATCCTTTCAGGGCGGAAGTTGCCGTCCGGATAGCCGGCTACTAGTCCCTCGGCCGCGAGCGCGGTGATGTCTTCAGCCGCCCAGTGTCCGGCGATATCTTTGAAGACCCGCGGCCCGGTCGGTAGTTCAACCCAAACGCCGTTCACCCCGCCTGTATGTTCGTCGACGGCAACCAGGCGCACGGCCGACGGTAAAGTCCACTCCAGGGGATGGGAAAATTCCCCCCCGGGCGCAATCGCCACAATCTCCCGCTTGTTGTGCTTATACAGGTATAAATGTGTACCCGCCGTCCTGCCGGAGAGCGGTTTTTCGTAAACCGGGGGTGACACTTTTAAAAGCGGGGGCTGTATCGTGCTTTTGGACCTTAGCGCCAGGGCCACCGGGAGCCCGCCGCCTTCTTTCCATAAAGTAACCGACACGTTTTCTCCAGGCATAATGTGTTCCAGGTCCACGGGATAACTGTTCTTTACGATCATACTCCCTGGACTGACACGGTAAGTATCTTGACCGATTTCAACCAGACCGCGGTCAGGGCTCCGTTCCTGTACAATGCCGGATATCTGGTATGTCTCGCCGCCTATATCGACGCGAAGAACGCGGCCGCTTGCATCGAGGGTTAAACGCACCCACTGTCCGTTCCCAAGTATGGCCGGGCCCAGGTTGACCGTACCCCGGAAGAAGCCGGCCCCGGGGGCCAGATCCAAATGCCGGTAATTACCGGTGCTGTCCTGAATGTACAGCGTCTTCCCTCCCACACCCGCGTAAAGCATCTGCCCGTACACAACCCCTGAATCAACGCGGACCTGGAGCAATTCCCCGGTTTGTGCCAGAACGGTACCGGTAATATGCTCGCCGGCTGTAAGAGACTCAGGCTCTTCATCGACAGTCCCGCGTAAAATCCGGGCGCCGGGGAAGAAGCTGTAGGTACGTCCGTCTGAAAACCAGACCTCATCGGCCGTAACCTTTTGTACGAACCCCGTGACTACCCCTTGGCGTACAGCAATGTGCAGCACGTTCCGGGTGCCCGGGTCCAACCGGAGTCTCACCGGCACACCGGTTGGGAATGCCTCCGGTACGATAATGGGTCCGAAAACCTGGTCCAAGGGGTCAAGACCTGTCTGATCGGTTTCTTGAGCCACGGTATAGCCCGGGCCCAGGTCGTAGCTTGTCCCCCCGATAAGCGTTATTTTATGATCACTCAGTTCTTCGAGAAACCCCTCCTTTTCCACCCAAAAGGCCTCGGCTTTCCAGACTCTCTGGGTTGAAGGGTTGAGGTCGATCACCGTCCTTACCCCCGCCGGTACGGACGACGGCGGGACTTCTCTCCCCTGTGCCCATACGCTTGTGGTCTGGAGCAGGAACCCTCCCTGCGGTGGCTCCCGGCTCCCGCCCGTGACCACCGTGCCCGCCTCAATGCTTAGAAAACGCGCCGGTGCAAGAAGGTTTTGCTCGCTTACGGTGTAGACCTGACCGCCGGGCGCAATATAAATGTCGGCGCCCGGGCCGACCGCTTTCTCCGGCGCCGTCTTTTTGCCGTTTAATACCGAAACCGCCGTCGACGGGAGACGTATAACCGTGCCACTGTCCAGTCTCAAATCCCCGCCGGCGACTTCTTTCACAACCTCGTGCTTCAGGGACTGTCCAAATACAAGGCTGAAAGGCTGCCGAATGCGCCCGTCGGACGCAAACCCCCGGCTGACTTTGGCGCCGATAACGGTGATCCGGTACCGGCCCGGTACGGGCCTGTCAATACTAACTTGTTCCACATTGTTCAGCCTGTCCGGCAAATTTCGGTTTTCAAAGTCGTTACCGAGATAGCGATGCCCGTCGGGTCCCTCAACGATAAGGTCTAGGTCGTTGATTAAAGTATGTTCCGCTCCTGCAGGCGCTTGCGGATCCGTCCAGACAAGGGTTACCTTAAAAGGGGTGTCGCTGTCGCGGACCAGTATCTCGTAGACATCCCGTTCCCCTTCGCCCAGTCCCGGCTCTTTAGTTAGAAAGCTAAAAGCGCGTTCCCTTAAGGCCAAAACGGTCCCGATAAAATCAAGGTGTCCGAAACCCTCGCCGGCCGTTGTGCCGGTACGGCGCGCGCCGTTGATCAAGAGCGCCTTTAAGAGCGCCGCGGGTGGCGCGTCCACCTCTTCATACCGGCGTAAATATTC
Organism: Bacillota bacterium; assembly: GCA_020063185.1. Lineage (GTDB taxonomy): Bacteria > Bacillota > Desulfotomaculia > Desulfotomaculales > Ammonificaceae > SURF-55. The sequence continues at coordinate 4,152 of JAGUUY010000022.1, forward strand.
GCGGAGTAAAACGGCGGCCCCGCCGGCCACCGCTGCGGCCATGCTGGTGCCGTCCTGGCGTACGTAAAGGTGCTCACCGGGGGCGGAACCCTCCCGGGAACGGGGAGCAATTATCCCGACACCGGGCGCCAGAAGATCGGGCTTGATCCGACCGTCAGCCGTAGGTCCCCGGCCGGAAAGGCGCGCCGCGGTGTCCGCGCCGGTATGGCTGAACAGCGGGCGGGGGTTCTCGCTTGCCCCTACTACCAACGCGTTTTTGCTGTTCGCCTCGCCCGTAAGGGATTTGGCTACAGGGCCGCTGTTTCCCGCGCCGAATACCGATAGAAAATCGGGGGTGTAAAAGCAAAAGCGGTCGATTTGGGACGCGGAGGCAGTGTAGTTGTTGGACCCTCCGCCCCAACCGTCCACATGTATCCTGACGCCCGCGTTGTAAGCGGGGCGGAAAAGCGTAACCAGGTCCGCAGGCGGGTCCGGTTCGCCTTCGGCGTTGGTGATGGCCTGAAAATAAAGGCTGGCTCCCGGAGCGATACCCCGGTACAGTCCGTCGGACGCGGCTCCGGTTCCGGCGATAATCCCCGCCACATGTGTACCGTGACCTTTGATATCGGCGGTTATGCCGTCCGCCCACGACGAAAGCAAAACCACTTTGGGTATTTTGCCCGGTTCACTCTGAAAATCTGGATGCAGGTTGTTGAGGTCTCCTTTGTCGAGCCCGCTGTCCGCAACCCCAACGATTTGCCCCGACCCGGATAGACCCTGAAGCGTGATGAAGCCGGGCACGAGTGACGGCGCCGTACCTGTCACCGCTGCCGCGCGGTCGGAAAGAAAGCGCGGTGGTTCATAGGGCTCAATTCTTAAAACCGCCGTATTGTCTGCAAGCCCCGGGAGAGCCGCCGCCGGAAGTTCGACCCGGATGGTCGATCCCTCCTCATCCATGCCCTTAAGTATAGTGCCGCCGACCGCAAGGACCGCTTCCGCAACCTCTTGTTTGGCGTCTGAAAAAACAACGATGGTTAACACTAGCTTCCCTTTGTCCCCGGCAGTTTCCAGTTCCGGGGCCAGCCGGGGAACTTCGTAAGGTTCCATTTCAACACCGGGCTGTCTCGGAATGGGAAGGGCGGCCCGCACCAGGACTTTGTTATCGTCAACCGGATCCCCTACGGACAACCCCGGCATTGACCTTATCTTTGCCAGCGTCCCGGTATCGACGAGGTACAATCCGGGGCTGTGGCTTTTTACTTCCTGCCCCCCGGACGGCCGTCCAAACTCTGCTTTATACCACCATAAGACACCCGTTACCATAAAAACGAGCGCAAAAAAAACGAAAAGCCGCCGCATCTCAACCTCGCTCGGCATCTATTTTAGCTCTTGCTTGACAGTTTTTTTACCATGTAAATTATAATTTGTTTACAAGGGGTACTTCAATAAGTTAAACATTCCTGGTGAAGTTAAAAATCCCTGGGTTTACAGATTATCTCGCGAATTTTTGTGTCCAGTAAGTTCTGGTAATGGGCCGGCCTTAAAACCAGGGCCGTGTCGGCCCCCGCGGCCGTCCCTCCTGCCGCCGCCACGTCCACCCCGTACGGGATCAAACCGGCGTCGAGGGCCATGCTCACAGACCTTAACCCCCTGTCCGAACATTCGCAACGTGCCCGCCGCGATCTCGGCGGGGTACACGCCGCCGAATTTGATCCGGAAAGCACGGTCGGGCCCCGGCCAGTACGGCATTGCTTAAACAGCTCTCAAGGCCTTGTGGTTTCGTGAATGAGAAAGGATGTTCAACATGCCCAGTGCCCGCCCGGTACCGAGGGCAACGCAGGAAATCGGGTCCTCAGCCACGTAGATCGGCAGCCCTGTTTCTCTCGTCAGCAGCGCGTCCATCCCGTTCAGCAGGGCTCCGCCTCCCGTCATGACGATACCCTTGTCCACGATATCGGCGGACAGTTCCGGGGGCGTGCGCTCAAGGATCGATTTAACAGCGGTCACAATGGCCTCAAGCGGTTCACGGACGGCCTCCCAAACCTGGAGACTCGTCACCGTAACAGAGCGGGGCAACCCTGTAACCAGGTCCCGCCCGCGGATGCTCGCGGACAGTGTGTTAATGTTGGTCGGGTTCGCTGTGCCGATCTCTATCTTTAACTCCTCCGCCGAACGTTCGCCGATTACAAGGTTGAACTCCCGCCGGACGTAACGTACAATAGCCTCGTCGAATTTGTCTCCGCCGACACGGGTAGATGCGGAACAGACTATGCCGCCGAGCGAAAGCACGGCGATGTCCGAAGTTCCGCCACCGATGTCGATGACCATGGAACCGCTGGCCTCGGCAACGTCCAGCCCAGCGCCGAGCGCCGCCGCCATGGGTTCCTCTATTAAAAAGGTTTGCCTCGCCCCGGCTTGAATGGCTGCCTGACGCACCGCTCTTTCCTCTACGCTCGTTACACCCGTGGGCGTGCACACCATAACCCGCGGGCGCAGGAAAAACCTCCTGCAGCCCGCTTTTTCAATAAAGTACCGCAGCATTCTTTCCGTAACGTCGTAGTCTGCGATAACGCCCTCCCGGAGCGGCCTTACCGCTATGATGTTTCCCGGTGTGCGCCCGAGCATCCGCCGCGCCTCTTCGCCGACGGCGATTACCCTGTTATCGTCACGGTTGATGGCGACGACCGAGGGTTCGTTAAGAACGATGCCTTTCCCCTTGACATACACCAATACCGTCGCTGTGCCAAGGTCAATACCTATATCCGACGTAATACCGAGCATCTCTTTACCCCCTGAGTTTACTGCCGCTTGTCCATCACCATTGTAAAAATTAAAAAGTCCAGCATAACAGCGCTCGGGTAAGTGGACCAGTCAGCGGGTTGAATAACAGGTATATTCTACATTTTTTGGGGGAGTTCCTTTAACATCGGCAAAATTTTACCCGGCGTCTTTATATTTTCGCCGCGTTGCCTCACCGCCCCGCAAGTGCCGTTCCGCCTTATTGACCTCTAAAATCTCCCGTACCTTTTGGGCCAAGTTTTTATTGAGAGAGGGTAGACGTTCGGTGAGATCCTTGTGGACTGTGCTTTTTGATACCTGAAACACTTGCGCTGCATGCCGGACAGTAGCATGGGTCTCCATTATGTAGGCACAGATGTCAAGCACCCGCCGCTGGATGTACTCCTGCATCACCCTACCTCCCGGTCCGTCCTGTTACTAATCTATATGCGGAAAAAAAATAGAAATGCTTGTTCAGAGGGCGGTTTTCGCCTTCTTTCGCGGCCCCCTGGGCAATCGGGTACACGGTCTGCACATGGCGGGAAACAGAGGTTGGATTACCGGCATTCTTGGAAGATCCGTGTCGTTCGCCGTTTATCCGTCTCCGGCCGTCGACACTAAAAATAAAGAGTTTTCGGCTTTTGGTAAGGCATTTTCACGTCTTTGCCGGCGCCGCGCAGCGGCATGTGCGCCTGCCTAGTAGTCTACAATGCACACACCTGTATAGTAATGATGAAGGATTTGATCGAAAGTGCTGCCATGTTCGGCCAGGCCTTTGGCGCCGTACTGGCACAACCCCACACCGTGGCCGTACCCGACGGTAGCGAAAGAAACCCGGTCTTCCTGAATGTCCCACGTGAATCTGGTGGACTTTAAACCCAAACGCTCGCGCATGACGGTGGCGGCGACGGGAACTCCGGAAACGGCGATTTCCTTGGGCCTCCCGGTGGCGGTCTTTTCCGTGAGCATAAGCGTAAGCGCACCCGTCTTTGACTGTCCGGATGTGCTCGCCAGCGCTTCGCGGGATACCAGGGCTTTTTTCAGCTCGGCGAAGGTAAACGACTTCTCCTCGTTAAGCCTTATGTGGTCGTCATACGGACAAACGACGCTCTTTAAATATGGGATGTCGTATTTCCAGACATCGCCGGCATTTTCCGTACAGCCGCCGCACGACGCATGATAAACAGGGTCTATCAGTTGACCGCTGTATGTGATGACCACGCCCGCGGTCTCGTTCACGGCCTGCTTGATTTTGTAATAATAGCGGTAATACTTCAGCGGTCCCCACGTCTCCTTTAACTCCCGGCGGCTGTAATACACCTGGCTGTGTCGAGGGTCGTCGCAGACGTCCGCCCCCGGGTGCGGGTTGTTCTCCACACCATTGGAAACTACCCGTCTTAAAGTATAGGTGCGCGCTGCCACCGCCTGGGCCTTTAAAGCTTCAAACGGAAAAGAGGCCGGCATTTCCGCGGCCACCACGCCGACAACATAGTCTTCGAGCGGCATGGTTTCGATTATGCCGCCGGCGTGCCGGTACAACCTTACTTGTTCCCCCACCGGGCGCACCTCTATTTGTTCCTTGGGAACGGGAATGGGCTTGGGGTATAACCAGACCGCCATGATTACCGTTGTTGCAAGCAACAAAAAGCCCAACCTCAACCTCAAATCGCCTTCCCCCCTTTAACGGACCAACGACACGCGGGGTGTCATTTTCCTGATTTAAAAAGGCTTACAACTCATGCATACTCTTCTTCACGAACGATATTACCATTTTTAGGAGAAGACATTCCGAAAGATAGGGGCGAATATTGAGTCTTGAAGCGCAACGCCGGGAAGATTCAGGTAGTGGCTCGTTTGTTCATTGAAAGGAAGAATAAAAAAAGCCAAGCAAAAGCCTGGCTTTTGAATTGCCGTGTAAAACTCTATTTGTTAGTTAACCGGCAAACAACAGCTTAATGCCGGCCCGAACCGGCCATGTCAGTCGCCCTTAACCTCGCCAGAGCCCGCAACAGTGCGGCTTCCGCCCGGACAAGGTCGATTTCGGCCGCCTTGGAACGCAGACGCTCTTCGGCCCGTTCCTTGGCCCGGCGCGCGCGGTCGGCATCTATCTCTTCCGCCAATTCAGCGGCGTCGGCCAGGATAATCACGCGGTTATTCTTGGCTTCCATAAAACCGCTGCTTACCGCCATATGCCGCCAGCGGCCGTCCTTCTGAATGCGCACCACGTCGGTCTTCAATGCGGTGATTAGAGGCGCGTGATCCGGCAAAATACCCAAATCACCGGCCACACCCCTCGCGCTTACCATTCGCACCTCATCGGTGAAAACGACACGGGCCGGCGTGACGACGACTAAGTTCTGGAGTTTTTCAGCCACCACGCTACCTCCTTAAGAGGCCGCAAGGAGAGCCTTGCCTTTTTCCATTGCCTCTTCAATTCCGCCTACCATATAGAAGGCGTCTTCCGGCAGTTCGTCGTGTTTACCGTCCAAGATCTCCTTGAAGCCGCGAATGGTATCCTTTAGTGAAACGTATTTTCCGGGTGTGCCGGTAAACGCTTCCGCGACGTGGAACGGCTGCGAAAGGAACCGCTGCAGCCTGCGTGCCCGGGCCACGACAAGTTTATCCTCTTCCGAAAGCTCTTCCATACCGAGGATGGCGATGATATCCTGCAGCTCTTTGTACCGCTGGAGCACCTTCTGGACACCGCGCGCGACCTGGTAGTGATCCGGTCCCACGACCTTCGGGTCAAGGATCCGGGACACCGAGTCCAGGGGGTCCACCGCCGGGTAGATCCCCAACTCGGCGATCTGCCGGGACAAGACCACGGTACCGTCAAGGTGCGCGAAGGTGTTCGCGGGAGCCGGGTCGGTTAAGTCGTCGGCAGGCACGTACACCGCCTGGACCGAGGTGATCGAGCCCTTGGTGGTGGAAGTGATCCGCTCTTGAAGCTGGCCCATCTCGGTGGCAAGTGTCGGCTGGTAACCCACGGCGGAAGGCATCCGGCCGAGAAGCGCCGAAACCTCTGAGCCCGCCTGCGAAAACCGGAAGATGTTGTCGATGAAGATCAGCACGTCCGCGTTCTCTTCGTCCCGGAAGTACTCCGCCAGACAGAGACCGGTCAGGCCCACGCGCAACCGGCAGCCGGGCGGCTCGTTCATCTGACCGAAAACCATCATTGTCTTGGGCATAACGCCGGATTCCGTCATTTCCACGTAGAGGTCGTTCCCTTCACGGGTCCGCTCCCCCACACCCGCGAACACGGAGATACCGCCGTGCTGCTTGGCGATGTTATTGATCAGCTCCATAACGATAACGGTCTTGCCCACACCGGCGCCGCCGAACATGGCGATCTTGCCGCCCTTCATGAACGGTACCAGCAGGTCGACGACCTTCAGCCCTGTTTCGAGCTGTTCAACCTTCGTGGACTGCTCCACCAACGGGGGTGCGGGCCGGTGGATCGGGTAGTGCTTTTCGGCGTTAACCGGCCCAAGACCATCGATCGGAACGCCGAGAACGTCAATCAGCCGGCCAAGCGTCGCTCTGCCGACCGGGACGGTAATCGGCGCGCCTGTATCCACTACCTCGGCGCCCCGCTTCAGTCCGTCGGTGGTGGACATGGCAACCGTACGGACCACGTTGTTGCCCAGGTGCTGCTCGACTTCGAGCGTCAGCTCCTTTTTGGCCTGGGTAAAAGCGTCCTCGTACTCTACCTTCAAGGCGTTGTAAATCTCCGGTACCTGACCGGCGGGAAACCTTACGTCGACCACAACGCCGATAATCTGTACTACTTCACCATTATTCATTGTGCCGTTCAAACCTCCTCCAAGGCGTTATTCGAGCGCCGCTGCGCCGCCTACGATGTCGAGCAATTCCTTCGTGATGCCCTCCTGGCGGACCCGGTTCATTCTTAGGGTTGTCCGGCCGATCATGTCTTCCGTGTTCTTGGTTGCGCCTTCCATGGCGGTCATCCGGGCGCTGTGCTCGCCGGCCTTCGACTCCAACAGGGCATGAAAGATGACCGTTTCGATGTATTTCGGCAGCAAGTTATAGAGCACGGCTTCCGCTGAAGGCTCAAAGATGTAAAGCGGCTCCGGACCTTTTTTCTTTTCTTCCTGGCCGGCCTGTTCAGACGGCGGGTCCACCGGAAGAATCTTCACCACCGTCGGCTGCTGGACAAGAATATTTACGAACTTCGAATAGACAACGTACACCGCATCGTATTCTCCGGCGGCGTATTTCTCAATCGGGACCTTGGTGATCTGCCGGGCGAACGCAAACTTAATGTCCTCGCCCAAACCGGTAAACTCCGCCTCCATCGGCATCCTGCGAAAGCGGAAAAAGTTGCGGGCCTTGCGCCCCACCGCCACCAGGGCTGCATCCGGGTGTGCAGCGACTTCCCTCAGCACCGTCCGGAGGACGTTGCTGTTAAAACCGCCGCAAAGCCCCCGGTCGGCCGTAATTACAATGTAGCACACCTTCTTGGGCTCGCGCACGGCTAACAGCGGGTGCTTTACGTCACCGGCCGCCTGGGACAGGCGCCCCAGTACTTCATGGATTTGCCGGGCATAAGGTCGCGCGGCGGTGACCGCTACCTGCGCTTTAGCCATTCTTGCCGTGGCAACCGCTTTCATGGCCTTACAAATCTTCTGTGTGCTCTGGAGGCTCTTGATGCGTGTTCTAAAGTCGCGTAGAGATGGCATTACTTCACCTCCGAGGCTACGCTAAGCCATACTGCATCTTGAAGCCCTTTTTGAACTCCTCGATTGCGTTTTTGAGTTTTCCTTCCGTATCGGGCTTTATTTCCATGTCTTTCTTAACCGCATCCAAAATCCCCGCCTGCTGGGTGCGCATGAATTTCAGGAAGTCAACTTCAAACTCCTGCACCTTATCGGGCGGGAGGTCGTCAAGATAACCTTTTACGCCGGTGTAAATGGACACGACCTGTTCCTCCATAGGCATCGGTACGAACTGGTCCTGTTTCAGGAGTTCAACCAGACGCTCGCCGCGGTTAAGCTTGGCCAGCGTGGATTTATCCAGGTCGGAACCGAACTGGGCGAAAGCGGCCAACTCGCGGTACTGCGCCAGGTCGAGGCGCAAGCTGCCTGCAACCTGCCGCATCGCTTTACGCTGCGCCTTACCGCCGACGCGGGACACCGACAGACCAACGTTGACGGCCGGCCGGACACCGGCGTAAAAAAGGTCGGGCTCGAGAATGATCTGGCCGTCGGTAATGGAAATAACGTTCGTCGGGATATACGCCGAAACGTCACCCTGCTGCGTTTCGATTACCGGCAGCGCGGTAAGTGAGCCACCGCCGTAATCGGGATGCATTTTAGCGGCCCGTTCCAAAAGCCGCGAGTGCAGGTTGAAAACGTCGCCCGGGTAAGCTTCACGGCCGGGCGGGCGCCGCAGCAGCAAGGACAGTTCGCGGTACGCCGCTGCCTGCTTGGAAAGGTCGTCGTAAACAATCAGGACGTCTTTCCCCTCGTCCATAAACTCCTCGGCGATAGCCGCGCCGGCGAAGGGAGCGATGTAAAGCAGCGGTGAAGGGTCGGAGGCGGTCGCGGAAACCACGATTGTGTGGTCCATCGCGCCGTGTTCCTGGAACTTCTGGATCACGTTCGCCACCGTTGAAGATTTCTGGCCTACGGCAACGTAAATGCAGATACAGTCCTGACCTTTCTGGTTGATAATCGCGTCCTGCGCGATGGCCGTTTTACCGGTTTGCCGGTCGCCCAGGATTAACTCGCGCTGCCCGCGGCCGATCGGAATCATGCCGTCCACAGCCTTGATGCCGGTCTGCAGCGGCGTGTCCACCGATTTGCGGAAGATAACCCCGGGAGCGATCTTTTCAATCGGGCGGAATTTGTCGGAATTGATGGGCCCTTTACCGTCCAATGGGACGCCGACCGGGTTGATGACGCGGCCGATAAGCGCGTTACCCACCGGCACCGAGGCGATACGCCCGGTCCTTTTTACCACATCGCCTTCCTTGATGTGTATATACGGCCCGAGGATAAC
>JAGUUY010000173.1 GCA_020063185.1 Bacillota bacterium
AGAAACGCTGTAGCTGCCGCCCGGCGTCAGGTTGGTGAGCCTCAAGGACGTTCCCTGGACGTTATCGGCGGCCACCTGGCCGTTGACATAGACCCGGTAGCTGGTCGCGCCGGACACGGCGCTCCAGGAGACATCGGCCGTGGCGGCGCTCGGTCCGGTCACCTGGATGTTGCTGGCGCTGGGCATCCCAGGAGATGCCGGGGGCTGCCCGGGCGGCGTCCCGTTCCCGTCATCAGGCGGCGGCCGCTTGTAAAGAAACCAAACGGCCGCGCTGGCGCCGGCAAGTACAAGCGCAAGCGCCGCGATCAAGAATTGTTGTTCTTTGGTCATTTGCAAGTCCTACACCTCCAAGCGTAGAAACCTCTCAGCTGCCGGAGTTTGTGCGGGCTGTTCCGTCCGGGCAGCCGCCCGGCGGCAACGTCCGCGGCCACGCCGGCAACCACCTCGCGTACTACTTCGTCGTTGAAACGAAGCAACGCGCGGTAAGGGCGGGCTTCGGGCAGCGCCCGGTACCCGACGGACGCCGCGGGCGCCGGGGTTGTTTCCAGCACCAGGCCGCCTACCGTCACCCAGGCGTGACCGGAGCCGCCGAACTCGCCTATAGCGACAAAGACCTCCTCCGGGCTGAGACGCCAGCGGAGGATTGAGCAAAGCAGGATCGAGGTGTCCTCGCAGTCGCCGACTCTGAGCGCCAGCGTTTCCGCCGGGAAGCTCCAGTAGTCATATGTTATATCCCGCGCCGTCGCGGGCGCGAGGAACGCCTCCCGGTAGTGCCGGTCGCTTGTCGCCGGCGGGCCCGGCGGGTACTTAATGTTGTTAATCACCCAGGCCCAGGCGGCTTCGACAAACTGCTGTTTGCCCGCGGGCAGCCTGGCGGCCAGGCGCGCCACGCCGGGCGTTCCGGGCTGCACGAACTGCCGGATGTCCCAAAGCTCGTTACCGAAGCGGCGCTTTACGATGAACATGCCTGTGTCCTTTTTTGCCTTTTATCCTTCATTCCGCCTTTATCCGGGGGTATAAAACCATTACCCCTTAAGTTAGAGGCCCCTTGTAGGCGATTCTGGCGCGTCCTTTTCGGGAGCGCCTGGCGAAAAACCGCCTGAACGCCTCTCTATCCGCCAAACGGGGCGGTATAGAGCGTGGTCCACGGTCCCTTGCCGCTGCACCCGTAATCGTTACAGGCCTCGATGGCGACCGTCCAGGGCGCGCCCGGGTACGCTCCGGTTTGAAGGTACTGCGTCGTGCCGTAAACCGTGGCCTTGAGCTCGCCGCTTTTGTGCCAGACTATGTAGTGTGTCGCACGGGGAACCGCGGCCCAGGCGATGGTGATGTCGGCGTTGGTTCGGCTGTACGCCTGCGACGAGACTTTCCACGGCGCGCCGGGTACCGCGGGCGGATGCCCGGCGCCGTTGCCGGCCGGGATGCACTGTTGATTAGCTTCATCCCAGGTACCGCCTTGTTGCAGGCATTTCTCTTTGGGAGTGGGTTCGGGCGACGGTTGTTTTTTTAGAAAGTACCACAGGATCCCGCCCGCGAGGGCGGCGACACCGAGTCCAAAGATTAAGCGCTTCGCTTCCATTTACCCTCAACCTTTCTGCGCAGGATCGGCACCGTCGTGACGCCGAGAAGCATGATCCCCCCGGCGGTTAGCGCCCACAGGAGCCACGGCGAAGGGGGCTTCCCATCCCCGTTGGGTACCGGGGGCGGCTTGACCGCGGCCACCGCCGCCTGGGCCTGGCCGAGGTATTTCAGGTAGTAACCGTTGTCCCAGGTCGTTTTCCAGTGGCGCGCCAGGCTTTCCGGGCCGGTATACAACGATTTAGCCGCCCGGGCGTTGTTGTCCGGGATGAAAAGCCACTGCGCCCACGCGCAGGGGTCCGCGGAGCCGGTGACGTTACGCAGCCAGGCGCCGTGGATGGTGTTGTACTGCCACAGGCCGAACGACGTGTAGCCGTTACACCGCGGTCGATCGTACAGGCCATAGTCGCCGCGGGCGTCGTTCCGCCAGCCGCTCTCCTGGCCAGCGATCGCGACCATCACCACCGGCAGCGGGTACGGTCCGCCAGGCGTCTGGACGATCACCCGGGAATCGAAATATTTTACAGCCGCCGCGGCGGCATCCTGGATCGACACTCATCCTTCATCCTTCATCCTTCAGCCTTTCCCCCTGACCAGGTGGTAGCCGGCCACGCCGGCCAGGAGCGCCGCAACACCGATCCCGGCGTAGAGCAATACCGGCGTCGGCGGTTTCCCGCCATTAAGCTTACACGTCTGGGTGGCCTCGTCCCACACGCCGCCCGCCCTTAGACATTGCTCCTTGTTGTCTGGGATGACAGGCGCGCCCGCCTCCAGCGCCGCCCATGTCTTCTGGTCGATGATGCCGGTCGCCGTGAGGCCGGCCGCCCTCTGGAAAGCGATCACCGCCGCCTCGGTAAGCGGCCCGAAGATGCAATCAATAGGACCCGGGTTCTGTCCCTTAACACTCAGTTTTTGCTGCGCCAGGCCGACGCAGTGGCCGGTGCTCCCGCGCGAAAGCGTGGGCCGCGGGGAGGCGCACCGCCCGGGCTCGCAG
>JAGUUY010000091.1 GCA_020063185.1 Bacillota bacterium
CCCTTTAGTTATCACTCTTGCTGCCGGTGCGGAAATGATCAAAGGTCGGCCTATTATATCCTGTAAAACAGGATTGCGTCAACTCGGCGGGGTTTTCATCGGAGTTCTTTATTCTTCTCAAAAAAAAAGAGCAGTTGCTCTTACCCTTAATACTAACCGCGGTGTGGGGTCACCCCGCCTAGAGCCTACCCGACTCCGGCGTGAAACATTTTATCAATTATAGGAAGCAACAAACAGTAACTACTGACCTCGCCCAGGGTACCCTCAACCCAGAAGCGCCCACCGGAAACCCTGTTCAGGTCTCTGATCAGCATCAAAACCTTTTCGCTGTCGGAATTCGTTTCGCCGGACTTCGAATATTCGAGTTCCCGCGCCTGCCAACCCGGAGAAAAGGTGCGCCAGACCGTGAACAAAACCGTCTTATTGATCAACGAGCAACGCAGACCGACTTTTTCGCCCTCCGCTGTGTTTTTGATTACCAGGGAGAGAAGGCCGGATATTGATTCGACCAACAGTGCTTTCGGCAACAGTATTAATTCCGCTCCAGGCGCTGTTTCCTCCTCCAGTTTTACCCGCGCCGCCTGCGCCTCGGCCACAACCTTATTTTTACTGGCGACGACTAGATCACTCACGGTTATTGTTTCGGCGTTCCTGCCTATCTGTTGAGTCTTTCCGAATACTTCTCCCAAGAGACCTTCCAGCCTGAGGCTTGTTTCCCTGATATAATTTAAATACTCCCGGTTCTCCGGAGGAACATTGGCGTTTTCCTTCCTGAGCAGCAACTCGGAAAAACCGATAATATTGGCCAGAAGCCCTAACACTTTCTGACTTAAAAAATCGTAAGACTCGCTATTGGCTCCTGTTGGGGTCCCAGGGGCGCCGGGCGCCAATTCGTTGACGGCATTTGCATGGCCCGTAATATTACCGTTTTTATCCTTTATTGACAGCAGCATCCTTTTTGATCCCTTTTTCATCTTTAATCATAATCATAGCCTATCAGGCGTTTAAAAACTTGTCAATATCTCCAGAATACCCAGAATTTGACGGATTAAACAGAACCATGTCATAACTTGCATGATTACGTTTACCCTTTCTCCCGAGCCAAAGTCGCACGGTTTACCGGCTAAATTTTTCCTCAGAACGTCCGATTATAGTTATTAAAGGGAGGATCCCAAAATGTATATCGAGTCGTCGAACATCTTGATGTCGTCCAGCCATTTATACCGTGAAAAGTACTCGCGGCAGGAGGAACTTATTGTCTGGCGGGGCAACAGGCAAACAGCGCCGGGCGCCGCTGCCCCGGAGGTCGAAAACGTTAGAGTTCCCGAAAAAACCGCGGTAACTCCTTACCCGGAACGAGATGCAGGATTGGGCCCTAAAGAAACAGATTTAGACAAAATAAAAGATCAGGCATTGGTACCCGGCTCGAAATTATTTGTCATAAAACTTCTACTTGAAAAATTGACGGGCAAGAAAATAAAGTTGCTCAAAGTGGAGGATTTGAAACCCGAGTTCAACGGCAACCCGCACGAAATCAAGCCGGAACAGGGAAAAGGCGGCGATGGCGCACCGCCGGCGCATGGCTGGGGCGTGGTCTACAACCTCCACGAAACTTACCATGAGCGCGAAGCAATGTCTTTTACCGCCGGGGGAGTTGTGCGCACCAAGGACGGCAGAGAAATTAATTTTCTGCTTGGTCTCATTATGAGTCGCGAATTCATGGCAACACGGGATTTCTCGTTCCGAGCCGGCGACGCCGCGAAAATCGATCCGCTGGTTATAAACTTTAACGGCGCCGCGGCAGAGCTAACGGATATGAAGTTCACTTTCGACCTTGACGGCGACGGGGCGCCGGATAACATCTCTTTTGTGGGACCCGGCGCCGGGTTTCTCGCCCTTGATTTAAACGGCGACGGTCGGATCAATGACGGCCGGGAATTATTCGGGCCCAACACCGGTAACGGCTTTGCCGAACTCGCGGCATACGATATCGACGGCAACAATTGGATCGACGAAGCCGACCCGGTCTTCAACAGACTGCTCATCTGGTCAAAAGACGTTCAAGGCAATGATTCTCTGACATCGTTAAGGGAGAAGGGTATCGGGGCTATTTATCTGAATCACGTTAGCTCGCCCTTCAGCTTAACCGACCATGCGAATGTAGCGCAGGGGGAGATTAAAAGCACGGGCGTCTACCTCATGGAAAACGGCGAAGTGGGACTGGTCCAGGAGTTAGATCTTGTTGTGTAGTCCCGCGCGGATATTCGCAAGGTAAATAAGGCTGAAATATCGCGACTTTTCGCCCGGGCACCGGGCGTCTACATAAAAGAGGGAGGGTGGTTCCCCACGCTCCCTCTATAAATTCTAATTCTTTGATGGGCGCGGCGATGAGCTGCGCATTACTGCGCCAGGCTTGCCGGCCGGGTCCTCACGTATTTCCGTATACGCTCCGACCCGTCCGGCTGCGCCTTCCTTGTACTGCTTGCTCCTCGCCGCGTTCCGTTAATGTTACTCTTCTGCATCTAAGATAACACGCTTACGGGTCTACATTTTCCTTCCCGATGGTGACGATTCATCGTCGTGGAACGACTCCCGCCGTATTTAACGAGCTTTTAGTGAAACAGACCTTCATGTCACCTGCAGTGCCACCGTCAGAGCATGAAAATGAGCTTTCCCGACTTCTCAGACTCGAGACTTATTTTCAGTCGTCTTCCTGACCCTAACTACTTGTTTCAAACGTCACCTCCACCGCGGCGGATACCGCAAGCTCACCGGGTTCCACCGGCACGCTTCCGGCGCCTTCGAGTTGCGCCATTGATCTATAAACCGGCGGTTCCTGTTGAGCCGCACCTTCGGCGATGGAAACCACCCGGGTGATGCTCTTCCCCGCCGCGCCGGCCAATGCTTCCGCCCTTTGCCGCGCGTCGGCCACGGCTTTTTTCAGGGCCTCACGCTCCAGGACCTCACGGTCCGACCTGTCAAATGAAATGCTGCAAGACTGGTTGGCGCCGGCCGCCACTGCCGCGTCCAGCACCGCGCCGAGTTTCTGAATCGCTTTAACTTCGACGGTCAAATTATGGTTTATGCGATATCTCCACAGCTGACCTTTTTCGTTGTATTCGGGCCAGATGCCGTACTCGCTTGTCTGTATGTTTTCTTTGGTAACCCCCTGGGCCTTCACCGCCGCGATAACCGCCTCCACAGCCCGGTCGTTGGCCAATTGCGCCTCACGCGCGCTCGCTGACTGGGTAGCCACCCCCACTCTGACTTGCCCGCAATCGGGCGCCGCGCGGACTTCTCCCCGGCCGTTGACGGTTATCGTCGCGCCGCCGGCCCCCGCAGCCACCGCTTGTTTGGCGCCCGCTTTCAGAAAAAGGCCGTAAAAAACTAACATACATAACAGAACCAAAACGACGGCGCCGAGCACCCAGGTATAAGGTCCGGCGTTAATCTGTATCCGCACCCGCGCCACTTCCTTTCTCTTTCAAATATTCAGCCAATTCGGGGGCCTTGAGTTCGTAAGCAATATCCGGTCGCTTCACCCCCACCACGACGTCGTTAACGGGATATACAGTTATTTCCGTGGCGTCCGAAAGAAGAATTGTGAGTCTTGTACCGCCGGGCGTTGCCTGACCGGAGAGCGCGCTTTGGCCGGAACCGGTGGGCACACCGTCGTTGTAAAACGCTAAAACCCGGCTTATGTCCCCTGCCTCGACGGCGTGGGGCGGCTTACCCGGAACGGATAAATAAACCTCCTTTACCGCCGTCAATTCAACCGGCATGTGGTTTGGTGCGTCGGCGGCAAACGTTTGCATAATAACTTCCTCACCCTGTCCGTAGCCTGGTGGAACTTTCTCCGCGACGGGAGATTCCGATAAAAGAGCCCGCGGTGCTTCGCCTTCGTTTTCGGCGGGCGCCCTGCGTTCCGGAGACGAAATTGCCCCGGCTGTTTCTGCTGAACCGCTTTCCATGGTTTCAAGCAAGCTGTCGACTGTTCCCTGTAAATGGTCTTGTTCGGTGTTCTCTCTGCCTTTAATCTCCCCGGCGCTGTCACTCTTCGCCTTGCTCCCTGTGATACTCAAGCGCTCGCCGTTCGCCGGCGAGCTCGGCCTGAACTGGCCCTCCCACAAGTCAAGCATCGTGGTACCGACAAGGAAAATGAAAATCAGGGATGCCGCCACAGCCGCCCACCTGAACCCGCGGTTTTCGACGAAGGCGGCTATCCGTTGCCGGCGCCGGCGCGCCTTTTTAGCGGCAAATCTATCCCACGCGTCCTTGGTATCGCTTCCCGGGGTTAGTGTTTCCATGTAAGCGCTGACGCTGGTGTCCACAAAAACCGCGTTTTCTCTCAGTTTCTTGAGCATGTCGCTGCATTTCCCGCATTCCGCGGCGTGCTCACCGATCCGCTTCATTTCAGGCTCCGTAAGCTCGCCGTCAAGGTATGCCTGCAGCATGCCTTTCTCATAACACATGGCGCTCACCTTTTCTCAACAGTCTGCCCGGCGCCTTTCCGGACACAACCTTCCTTAGGGAAAAACGCTTCAGGAATCCGCCACCATACTGCCGTATTCTTTGCGGAACTTCTCCCGCGCCCGGGCGAGAATGGTACCCACCGAACCGGGGTCGACCTGCAATACCGCCGCAATCTCGGCGTAGGCGTAACCGCGGAAACGGAGCAAGAGGCAGAAACGGTCCCTTGGGGCCATACGGGCCAGCGTTTTCCTGACACCAGCTATCTCTTCCCGCCGCAAGACCTCCTCCTCCCACGCCTCTTCAGGCTGTTCGTACGCGCCGTATTCCCGCCGCCGCCGCCGTTCTTCGGACCGCAAGCGGTTGTAAGCTAGATTCACCGCAACCCGGAAAAGCCAGGCGGGAACATTGTCCATGCGCGATGGAGGGCGGTAGTATAACCGTATAAACGCTTCTTGCACGATGTCCTCGACGGCGGCATGGTCGCCAAGAAACGGCGTCAACCGGCGGCACAGTTCCGCGTAATTTTCCTTAAAAACCGCGCGAAACGCGGCTTCTCTATCGCCTTCACCGGAACGGTTGATCAACACGCCCCGCTCCTCTTCCTTTACTGATTAAACACCGTCGCGACAAAGAATATAACGCCGATAATAAAAAAACCGGGTCGAATCCCGGTTTTTTGCATGTTTAATACTCATTCAAACCCGCCAACCCGAATTTGTCGTGCAGCGCCTTGACCGCCTTTGTTACTTCCGTCTCTTTGATGATGCACGATATCTTAATTTCCGAGGTGCTGATCATTTCGATGTTGACGCCGGCGGTACTGAGCGCCTCGAACATCGCCGCGGCCACCCCCGGACGCGTGATCATCCCCGCGCCTACGATAGAAACTTTTCCCACTTGATCGTCATAGGTGATGCCTTTGGCGCCGATAGCTTCCTTGGTCCCGTCGGCCACCGCGAGCGCCTTTTTCAGATCGTTGCGACTGACCGTGAAGGCGATGTCGTTGCGCCCGTCCCGGGTCGCCCCCTGGATGATCATGTCCACGTTGATTTTTTCGGCGGCCAGCGCGGCAAAGAGCCGGTGTGCTATCCCGGGCCGGTCCGTCACGTCGAACAGCCCGACCTTGGCTACATTCAAGTCGTGCGCCACTCCGCTCACCATGTACGCCTTCTCCATTCCACCGTCCCCCTTCACTATGGTCCCCGAATTATCGTTAAAGCTGGAACGTACGACCAACGGCACACCGAACAATTTGGCAAGCTCCACCGAGCGCGGGTGGAGTACCACCGCGCCCAGACTGGCCAGTTCCAGCATCTCGTCGTAGGAAATAGCCGGGATCTTGCGGGCCTCCGGCACAAGCCGCGGATCGGCGGTATACACCCCGTCGACATCCGTATAAATTTCGCAGCAGTCAGCGCCCAAAACCGCCGCAATCGCTACGGCCGTCGTATCGGACCCTCCTCGCCCCAGAGTCGTAACGTCCCCGCCGGGTCCAACACCCTGAAAACCGGCTACTATCGGTATTTTCCCGCCGGTTATTTCCTCTCTCAGTCGAACCGGGTCAATCCCGGCAATCGCCGCCTTACCGTAAGCGCCGTCGGTAAAAATACCCGCCTGCTGCCCGGTCAAAGAGACCGCATCGGCCCCCAACTCTCGGAGCGCCAGCGCTAAAAGGGCGCTCGATACTTGTTCGCCTGTACTCAACAACTGGTCCATTTCCCGGGCCGCGGGTTCAGCGGAAATCTCCCCTGCCAGCGCGATAAGATCGTCCGTGGTATCGCCCATGGCCGAAATCACGACGACTACATCCCTTCCCGCCTGGCGCGTCCGCCAGACCCGTCCCGCGACACGTTTAATCTTCTCCGTGTCTCCTACTGAACTCCCGCCGAACTTTTGCACTAGCAGCATTTCAGCACTCCCTGTATCAGTGTCTTCAGTCAACTGACCGGCTTAGTTTATGTTTAGGGTTACATTTCTTCGACCCGGGTGCCCTCATTATCCGGTCCCAGAGTCAAAGTCCGCACGCCTACACCCGCACGCCGAAAGGCTTCGGCCATCGCCGCCTCGATACTCCCGGTGGCCCCCGTGGCCAGCGCGACCACCGTCGGTCCGGCGCCGCTGAGGGCCGCCCCGAGCGCTCCGGCTTTAAGGGCCGCCTCCTTTACGTCGCGTAAACCCGGTATCAGTGGCGCACGGTACGGCTGGTAAAGCCGGTCTTGCATCCCGTATTGGAGGAGGTCGTAACGCCCACAGGCAAAACTGCCCGCCAAAAGGGCTGCACGACCGATATTATAAACGGCGTCCCGGCGCGCGTAAACCTCCGGTAGAATAGTCCTCGCGCTCGCCGTTGGCAGATTAAAATCGGGCACTGCGGCTATCACTTTAAGTCCTTCCGCCACGGGAAACTTTAAGGTTTTAAGCCTATTGCCTTCCATGACAGCCACGACGCATCCGCCCAGGAAAGCCGCGGCCACATTGTCCGGATGACCTTCGAACAACGCCGCGAGGGTAAGCGCCTCTTCCGGCGCCAGGGGCTTACCGGCAAGATGGTTGGCGGCTGTAATGCCGCACAAAATTGCCGCCGCGCTTGAACCAAGGCCCGCCCCGACCGGGATCCCGTTCTCGAGGTCGATGCGGTATCCTGTTGCCGGGGTGAATCCAATTTCGTCCCAGAGCCTTTTGGCTGCCAGCCATACAGTATTATTCGCATCGCAAGGGAGGAGTTCTTTGCCCTCCCCCGCTATCGTTACCGCCAGCCCGGCCTCCGCCGTCCTGAATACAACCGTGTTATAAAGTGAAACCGCCAGGCCGAGGCAGTCGCACCCGGCCCCAAGATTTGCCGTGCTGGCCGGTACGGTTACTTTTACACTCCGAGACACGTCAGTCCTCGACGCGAATGATGTTGGCGACCGTTTCAACGGCAGGCAGGCGCTCCAGTTCAGCAACCGCCGCGCGTAGATCCGATTCGCGCACGCGGTGGGTTACCATCACCAGTTCGGCCACCGCGCCGGTCGTCTTTTGTATTACCGCGGCGAGGCTCACGTTATTGTTTCCGAACGCGCCGGCGATCCCGGCCAGCACGCCGGCCTTGTCCAACACCCGCAACCGCAGGTAGTACCGCGTCTCCACCGCGGTCATCGGCCGTACCGGTTTGGCTTCGAAACACGTACACCCCGTCAAACCG
Source organism: Bacillota bacterium (assembly GCA_020063185.1). GTDB lineage: Bacteria > Bacillota > Desulfotomaculia > Desulfotomaculales > Ammonificaceae > SURF-55. The sequence goes on from JAGUUY010000091.1 coordinate 7,658, forward strand.
TGCAAGTTGTTGGCGATATTTCTGGCCGCCATTACGATATCGCCGACCACCGCGCTGGCTGTAGGCATTTCCCCCGCGCCCCGTCCGTAGAACATCGTGTCACCGACCGCGTCCCCGCGCACGAATACGGCGTTGAAAACATCGCTTACCGCGGCCAGCGGATGGCCGCAGGGAACCAGGGCCGGGTGAACCCTCACCTCTATCCCCGCCGCCGTTTCCCGGGCGATACCCAGGAGTTTTATCACGTAACCGAATTCACGGGCGTAGCGGATGTCCTCGGGTTTTATCTTCGCTATTCCCTCCACATAAACATCATCCAAAGTGACCCGTGAGTTGAAGGCGATGGAGGCGAGAATGGCGATTTTCCTTGCGGCGTCATAACCTTCCACGTCATTGGTGGGGTCCGCCTCCGCAAATCCCTTTTCCTGGGCTTCCTTTAAAACCGTATCAAAGTCAGCGCCGTAATCGCTCATTTGCGAAAGAATGTAATTGGTCGTCCCGTTTATTATCCCGGTTACCTGCTCGATACGATTACCGGTGAACGCCTCTTTCAATACCTTGATAATCGGTATGCCGCCGGCCACGCTTGCTTCAAAATACAGGTCCGCCCCGCCTTCCACGGCCTTTGCGAACAGTTCGCGTCCGTGAATGGCCAATAAATCTTTGTTGGCTGTGACCACGCTTTTGCCTTTGGCCAGCGCCGCCAAGACATACTGTCGTGCCGGTTCGATACCACCCATCACTTCAACGACAATGCCTATATCCTCGTCATCGAGTACAGCACGAGGATCGGTGGTGAAAAGCTCCGGGGGAACGTCGATTCCCCTGTCCTTCCCAACCTCCCGGACCAGAATCCTCTTGATTTCAAGGGGAGATCCCATGCGGGAAGCAATCGTTTCCCTGTTGTTGGTCAAAACCCGGTAAACGCCCCTCCCCACGGTGCCGAACCCTAATAACCCGATATTTATCGTTCGCAAGCGACATCCCCCCTTTTCACTCTGTACAAAGAGGATTATAACATCAGCGCCGCGGTTAGACAAAAAATATTGCGTTCCTTCTGTCCTGAAAATAATTCAGGGTTAAGAAAGTCCGCTGCCGATTGTCCTTAAGGAGGGTTGTGAAAAGCCGGTTACGCGGACACGGCGCAGCGCGGCTAAGCGAACAGGCTGCGTGAATGGGCCGGTAAACATTACAGTTATAGTTCATCCTTCCGATGGTGACACCGTATGTGTCATGAGCGTTTTCCTGGGTACAATCCTGCAAGAAGTGCGGCCGAGATGCAAGGCCGCAGCCCACGCCGCGCCCTTCTGTTAAAAACCAAGGTTGAAAATTAATCCCGTCCGATTATCACCACATCCTCCTGCGGCATGCCGAGGCCGCGGTAGACAAGGGTGACGATGGTCGTCATATCGTCGGGGCTTATTTTCCCCCTGATAACCACGGTCGCCCCTTCTTCCTGCAGCGCTACGACAGCGTCCCTGAAGCCTTTGGCGCGTAAAATGTTCTCCGCCCTCGTTTCAAGTTCAGACTCCCTGGCTAGGGACATAATCTTTTCCTGGGCTTCCTTCCTGACCTCAGCGCCGGTAACGGGTGCAGCCGCAATCTCCCGGAGCAGTTCCATCCGCCGGTCGCGCTTAGCTTCACGGTCCAGCCTGAAATCTACAAAAAAACTGTCGGCAGGCGCAACGGTCACCGGCTCCCGTCCGCCCGGCGACGAAGCGGGTGTCGTGAGCGCCGCAGAGGCTGCAGGTTCTGTTGCGCTCGTGTTCATTTCATTTGGTTTTTTACGTACGCCCGATAACCCCGCCGCTCCGACAACGGCCAGCAGCAGGACAGCTATCAAGAATAACAATATACGCCGGCGAAACACTAGAATTCGAGACATCACACAGCCCTCCTCGCGCATAATAATTCGAATTTCACAGTTAAGGGATCAAGCTATCTTCATCATCCGGCGGTGCCCCGGCGGTATGGTTAACTCCTCTCGATAGCGGATTCGTTTACCTGATACCCGGTAAAGTGTTCAAACAGGCGGCGCCTGGCACCGCGGAAGCACCAGCACGCGGTGCGTATCAACTCCGAGGGCCACGCGTACGGCTTGAAAAATCCGTGCTTTTACCTCCGGGTCCACAGCGCCGTCCGCAACTACGAGTACCCCAAGAATTCGCGGCGCCTCTTCCCGTTCGATCACGGCGGTCTCGCGCTGTCCATTGCGTACCACCACGACCTGCCCGTTGTTATTATCTTCCGTTGTGAGGCGGTTGGCGCCCGCCTTGTCACTTTCCTCAGTAGTGCGTTTACCGGTGACGGCGTTCACCGCATACTCGGTCCTGGTCGACCCGGCCAGATGCACGGTCACTTCCACCGCGCCGGCGCCCTCAATCTTCCGCAGAACCGTTCGTAACCGTTCAGCCAGTTCATCTTCCTCTCTTTTAATCGCCGCCGGCTGTTCTTTCGCGGGGGTTATCGCCTCTTCCCCGGGGGGTATTCCTTCCCCTGTTTGATAGCCGGCATTCCCGGCGCTGCCTAAAACCAACAACACTACCCCGGCCAGTCCCAGGAGGCCGATTTTGAGCCAGTATTCCGGCCTTTTCGCCAATGCGTTGTTTTTGCCGAAAAGGGATTCAAGAAGATTTTTCATTTCTTCACCCCCTTTCTACGGCCTGGCGACCGTTACCCGGTCACGCGGCAGGTTATAAAAGTCCGCGATCCATTCGGCCGCGCTTCCGACTTGCACATCGTTCTCCGTTGCGACCGGTACGGCGGCAGACAGGTGTAGCTTTATTTCGCACAGCCGCGGGTACTCTCCCGCCTTTTCCTCCAACAGGACTTCAACCCCGGAAACTTCCAACCCGGCGAGACTTGCCAAAGCCGTAACCTGTCTTGCCACCCCTTGCTGGTACGCGGCGCCGGCCCGTTTCAGGTACTCGGCCTGATAATCGCGGTAATCCGGGATGCCGGGGCCTGTTCGCGGTTCAAGCGTTGCCGAAGGCGCCGGTTGGGCCTCGGCCCAACGCATGAACCCCACAAAAACCTGCAGTACCGCCACGATGATCAGAATACCCATGACCATCCGCACATAACGACGCATCTCGCCCGCCGGCAGTAGAAGCTCCAGCAACACGGTCATCATAACGATGAATATCAAGTCGCGGATCAAGAGTCCTATTTTATCCGTATCCACCCCTCCTTTTTCAAGGTCGGAACCGTCGGTCAGGATACGATTAGTACCTTAACGCATCATGGTAGTGAGGTAGCCGAGCCCTATGACGATGGCCACCGCAAAGAAACAGAGCAGACCCACGATGGCCACCACCGCGAAAATACTTAAAAGACCCCCGCCGATATCGTCCAGTGAAGCCGCCATTTGGCCCTCAAGCGGCTGCACCAGAGCGCCTGAAAGCTTGAAAATAAAGCTCATGGCGATAAGTTTCGCCGCCGGGAAGGCCACCGCGAAAAAAATGACGACCATTCCGGCCATGCCGACCGCACTCTTTAAGAGGAGTGATGTCCCAATCACCGCTTCGAAGGCGTCGGCCAGCATGCCGCCGATTACCGGGACGAACGCTCCCGTGGCGTAGCGCGCTGTGCGGAGCGCCACGCCGCTCGCCACCGTACCCGCCACCCCCTGAACCGTAAGCACACCGATAAAGACGGTGGCGACAACACCCAAAAGCGCGAGCCCTGTGTTGCGGAGAAGCCCTGCCAGACGGGAAATTTGCAGGCCCTCGCTCATGCGGCCGACAAAACCCAGCAAGACCCCGAAGGTGATCAGCGGCAGGACCACATCCTTAATAAACGTCCCTATCACCGCCAGGCTGCCAAGAATGGCCGGGTGCAGTATCGCGGCCGTGGTAAAGCCTCCCGTGGCCGCCAGCAGCGTAAGCAAAACGGGCAGGAGCGCCTGGACAAACGAGACCATCACGTCCACCGCTTCCTGTCCGGTCCGCAGGGCCACCCCCAGAGCGGTAACCATCATGCCCGCCATGACCAGATAGCAGGCGTAAAAGGCCAGTTTAGAAATTGAGGTGCGCTCGAAAGCGGCGCTTATCTGTTGTAGCACCGCGAGGATGATGCTGAGAATGAGTATTTTACCGACGAGTACCGCCCCGCCCCAGACCTCTCCCCAAAAATACCGTCCCAACATTCCTATAATCGCTGCAGGAGTCATATCGAGCCTCCCGTGGAGCAGATCAACCACCATAGTGCGAAAGCTGATTTCCGGCACCCATTGGCGCATCATGTCCGTTATTTCGGCCGCTTCGGCTTCGATCCGCTGAAGATCGATGCCGGCAAGTTCCTCCTCCGGAGAGCCGGCTGATTCCGGCCCGGCTGCGGCCGCCGCTGGGCAAAAGCGACACACCGCCAGCAGTACAATGAGTAAACAAACCATGCTGAGCGCGGTTCCCGCGCTTTTTTTTCTCATTGTTGACCCACCAGCTTGAGTAACAAATCGAGGAGCCCGACAATAATGGGCAGCGCCAGGACAAGGATTAATACCTTGGCCGCAAATTCAACCTTTACCGCCAGCGCCCCCTCCCCGGCGTCCCTGCACATCTGTGCGCCGAAATCTGCGATATAAGCAATACCGACTATTTTCAGAACCGTATCCAGGTACACAAAATTCAATCCGGCCCTTGTCGCAATTCGGTCAAAGACCTCTACCGCAACACCTATCTTTCCGATCATGGCAAGGAAAATCGCCGCGCCGGCTGCAACACCCACCAGGATAGCCAGTTCCGGTTTTTCGCGGCGCAGCACAACGCCAAGCACCGCCGCTATGAGTGCAAAACCCACAATCTGAATGATGTTCATTGTTACCCATCCAAAAACCAGTTTGCGCGGAATCAAGGCTAAGTGCGATGACCCTTTGAGAAAGTGAAGCGGGCAAGCCGTTGTTTTATATATGAGAATCCGCCGATGCGCCGGGGTGTAAGAGCAGCAGATTACCGAAGCGGTTTTTAGAACAGTTTAAAAACGGATTGCACCTCGCTGAAAAGCGTACCAAGCAACTGGATCACCCAAATGAGCACTATGGCCACCCCGGCAAGTGTGGCAAGGTGGGCAAGGTCTTCTTTGCCGGCGTGTTTCAACGTCGAATGCAAGACTGCGGTAAGGATTCCCACACCTGCAATCCTGAAAATGAGGTCGATGTTGTTCATCAGCGGCCTCCTTTAAAAAAGAAGAAAGATTAGACAAAGCCCCGCGCCGAAACCCAGAAATCTGTACAGGCGCACAAAACGCCGCGCGTCTTCCTCCGCCTTGGCAGCCAAGGTACTCAGTCTTTCCAACGCCAGAGAAATGTGCAGGGCCTGGTCCTCCCGATCGGAATTGCCTAATGCCGTACTGAGATCCCGCAGCACGTCCAGGTCCTCCTCTCTTAATGAAGAATCCGGTGTCAATTCACCCAATGCCTTGTCCCACGCCTCGGCAGCCGTCAGCCCGCCTGAACCCTCGAGATGGCCGGCGGCACGGCCGAAAAAAGCCGCCACCCGGGGATCAGCCCGCAGGGCCACAACCGATAGCGCCTCCCCCAGCGGCGCGGCCACGTAACTTATTTGTGTCCGGAGCAGCAGCAGCGCCCCCATCAGGGCTTTTACCTCCCTGGGCCTGCGCGAATATAACCGTCCAAGTTCGGCGCCGGTGGCCCCGCCGGCGAACAATACCACAGCCGCGCCTACAATTTTTAACATGCTTTCGCCCCCAGCGGTCTACCCAGACCGTCCATTACCGCCGCCACCCTCCCGGGCTTTTCGCGCCTTTCCAGAAAGACAAGCCGTTCCAATACCCCCAAGGTAAATAAATACCTGAAGAAAGGTCGCTTTTTTAGTTCTTCGATTGCTCCGGCATGCGCCGTCGCGACCACCTTTACCCCGGCGTTCAAAGCGTCTTCAATAGCACGGGCATCTTCCGCCCGCCCGATTTCATCAGTCGCGACCACCTCCGGGCCGAAAGCCCGCAGCATTAGCCTTATCCCCTCCGCCTTGGGACAGGAGTCCAGCACATCGGTACGCGCGCCGACGGCAAGTTGCGGTATCCCTTTATGGCAGGCTGCAATTTCCGATCGCTCG
>JAGUUY010000010.1 GCA_020063185.1 Bacillota bacterium
AGTCCCCGGGCGTACAGCCGCAGGAACACCTCTTTCACCGCCTCGGAACACCCCGGGTCCATGGTGAACCGCTCCCGGTCCCAGTCACAGGAAGCCCCGAGACGCCTCAGTTGCTCCGTAATCCGGCTGCCGTATTCCTCTTTCCAAGACCAGACCCGCTCCAGAAACTTCTCCCGCCCGAGATCGTACCGGGAGAGGCCCTCTTTCGCCAGCATGGCTTCGACGCGCGCCTGGGTGGCGATGCCCGCGTGATCGGTCCCCGGCAGCCACAGGGCGGCATATCCCTGCATCCGCCGCCAGCGGATCAACACGTCCTGGAGGGTATTGTCCAGGGCGTGACCCATGTGCAGCTCGCCGGTCACGTTCGGCGGCGGCATGACGATGCAGAACGGTTCTTTGCCGGGACCGGCGTCTACGCCGAAGTATCTGCCCCGCTCCCAGAACCGGTACCACTTCGTTTCCACAAGCGCCGGGTTGTAGACAGGCGGCAGAGTTCTGTTATTCAACACATCTTTCCTCCGAAATAATTGATTCAAAATATAGACACACCTGGGGTAAAGCCCTTAATTTGTCACCAATAATCTTATCCATGGAAGCCGTACCGTGTCAACTTAACCGCATATTTATCGCGCTCAGGCCATAACATCCAGAAGGACAGCAAAGCTGAGTTTTAAAGTTCTAAGTTCGAGGTTCAAGCTAATGCGGCGCGAATTACGGGTCAATTCGAAGTTCACAGTTCAGTTAATGCTGCATGAAGTATGGGTCGGTTCGGAGTTATGGAACCCCGACCGTGAATGATGAATTCAAAGCTATCAGCTTTTAGCTATCAGCTATGGTTGAAGCAGTCTAACAGTCATCACTGATGGCCGATGGCTATTTGAGCCTGACTTCGCCCTGTTTACGAGGAGGGAGGCGTAGACAACTTGCGGGCGCTCCGTTATTATCTGGGGGGCTTTTTGTTATTGCTCGCTGTAACTTTGATGCTGCTCTACACGCGCCCGGCGCCGGACCGCTCCTTGCTGATCGTCGCCGCGCCCGCACCGCAGCTTGAACTGCTGCCGGTGTACCTTGCGCTCAGTCTAGGCTTCTTTGAAGACGACAACTGCGACGTGCGCGTCGCATACGGTCCCTTTGACAGGGCCGGGTTTCAAGGGCCCTTGCTCACCGCATGCCGTCTTGAAGACGTAATGTACGCCCGCACGCTGAAACACGAGCGGCTTAAAGCGGTCGCCGTCCTTACAGACCGGGAAAACGCCGTGCTCCTGGGCCGCGAACAGAAACCGTTTTCGTGGACCGACGCCTATAATCAAAGTATTATCAGCGGAGGGCCTTCAAGTTCCACCACCGCCATCCTTGAGTATGCGCTGCGACAAAATAAAATCCTCCCACACCGGGAGGTGACGCTTATGCAAAACATTCCCGAGAACTTACGCGTGCCCGCTTTTTTAGCAGGAACGGCTGATTTCCTTGTCCTCTATGAACCCGAAGCAACGCTGCTCGCCGACCGAAACCAGGCTTTTGTGGCCGCGCGGGTCTACCTCGAAGAGCGGCTTCCCCTCGTTGTACTGGCGGCGGAAGAGGGGTCGCTGGCGCAAAACGGACATGTGGTAAGCGATTTCAACAGCAGACTCGATCAGGCGCGACAATACCTTTACGCTCACACGCCGAAAACAACCGCCTCTCTCGTAGGCCCTTACTTCCCTCACCTCAGCCTTTCAACACTGGAAAAAATCATCCAACGGGGGCAACAAGAAAAAATCTGGAACGCCGACGGGATGGTACATCCCGATACCTATGCCCGGCTCCAGGAAGTATTAAAACAGGCAGGGGAACTCCCCTGCCCGGTATCCTACGAAGATGTATTCCTCAGTCCTCAGCCCTTAGTCCTCGGTTGAACTGAGACGGATGGACCATTGGGGTCCGTTCGACGTCCGACGTGCAACGTTCAAGCTTATCCTGAATAGCATCAAGGTCCGTTCGAAGTTCACGGTTTACGGTCTTTCCGTCTTTTGACTTAGGACTGAGGACTTTCGACTTATGACTTATCCTGTGACTTTCGACTTCGGACTATTACTTACGCCTGGGTCCACGCGACGGCCGGCAGGGGTTCGGCTTCAGCGGTATAACTTATCGTCCCTTCATCGGCCAGGGCCGCTTTTAGTACCAGGTCCATGTGATTGGCGAAGATAAACCGCAATTTATTCTTCACCTGCGGCGGAATATCCTCCAGGTCCTTCTTGTTCTCGGCCGGAAGAATCACGGTCTTTATTCCCGCCCGGTGTGCCGCCAGTATCTTGTCTTTGATACCGCCTACCGGCAGTACCCTTCCCCGCAACGTTATTTCCCCGGTCATCGCCACGTCGTGCCTCACCTTCCGTCCGGTAAGAGCGGAAGCAAGCGCGGTGGCCATAGTAATCCCAGCCGAAGGACCGTCTTTCGGTGTCGCCCCTTCGGGAACGTGGATGTGGATGTCGAGTTTTTCGTGAAAGTCCTCCTCTATGCCCAACTTTTGCACCCGTGACCGGACGTAGCTGTAACCGGCCTGGGCGGATTCACGCATTACCTCCCCGAGCTTTCCGGTCAACGTCAGGTTGCCTTTACCCTTGCAGAGCGTAACCTCGATGGACAGGGTATCGCCCCCGGTTTCCGTCCAGGCCAGGCCCGTAGCCACACCGATCTCGTCCTCTATTTCCGCCAGCCCGAAACGGTAGCGCGGGACGCCGAGAAGCTTTTCGATGTTCTGCGACTTGACGTGTACCCGCTCCGCTTTTTCCGCGACGATTCGTTTGGCCGTTTTTCTGCAGACAGCCGCGATCTGCCGCTCCAGGTTCCGCACACCGGACTCCCGCGTGTACTCACGGATTAGTTTCCTCAGGGCGTTTTCGGAAAACTTCAACCGGTTAATGAGCCCGTGTTCCTTTAGCTGCTTCGGCACCAGGTGCCGGATCGCGATCTGGACCTTTTCTTCTTCGGTATAACCCGCGATCGGGATGAGTTCCATCCGGTCCAAAAGCGGCCGCGGAATGTTGTACTGGTAGTTGGCCGTCGTAATGAACAACACCTGCGACAGATCGTATGCCATCTCGATGTAGTGGTCGGAGAAGGAGTTGTTCTGCTCCGGGTCCAACACCTCTAAAAGTGCCGATGCCGGATCCCCCCGGAAATCGGTGCTCATCTTATCAACTTCGTCCAGGAGAAAGACCGGATTTTTTGAACCGGCCTGGCGCATCCCCTGAATGATACGCCCCGGCAGCGCCCCCACGTATGTGCGCCGGTGACCGCGGATTTCCGCTTCGTCCCGTACGCCGCCGAGCGATATGCGCACGAATTTCCGTTCCAGCGCCCTGGCAATCGAGCGTCCCAAAGAGGTCTTGCCCACACCGGGCGGCCCCACAAAGCAGATGATAGGGCCCTTGATGTTCTTTACCAGCTTGCGTATGGCAAGATACTCCAGGATCCGTTCCTTCGGGTCTTTTAGCCCGTAATGGTCCTCTTCCAGAATGTGCGATGCGGCCTCGATGTCCAGGCGGTCGCGTGTGGTTTTCGTCCACGGAAGAGCCAGTATCCAGTCAAGATAATTGCGTACAACCGTAGCCTCGGCCGCCATCGGCGGCATTTTTTCCAGGCGTTCCACCTCTTTGAGCGCCTTATCTTCAACTTCCTTCGGCAGTTTGGCTTCGATAATCTTCTCGCGGTACTCCTCGCCCTCGGCCTGGCGTTCATCCTTGTCCCCGAGCTCTTTCTGGATAGCCTTGATCTGCTCGCGGAGATAGTACTCCTTCTGCGTCTTTTCCATCTGCTTCCTGACGCGGATGTTGATCCGGCGCTCAAGCTCGACGATCTCCAGTTCCCGGGTCAGAATCGTACAGAGTCTTTCCAGGCGCGTGGTCACGTCAAGCGCCTCGAGCAGTTCCTGCTTGTCGTCAATTTTAAGGCTGAGGTGGGATGCAACGATGTCGGCCATGCGTCCCGGTTCCTCAATGTTCACCACAGAAACCACGGTGTCGGGTGAAATGCGCTTGGAAAGTCTGACGTACTGCTCGAACTGGTTGATAAGACTGCGCATCAACGCTTCCACCTGGCTGTTTTTGGTCTGTTCCTCGGCCAACTGCTCGATTTCCACCGTAAAAAACGGCTGCTCAGACATGTACTGCAAGATTTTCGCCCGGGCCAAACCCTCGACGAGTACCCGGATAGTACCGCCGGGGAGTTTCAAAAGCTGTTTGACTTCGGCGATTGTACCTACTTCATAAATATCCTGGGGCTGTGGGTCGTCTGTCTGGGCGTCCTTCTGCGTCGCCAAAAAAATAAACCTATCGCGCAACATTGTTTCCTCTATCGCCCGAACCGATTTTTCCCGACCGACATCCAGGTGAATCACCATATAGGGAAAAACAAGAACACCCCGCAAGGGCAGAAGCGGCAAAACCCGCTTATTTACGTCCACTGTAGCACCTCCTGAAAATGCCGACCAGCTCTTGTCAACTGATTAAAATTCATTTTAGCATATGATAGTTATTCGGTGCTACAGGAATAAACACCTTAAAAAACTAATAAAAGCTTAAAAAGGGATGATTTTCATTCAAAGGCTGACCTCAGCGCATACCGGCAGGGGCGCCGGGGTGGCAAGGTCCTTTGCATAGCGTTTTTCGTCAAAAAGGGCGCTTTTTATGGCGTCTTCCAGGCGGTCGACCGGTATGACCTTGACTTTGTTGAAACCTTCAAAGAGCTTCTGGTAATTGTCCCGGGGAATGATAATACGCTTCGCTCCAGCCCTTGCCGCGGCCGTGACCTTGGGAACAACCCCTCCGACCGGTTTAATCATACCCCAGATAGACACCTCACCTGTGAGCGCCACCTGGTTGTCCACCGGCTTCCCTATTATGGCCGAGTAAATGGCGGTGGCCATCGCCGCCCCGGCGGAAGGTCCGTCAACCGGCATACCGCCGGGAAAGTTGACGTGGATGTCATAGTCTGCCGGTTCAACCCCCATAACACAGCGCAGCGCGGTCAGAACGTTTTCAACCGCGTTTTTAACGGAACTCTTCCGGCGTATACGGCGGCCCGCTCCTTGAATCTCTTCCTCCTCGACGACCCCGGTGATGATCAACCGGCCGTTCCCTTTCTCCGCCGGGACAGCGGAAGCTTCGATCTCAAGGACCATACCCATATTCGGCCCATAAACCGCCATGCCCGCGACCAGCCCTACCGACGGGCGCAAAGGCATCCGTTCGTCCGGCCGCGGGCTATACTGGCCGCAAGTCACAACCCACTCCATATCGGCTACACTCATCACAGACCTTCCCTCGGCAAGGGCAATGCCGGCGCCGAGTTGTACCATGCCCACCGCTTCTCTGCCGTTGGTCGCATACTTGGTGATGACCTCCGAAACACCGTCGTCCGTTTCCACCCCAACCCGCCTGATCCCGTTTTCAGCAACGGTCCTTATTTCCTCTGGAGACAACGTCCGGAAAAAAATCTCCACGCACCGCGAGCGAATCGCCGGCGTAATCTCCTCCGGCCGCCGGGTGGTCGCCCCTATCAACCGGAAATCCGCGGGCAGCCCGTTCTGAAATATATCATGAATATGCGCCGGGGTGTTCGCATCCTCGGGGCTGTAATACGCGCTTTCTAAAAAAACCCGCCGGTCCTCAAGGACCTTCAGGAGTTTGTTCATTTGGATCGGGTGCAATTCCCCTATTTCGTCAAGAAAAAGAATACCCCCGTGGGCCCGGGTTACCGCTCCCGGCTTCGGCTGCGGTACGCCGGCCACCCCCAGGGGTCCGGCGCCTTGGTATATCGGATCGTGTACCGACCCGATAAGGGGGTCGGCAATACCCCGCTCGTCAAAACGGGCGGTGGTAGCGTCGATCTCCACGAATTTTGCCTCTTTTCCGAACGGGGAGTGTGTGTTTTTCTTGGCCTCCTCCAGAATCAGCCTCGCCGCCGCTGTTTTCCCTACGCCGGGCGGGCCGTAAAGGATTACGTGTTGCGGGTTCGGACCGCATAACGCCGCCCGAAGCGCTTTAACCGCTTCCTCCTGCCCGATAAGTTCGCTGAAATCTTTCGGCCGCGTTTTTTCCGCCAGCGGCTCGGTGAGCGAGATTGCTCTTAGTTGACGCAGTTTCTCCACCTCACGGTTTGAGTCGCGGCGTACGGTTGATTTCCCGCTCTGCTGCGCCTTTAAGAGGTTCCAGAAATAAAGCCCGATGACGACGCCGAAAAACACCTGAATAACGGTTAGAATACCGGCAAAATTGCCGAAGTACCCGTTCACATCTTTCCCTCCTTTCGAGGTTCTACGTTCTACATTAGCTTAGATGGATGGACCTTTAGGGTCCGTTCGAAGTTCGAAGTTTACGGTCTTTCCGTCTTTTGACTTAGGAGGCCGTTGCAAAACGGCGCCTGGCTTTGTCAGGCTCGCCATCCGGTGCTCACGTACCTCCATGTACGCTCCGCGCCGGATGTCTTCGCCTTCCG
>JAGUUY010000242.1 GCA_020063185.1 Bacillota bacterium
CAAACGGCATAATAGCCTCTTTAGGCGCACAATTTTCTTGACACTTGTTAGTTAACAAAATATAATTCTGTTTTGAGACTAAGTCTTAATCTCAATTACGCTTTGTTGGTACACGGGGTAAATTATGCCGGAAAAACTAGAAAGTTTTCGCGACTTCCTGGCCGAGCACGGGGGGAAGCTGACCAACGTAAGAAAGGTCGTGCTCCAGGCCATCCTCGGGCTGCACGAGCATTTCACGGCCGACGAGCTCTTCGACCGTGTCAAGGCCCGCGGGGACAAAGTCTCCCGCGCCTCGATTTATCGTTCCCTTGACCTGCTGGTCGCCTCCAATTTGCTCCGCAAGGTGGACCTGGGCGAAAACCGGAGCTACTACGAGCAGCACTTTGACACCCATCACCACCTGGTCTGCGTTAACTGCGGCAGGGTGACCGAAGTCGCCCCGGAGCCGTTGGAAAGCCTGCAGGAGGAGCTTTTCAAGCGGTACCGGTTCAGCACCGAAGGCCTGCCGCAAAAGGTGCTCGGCTGGTGCCGGGAATGCGCCTCCGCCCAGGCGGAAGAAGAAGGTACGGGCAAGATCGCATTCAAAAGTAAGACGCTCGCCGAGATCAAGAAAGGGATCAGGGCGCGCGTACGTCAGGTCACGGGTGGAATGCAGGCGGTGAAGCGCCTTCAGGCCCTGGGTATCATGCCCGGCAAGGAGATAACGAAGTTGAGCGAGATGCCGTTCCACGGCCCCGTGGTGGTAAGCGTGGAACAGACCCGGATGGCGCTTGGGTTCGGCCTGGCGAAAAAGGTTATCGTGGAGATGGTAGATGAAGATCCTGCTGGTCGGTAACCCCAACGTCGGCAAAAGCGTTATTTTCTCCCAGCTTACCGGCACCCGGGTGATTTCCGCAAACTACCCGGGTACCACCGTCGAGTATACTACCGGTGTCCTTAACCTCAACGGCGAGCGGGTCGAAATTATCGACTCCCCGGGCTCCTATACCCTCGACCCCACCTCCAAAGCGGAAGAGGTAGCCGCCGCCCTGCTGCCGCACGGTGACGTGGTCATTAACGTTGTCGACGCCACTAACCTGGAACGCAACCTCTACCTTACGCTGGAACTCTTGGAGCGGCAAAAGCCGCTGATTGTGGCGCTCAACCTCTGGGACGAAGCACAGCATAAGGGGTTGATCATCGACCCTGCGCAGTTGGAAGAGATTCTGGGCGTGCCGGTGGTGGTGACCGCCGCCCTCCGCGGCCAGGGGATGAAACAACTTATCGCCCGTCTGCCGGAAGCCCGTACGGGCACGGTCGGCTGGCGGACCGTGGACGAGCGTTACGCTGCGGTCGGCCACATCGTCCGCAGGGTACAGCAGGTCACCCACCGCCACCACACCCTGCTCGAGCACCTGGAGGATTTGAGCGTGATGCCGCTCTCAGGACTTGTCATCGCCGCGGTAGCGCTCTTTTGCACTTTCAAGGCGATTATTTTTGTGGGTGAAGGGTTAATCAACCATGTTTTCGATCCGCTTTTTGAGGGTTTTTACGCCCCTTTCCTGTCTCAACTGAGCGCCGTGCTTGGCGGTGACGGTTTTCTGCATCACCTCTTGATCGGCCAGTTAATTAACGGCGAGATCGACTTTGTGCAGTCTTTCGGTCTGCTTACTACCGGGCTCTACGTTTCGCTGGCGATGGTTTTCCCGTACATTATCGCGTTTTACACGGTTTTAGGCCTGCTTGAAGATTTCGGGTACATCCCACGCCTTGCGGTGGTACTGGACAGGCTCATGCACCGGGTCGGACTCCACGGTTACGCGATTATCCCGATGATGCTCGGTTTCGGCTGCAACGTGCCGGCCGCGCTGGCCATCGGCAATCTGGAAAGCCGGCGCCAAAAGTTTATTGCCAGCACCCTGATGGTCATCGCTATCCCCTGTTTTTCCAAAACCGCGATGATATTCGCCTTGGTGGGCCCTCACGGCGCGTTCTACATCGCCCAGATATTCCTGACACTCTTCAGCGTGTGGCTGATTCTCGGTCTTACGTTGAACCGTTGGCTGAAGGGTTTTACCCCGTCGCTGCTGATGGAAATGCCGCCTTACCGCGTTCCCGACCTGAAGATGCTTTCCCAAAAGCTTTACCTCCGGCTGAGTTCCTTTTTAAAGGAAGCGATCCCCCTGGTACTGGCGGGGGTGCTCGTAATGAACCTGGCCTATTACTCCGGCTTGGTCCGGCTCACGGCTCGCGCTCTGGAACCCGTGTTCCGCGCCGTCTTCAACCTTCCCGGTGAAGCCGCGATCGCTCTTTTCCTCGGCTTGCTCCGTAAGGACGTGGCCTTCGGTATCCTGGCGCCGCTGAACCTTGCAACCGAACAGCTGGTCGTGGCTTGCACGATCCTGGCGGCGTACTTTCCGTGTATGGCCACTTTCGCCATTCTAATCAGGCAGCTCGGCTGGGGGGACATGTTGAAAGTTTCGGTAATCATGGTCGTTACGGCCGGCTTCGCGGGCATTTTCACCCGCTTTGCCCTCCACCAGTACGGGGTCTTTTTGTGGGCAGGGGTTGCCGCCCTGGTGATCGTACTCGCGGTTATCGAGGACCGCAACGGGCGGACTACAAGTCTTACCGATGAGCTGTAAGGTAGTTCACAGTTCAC
>JAGUUY010000179.1 GCA_020063185.1 Bacillota bacterium
GAAGGTGATACACCCGTTCCCATCCCGAACACGGAAGTTAAGCCCTTCAGCGCCGATGGTACTTGGGTGGTAACGCCCCGGGAGAGTAGGACGCCGCCGAATTTATCTTTTGAAGTCACGGGGGATTTCCCGTGGCTTTCTTATTACTGAAACTTAAACCCGTTTCTAACTGTTCCTAACTTTTATTTAAACCCGACATGTGTTTACGATTTGTTTACTTTTTGTTTATTTGCGGGTAACAATTTCCGATTAACCTTTGAAGAACAACAAAATTTTTCTAAAGGAGTGGTTGAAATGAGGAAGGTTATCACTCTCCTGGTGGTGTTGGCGCTGGCGCTTTCCCTCGGGGCGCCGGTATGGGCCGATGAAACAGGCGCTCAGGACCAAAACCAGAATCAAAACCGGTACCGGCACCAAATCCAGATCCCGGAGCCAACGGGACCGGACCCGTTCCCGGAAGACCTGGCGGCGCCTGATGAATTCGATGTCACGTCCCTCTTTGATGAACTGGGGCTTCCCCCCGGCCTGCTGGGTTTACGGCCCCTTCCGAGCGTTAAGGCGCCGGACGCACAGGAGCGCGATCGCTTGCACAAATCGATCCAGGCGCTGGTCTACGAGGATTTTGAAAGCCTGGACTGGCAGGTGCCCAGCCTGGTGGCCACGTCACGCAAACTCGCGACAATAGCAGTAAACCGCGCAGTCTACTTTAACAACAACCCTGGGGCGAAAGAAATCTTTGTGCGACTCTGCGACCAGATGGTCCGTCTTAATGCAAGCCTGGCCCCGAATGACCAGGTGAAACGGCTTGTATACCGGAATATGGCTGAAGCTTATTATGCCCTGGGATGTTATCACCGTGCGGCGGCATGTCTTGAGAGAGCCTACGCGCTGGGTGACAAACAATTGGGAAATAGCATAAAGCATCTTTACAGGAATATGAACCAGAACCGCAATCAGCTTAAAGTGTTCGTTAACGGCAGGCACCCGGACTTTGATGTCCCGCCGCAAATCATGAACGGCCGCACGATGGTGCCCCTCCGTGCCCTTGCGGAGGCGCTCGGCTGTGAAGTGGACTACGAGAACGGCAAAATAACCTTCAACCGCAACGGCCGCGAAATAGTCATTTACATCAACAATCCTGAGGCTTTGGTGAGCGGGAAAAAGGTCAAGATGGACCAGCCGCCGCGGATTATGAACGGACGAACCCTGGTTCCCCTGCGTTTCCTTTCCGAAAACATGGACGCATCGGTGGACTATGACGCAGAAAGTGGTATGATTACGGTAGACGATGACACCGGAGATGACGACAACGGGGACAGCCAATAATCTCGGAATAAAGTGTAACGTTTTTCGCAAGCCGCCGGTTTGGTGTCGGCACCGACCGGCGGCTGGTCCCCCGAACGCCGGCGCATATTTTTGTTTATTCGGTTTAGGAGCGGTAAAGGTGGCGGAGTTTAAGCTGGGGAAGGGGATGGCATGAGGCGGATCGGCATTCTCACCATCCTTTTTATGGTCCTTGCAACGGCTGGATGTTCAGGGGCGACGCATCCATCTTCCCCGGCGCCGCACCCCTCGCCCTCCGGTAAAACCGTAGACGTTGAAACTCCTTCTTCACAAGCGAATGTATACGGGGAAACGCCTGCGCCATTAGCGGATCAAAACCCGCAACCGAACCAGGGACCGTCCACAGAAGTGCTTCCACAGGGCGGCCTGGCGTTAAAAAGCGAAACACCGGTGGCCGATGCGGAAGCCGAGCACGTCTTGAAAGACCTGGAAAAGGAACTGGACGCCCTCATACAAGCGATTAAGGACTGCGAGAACATCGCTGCCGAGGACTTGGATTTAACAGGGGTGGAAAAATGATCAAAAAGCTTATGGCCTTAACCTTGCTCCTGTTGCTTATATTTTCTACCGGGCTGTCTTTCGCAACGGCAGCCCCGGCCACTACCCAAACGGCCGGTGCCCGGTATGCCCCTATACCTGTGGTTGCGCGGTGGAAAATTATGAATATAAACAGGAACCAGGAAAACATCCGGGCCATGAACGCGGCGGTCGAAAATAAAACGATGGAGCTGAAGAAGAAAATCGAAGACCTGCGCACCGCTCCCAAAGACCTCAAGCCCGAAAAAATAATTCTTTTGAAGGAAAGCACCCAATTGCTTGCGGAAAAACAGAAACGCTTTGCCGCGGGCCAGGGATTTTATAAGAGTAAAATGGAGGCCGTACGCGTCCACAAGCGCGCCGGCAATCGCCAGGCGGCGTTGGCGGGCCTTGACGGTATTTTGGAAGCGCAGCAGGAACAGATCAGGAACCTTCGCGCCTTATCTTCGTGCCTTGACCGCCTGATCCTGCTCCTTTAAGCAACCGGCGTTTTCCGGGATGCTGAAACTAACCGACAATCCCGGCATGTCGGTACGGTTGGCGGCGGTGATGCTGCCGCCGTGGAGTGCCACAAGCTGCTTGGCAATTGGGAGCCCCAGCCCCGTCCCGCCGGTTGCGCTGTCGCGCGACCTGTCGAGCCGGTGGAATTTCTCGAAAATCCTGGAAAGTTCTTCAGACGGAACGCCGGAACCCGTATCGGTGACGCTGATAATTGCACCGCCGGAGCCACGCTTAGCCTCGATATGGACCGTTCCGCCCCGGTCCGCATACCGTACGGCGTTGCTGAGCAGGTTCAGTAGAACCTGTTTAATCCGGTCGCGGTCCGCGTTGACCCACAAGGGGACGGGTTGAACCTCCGCGGTCAGTGAAAGACTTTTTTCAGTTGCGGGTAAAGTGAAAGTCTCCTTTACCTCGGTAATCAAGACGGCAAGATCAAAATTTGCGTAAATGAGTTGTACCGCCCCGGCCTGGATGCGCGCCAATTCGAGCAGGTCGTTTACCAGGCCGATAAGCCTGGTTGTCTCATCCAGGACCAGGTCGAGGTAGTGCGGCTGCTCTTCAGGTTTTGCCACACCTTCTCGGATAGCCTGGACGAACCCCCGGATCGATGACAGGGGCGTCCTCAACTCGTGGCTGATACTGGCAATGAGTTCCTGGCGCATATTTTCCATCTCGTGTAACTTTTTTTGCATGATGTTGAAAGAGCGGGCCAGTTGTGCTATTTCGTCACGGCCCGGTACAGCGACCGCCTGTGTGTAATCACCGCCGGCGATACGCGCCGCCGCCCGGCTCATATCGGCAATGGGACGGGTAATTCGGCGGGAAACCGCGAATATAACCACCACGGCCGCGGCTATGATGCAGAGAGAACTATACCATAAAACGCGGTTTACAGCCGCAAGCGAATCTTTTATCACAGTTAGAGGCGCGAGCATCAAAATGACCCCTGTTACCTTCTCCCCACTAAGCAAAGGCGTCCCTACGAACACGACGGGCATGTCAAGAGCGCTGACAAACCGCCGGCTCTGCACGGTTTCTCCCCGGAGGACCTGCTCGACTTCCCGCAGCAAATCCTGCTCGATGAGCCCCGAAGGCATACGGGCCTCAAGTTCCGATACGGTTTCGCTACGGACGCTGACGACGTAAACCCGGGCGTTTGAAGTGTAACCGATCAATTCAATAAACTTTTTGAATTCGGGGTTGGAAAGACGCCCTGCCTGATAGTCCTCCGCAAGGGCGTTTATCCAGGACGCTTGCGCAAGAAGTTCCTTCTGCTTCTGTTCAATGAAATACCCGGCGAAGAACCTTGACAACCAGATGGAAGCAGTAACGGTGAGCGTAACGGTAATCGCCAAAAAAATAAAGACGAGTCTGCGAAAGAGTGACCGTCTCACCTAACAGTCCTCCGCTTTGTAACCCACGCCCCACACGGTGGTGATGCGCCAGGTGCGGTTTCTGCCGCGCAACTTCTCCCGCAGGCGCTGGACATGTACATCTACCGTCCGTGTTTCTCCGGCGTAATCATAACCCCAGACCTGGTCAAGTAACTGCTCCCGCGAGAAGGTCATGTTCTTGTGGGAAAGCAGGAAGTATAAAAGCTGAATTTCGCGGGGCTTAAAATCGATTACAACGTCGCGGTGTCGTACCTCATATGCGTCCAGGTCTACCGTAAGACCGTCGATCATTATGCGCCTGGGGCTCGGCCGTGGGGCATCTTCCCGCCGCCGGACGTGTGCGCGGACGCGCGCCGCTACTTCTCGCGGGTCAAACGGTTTGACAATGTAGTCGTCGGCCCCGGAGTCGAGGCCGGCAACCTTGTCGCCGGTATCGTCACGCGCGGTCAGCATAATTATCGGCACGTCGCTTTCCTGGCGGATCAAACGGCACACCTCCCACCCGTTGATGACCGGAAGCATTAAATCGAGGATAATCAGAGAAGGCTGTATCTCGCGGAACTTGTTGAGCGCAGCGCTGCCGTCGTGTGCGAAAGCGAGGTCGTAGTTCTCGTGCTGGAGGTAGAGCCGTAAAAGGTCGCAGATATTGACGTCGTCGTCCACAATAAGGATGGTCTTTCGCTGCATATTGACCTCCATCCTTTCGAGCTTGTACAGAACAACACTCGGCCTCTCAAAACAGATTCGCGATTTTCGGCGAAAAACCTCTACGACAAGCGCGAAGACAAAGGATACGCTGATATGTAGGCCCGACCTGTTAGCTCATAAAACCGCAATGTATAATAATAGGTGAGTACGTATCATTGACATTCCGATGGGTTAAGAAACGCCCTGCAAGGACACCTTTATATTTAAGCAAACATTCAGACGTGGCAGTGTTCCTTGACTACTATGAGAGGAGAATGAATATGTCGATGCGCAAAGGCAAGTTCTTGTTGCTCATCTCCCTATTTTTGCTGATAACCGCGGCGTCCGGCTGTACGCGGGCTGAACGCGCGCCGGACGACGCCCTTAGGCCACCGCCCGAGCCCCCTGTTGCGGGAACCGAAGAGGAAACCTCGGTGGCGGTGTACTACTTGAAAAGTAAGGCTGAGGAGATGTACCTTGTACGGGAGGTCCACAACGTCCCGCATACCAGGGAAGTGGCCCGGGCGGCACTCAAGGAATTGATCGAGGGCACGCCCAAAACAGAAGGAGCTTTCCGGGTTCTCCCGGAGGACACAAGAATCCTGGGCATAACAATTGAAGACGGGCTGGCGACTGTGGACTTTTCGCGCGAGGTGCTGCGGGCGAACGTCGGAGCGGCCGGCGAGACCCTCGGCATCCAGAGCATCGTCAATACCTTGACCGAATTCCACAACGTGAAAGAAGTGGTCTTTAAGGTTGAAGGCGGACTTGACGAAGAAGCAAAGCAGTGGTGGGGACACGTGGGGCTTTATGAGCAGCCCTTTACACGGCACCTGTTTAAGGTTTACGAACCGGCCATCTGGGTCTACAAACCCGCACCCGACCAGAGGGTGACCAGTCCGCTCTTAATCACGGGTAATGCCCGGGTCTTTGAAGGCACCGTGAATGCCCGGCTTGTGGGCAGAGACAACCGCGTGCTGGCCCGGGGCTTCGGGACGGCGTTGAACGCGGCGCCTGAAAGGGGCGACTTCGAAATAACGCTGAGATTTGATCGTCCGCGTGTCGAGAGGGGTTGGGTCGAGGTTTTCTGGGAAAGCCCGGAGGACGGGAAAGAGCTTGATAAGGTTTGTATCCCGGTGAGTTTTTAGCGTTTCGATCCTGTTACCGCCCGGCCGCTTAACGCGAACGTGTGTGTACCGAGAACTTTTGAACCGCCGGGTACCCGGCGGTTCTCGACCTTTTGCGTGATTTATGCGCTTGGGCGTTCTTGACAGGCCTTTCCCGCTACACTACAATGAAGTTTAATTTGCTGCCATTTTCGGGTAATACGGGTAACCGCGTCCGGTTGCCGCGAATTATCCGCCGCAACCTGGAACGTCTATGCCGCGCCGAGACTGATGACGGCCGAGAGTTCAGGAGGAACCGAGGGAAAGGAGAAGGATCTTGCCCCAGGCTGTAAGGGAACCTCGACGTACCTTCTATATTACGACACCCATATATTATCCGAGCGACAATCTTCACATCGGACACGCTTATACGACCGTAGCCGCGGACACTGTGGCCAGGTTTAAGCGGTTGATGGGCTACGACGTTTATTTTTTGACCGGCGCCGACGAGCACGGCCAGAAAATCGAACGCGCCGCGCAGGCCAACGGCAAAAAGCCTAAAGACTACGTTGATGAAATCGTCCAGGGGTTTAAAGGCCTTTGGGCCAGGCTTCTGGTGGATTACAGCGATTTTATCCGCACTACTGAACAACGTCACCGGGCGGTGGTGCAGCTGATTTTCCAACGGTTGTACGAGCAGGGAGATATCTACAAAGCGGCTTACGAGGGTTGGTATTGTACACCCTGTGAGACGTTCTGGACGGTGCGGCAACTTGTCGGCGGCAACTGCCCGGACTGCGGCCGGTCGGTGGAGTTGTTGCAGGAGGAGAGCTATTTCTTCCGGATGTCCAAGTACGCCGCCCGGCTGCTTAACCATATAGAGGAGCACCCGGACTTCATCCAGCCTGTTTCCCGCCGCAACGAGATGGTCAACTTCGTTAAGAGCGGGCTTGAAGACCTGTGTGTTTCCCGCACTACCTTTTTCTGGGGGATCCCGGTTCCTTTCAACCCCCGCCACGTCGTTTACGTTTGGGTTGACGCGCTGACCAACTACATTTCGGCGCTCGGCTACGCCGGAGAGAACGATAAACTATTTCAAAAATATTGGCCGGCGGATGTGCATCTGGTCGGCAAAGATATTGTGCGCTTCCACACCGTAATTTGGCCCATTATTCTTATGGCCGCCGGCCTGGAACTGCCTAAAAGGGTCGTAGGGCACGGCTGGCTCCTCCTGGACGGCGGCAAGATGTCTAAATCGAAGGGAAACGTTGTCGACCCCCACCAGCTTATCGATCGCTACGGGGCGGATGCGGTACGGTACTACCTTTTGCGGGAACTCCCGTTCGGCGCCGACGGCAGTTATTCGGAGGGCGACTTGACCGGCCGGATC
>JAGUUY010000109.1 GCA_020063185.1 Bacillota bacterium
ACCAACTGTTTTTCGGGGTCCTGAAAGACAATACCCACCTCTTCGCCCAAAACGCGGCGCGGCAGAGCCGAAAGCTCCTTACCACGAAAGAAAACTTGTCCGGCAAGTCTGCCGCCGTAAAAGGCGGGAATCAGTCCTGCCAGAACCCGTGCCAGGGAGGACTTCCCTGACCCCGAGCCTCCCACAACCAGTAAATGTTCGCCTTCTTCGATGTGCAGGTTGATGTTTTCCAGGGCCGGGAGGCCGCTCCCCGAGTAGTAGTAAGTCAGATTTTTGATTTCAAACAGGGACAGTGCCGCCACCCCCAGCTCAAAATTACAGGCAACGAGAGGCAAAACAGAATAACCCCCAGCCAGAAAACGGTGGCGGCATCCGCCACCAGGCTGCCCAGTTGCGGGTAATAAACATAGTCGCCGTATCCCTTTGCTTTCGCGGATAAGGAAAAAACCAGGGCCAGTAAACCGGCTGTGAAACAAAGAAAATCGCGGGGGCGCGCCGGTTCGCGGCGGTACCGGGAGCGGGGGCCGGCGCCGAACGCCCTCGCCTGCATGGCTTCCGCGGTCTGGAGCGCGCCTTCCAACGAAGATGTAAGGAGGACCTCGAGCAACCACGTATGTTTCCTCAGGCGTTCCCGCGGTCCCCCGGAACCATAATTTACTCCTCGCATCTGTTGGACCTCCCGGATATTCGCCAAATCCCGGCCGGCGGCGGGGAGCGCCCTGGTAGCAAGAGAAGCTATCAGGGCGGATTTATACGCAAAGCGGGAAAAGAGGCTTAAGGTCTTATCGGGGTGGACCACCGCATTGAAGAGGCAGAAAACGGTCAAAACGGCGAGCAGCCGAACCCCCATGGCCGCGCCGTAGCAAATTGCTTCCAAACAAATGGTGACGTTCCCCAGCACGGGAATGACCGGACCGTGCCAGAGGACAGTCTTCCCGGCGTGGAAAACCAGGGGGTTAACGATCATAATCAGGATCGCCATCCAAAGGCCGATTTTCAGGTAAGATTCCCACGAATCGAGTGCTTCGGCGGCGATTATTGCCAGAAAGCCGACAACGAGGATGCCAACCAGGTACAGAGGATGCGAAAAGAGAAGCGACAGGGTGAATAGTACAGCTAAATAGGTCAGTATAGCTATTGTATGGTGATTCTGCAAGAAAACACCTTTGTCTTCGTAAAACAGACGGTCGAGCATCGCTTTACCTCCCTTGAAAATAGTGCTTCTTTCGGTAAGCGCCGCGATAAGCTTCTCATTACTGCGTCAGGCTTGCCAGCCGGGTCCTCACGTATTTCCGTATACGCTCCGGCCCGTCCGGCTACGCCTTCCTTGTACTGCTCGCTTCTCGCTGCGTTCCGTTTGTGTCACTTCTCTGCATCTAAGCAAATAGCTTGCGGGTGCTTCGTAAGTTCATCCCAGGCCGGAGGGGGCACGTTCATGCCTTTGCTGTACCACCAAATCACCTTATCCTCACGCTTCAGCGGTTTTTTGGCCGCCGCGGCCGGCGGGATTTCATCGTTAACCTTATACATCCAACCCGATTGGCCATGGTTATATTTGCCGGCGACGGAATCCACGAAATCTGGAAACCTGGCGGAGACGGTATATGCCAAGCCGGTAGCGTCCAGAGCGCCCAAGGCGGTGACTCCCCATCTGCTTTCTTCGGTTATCCTCACTTCCACCGGGCCGTATAAGAGTTCGTTATCTTTCCCGACCACGGCGATACCGACCGGAACGCCACCCGGCGCAGGAAGTCCCGCCGGCGGTGAAAGGCCGGGAGCCGCCGGTTCTTTCTTTTCCTTGTCGGCGCTCTTGGCTGGGACTGTTTTAAGAGGAGCATCCGAGAAGGAATCGGCCCGTTCTTGTGGCGCAAGTAAAGTATTTTCCTCGTTTTTTCTTCCTTCTCCGACGTTTGTGTCATCAGGGGATTTACCGGCGGGCGCGGGAAAAACCCTGACTGCTGCTTTATGTTCCCCCGCCGGGATGTACTTGGGCGACTTATTGGTGTATATCGACGGTACCAGCAACCCCAATAAAAGCAATGCGAGCGGTACAAGATAGAATTTCTTTTTCATGCAGCCTCCAAAAACAGACCGTTCAAACCGCACACGTCGACCCCGTTAGACGGCTCCGGCGGTTGTTCTCAGGAACCTTGCCAGCGTTACGACGGCTTCTGCCCGTGTTACGTCACCCAGGGGTGCAATCGTTGTCGCTGACCTTCCTCTAAGGATGCCTTGGTTTACGCATGTTGCTACTGCATTCCTCGCCCATGTGGAAACCTGCCGGCTGTCCGTGTACTTCGCGAGGCTCTCTTTTTTCTCTGTCTCGGTCAGATCTGTATCCGTAGCGCTTCTTTTAAGCACGCGCGCCACCATCGCTGCCATTTCTTCCCTGGTAATTTTTCGTTCCGGCGCGAAATCCCCTTCACCTACGCCGGTGACGACCCCCTCATTGAAAGCCGCCGCAATGGCTTTGTACCCCCAGTAACCGGGAGGTACATCTCTGAATACCGGTTTTGCCGGGTTCTGCTCCTCGATGCCGAGCGACCTGATAAGAAAGGCCGCAAACTGTGCCCGCGTAACCCTCTGGTCCGGGGCAAAGGTATCGCCGCCGACTCCTTTAACGGTGAGTCTCATCGCCATTGACTCGATCTCTTTTTGCGCCCAGTGTGTTTTTATATCCCTGAACGTCTTCCTGAACTCCATGAGGGCGTAGACGCTTGTCTGCTCCGTCTCAAAGGAGAACTCTTTACCGTCGGGACTCAGCCTGCCGCCGAGAAACTCCCACGAGCCGCCCTGTCTCTGCCTGTATACGGCGAGTTTCGCCGGGTTGACCTTACTCATATCGAGTCCTTCGAGGGATATCGTTACGGCCGTCTTTTGCTCAAAATTCGCTTTGGGTTTTTCCTTGCTTCCCTGGAGGGTTACCGCGGCGATATCGATATCCAGCACCTTTCCTCCAATTATCGCTGCATCTTCCAATAGTCGTATTTGTTCCGGCGTCACCTTTTGAATGGAAAGCCTCATGCCGGACACGTTATTTGCCGCCTGAAGAATCGCTTTTACCGCTTTCGGCGGGAGGTTGATGGAGATGTCGTCGCCTTGCACCACGAGGTTCAAGGCACTCTCAACAACCGCCTGAACTGCATCGGACGGTAAAGTAACAGCGAACCCTTTTCTTTGCGTTGTTGCGGTGGGGAGTTGTACGGTGACATTGTCCCGGGCGAGCATCCCCGCGTCTACAACTCCTAATTTCGCGAGCTTTGTGGCGAGGACGGCTGCTTTTGCAACGGCGTTCACCTGGTTTTTAAATGCGTTACCGTCGATATTTGCCTCTACTGTTTCCTCTTTTATCTGAACGTTTACGGCATGGCCGGGTAACACCGCTATTATTTGTGCGAGTGTTTTCACAACCTCTGCCAGTTTGCGTTGCAGTTCTCCGGTCACTTGACCCTCCTCAAGTTTCCCGAGCAGTTCGCTGAGCTTGTTGATTCCCTGCCCGGCATCTATGCTGCCGTCCTGGAGAGCGCTTTGGACCTCTTCGAGCGTTGTCAGCGCTTCGGAAGGCGATACCGTGCCCGTAGCAATCCGCAGTACCAACTCGTTCCAGGTAGGGCCCTCAAATATCATGCTCTTGCTATACCACCAGATCACCTTGTCGTTATCGTGTACGGGTTTTTCGTCAGCCGAAGTCGCAGGCATCTCGTTATTAACGCTATACATCCAACCCTGCGTTCCTTCGTTGCACTGTCCCGCAATACAGGTGACGAAGCCGGTCCATAAATCCGAGACGGTATACGGAAGGTCTGTGGCGTCGAGCGTCCCGAGGGCGGTAATGCCCCATTTGTTGTTCTTTTTCACCTGAACGGACGCCGGGCCAAACAAGAGTTCGTCGCTTTTTCCCACTACGGCGACGCCGACCGGTATATCGTATGTTGCCTCTGAACCCGTCCCGTCGCTTGTCGTAACGGTCAACGTAGCTGTGCCGGTCAGACCGCCGTAAGTAGCGCTGACTGTGGCCAGGCCGATCTCAAGGCCGGTCGCCAGCCCGCTATTTACGGAGGCGACGATGCTATCCGCTGCCGCCCAAGCGGCATCTGTGGTTACGTCGCTCTCCGCGCCGTTGAAAAACTTTACTACGGCCTGGTACTGTTGCGTACCCCCGGCGATGATTGTCGCCGCGGCGGGAATAACGCTCAGGCCCACCGGCGCGCTGGGCGTCGGAACTGAGCTTCCCAGGAGGAGGTAAGCGTACAGAGCCCAGGTGGCGTCGGTCACGTTGCGCAGCGTGCCAAAGCTGCCGTCGTCGTTGGGCGCGCCGTAAACCATGTACTCAACCGGCGTTTTCTCTTGAGGGCTCTTCCAGGTAAGAGGATCGACCCCTACGGTTTTCAAGGTGTGGATCGTCTCCGCGGTATCGATGAGGGGGTCGTCCGGCCAGGGCGCGGTAATGTAGACGCTCCCGTCAGCCTGCTGCTGATTCCGCATCCAGGCGACGCCGTTTGCAATCGCTGTTTGAATTTGCTGGTCGCTGTCGGCGCCGGGCAGCCACGTCAGCGCCCTTACGGCCTGTGCGGTACTCATGAAATCAGGACCCCAGAAGCTGCCCCATGAGCCGTACGTCGCTCCGTCCGTAGTACACTGGCTGTTTAAAATATAATTGCGGGTGTAAACGGTGTTGACGACGCCGATCTTTCCGGCACGGGCCAGCGCCTCGTAAGCCGGCATATCGCTGTAAATGCCGTACCCGTCGTTAAAAGAACCGTCTGCGCCCTGTTTTTCTTTCAGGATAACCGCCAACTGGCCGGCGAGATCGCTATACCCCCACTCGCTCATAGCCAAACACTGGTGTGCGATCTGCTTCGCCGGTAGGGGTCCGGGATTCTGGAGGGTTGCATAAACCGAACCGAGTAAGGCATCCTTCAAAGAGTTGTCCTGATACACCCATATTGACAAATCCGCTCCGGCCAGGGTAAGGATGCAGGCGTCGTAAGCGCCAAGTTGAGTTCCGCTGGTAAACGCCTGATAGTTAAACTGGACGGCCTTGGTTGCCAAGTCGCCGAAATCATTCGTACCCGCCTGCGCCTCTGCCTTGTTCGGCAGGGCGGAAGACAAGAATAGACACGCCAGAAGAGAAAAAACTGCCGTAAACGCAAGCACCCGTTTAAAAGCCTTTTTTAAAGTCATCATGCTGCCCGCTCCTTTCGTAAAATAGCGCCAATATATAACTCAGGCTCCGTAAAACCGCGCGTCGGCCATACAATGTAGAAACCCCGGCCTCTGCGAAGGCCGGGGCTGTTTTGCTAGCCGTCTCGAATAACGGCATAACGCGTGAAGCCGCACCCCCCCTCGGAGGTCGCGTGCTTAAGCGCGCAGGCAGGTCTCCTGACTCATGACTCATTGCGGATTCCGCCTTCCCAGACGCTTACTACTTGTAATAGCGCTATCCAGTGGCGTTTGGAAACCGCTCCTCATTCACAGTGGCGGGGCCGTCCGGGATTTTCACCCGGTTCCCTTTTCACCCTTTTTTGAAGGGCACCCGTACGCGAAGGCACCGATTAACTTATAAACCATATCTTAGCACAGCTTTTAAAAGGTTGTCTATATGAAAATGGAGGTGGGAAGTGAGAGGTTGGAGGTTGGATTATAAAAAAATAGCTTGACGGCTTCGTCCTAAGGCCGTATAATTTTGAAAATGGGGTTCAGGAGAACCCCGCGAGGCCACGGAGGTCTTTGGACTGAAGTGGTTTTTTGTTTTTGCTGTTTAAACCGGGGGTGTGGGTATGCCGCCGAACGGCAACGTGATTTTCAGTCTTGACGGTGTGGGGTTCCGGTACCGGCAGGAGAGGCCGGTGCTGGAAGACCTGAGGTTTCAGGTGTCACGCGGCGAACGGCTGGTTTTGCTCGGGCCCAACGGCTCGGGGAAATCCACGCTTTTGAAGCTGCTGGCCGGTCTCCTGTTTGCCACCAGCGGTTCGGTCGCGGTATACGGTGAACGACTGCACGCTGACTCTTTCAGGGACCCGAAGTTCGCCTTTTCTTTCCGGCGCCGCGTGGGAGTCGTGCTCCAGGACGCTGACGCGCAGCTCTTTTGCCCCACCGTTTGGGACGAACTGGCCTTCGGTCCGTTGCACCTGGGCTTGTCCGCGGGTGAAGTCAAACAACGTGTCGACGACACCCTGGCCCTTGCCGGCATCAGCCATCTGCAGGACCGCTCTCCCCACCAACTTTCGGACGGTGAAAAAAAGAAGGTTGCTTTGGCCGCGGTACTGACGATCAATCCCGAGATCCTCTTACTTGACGAGCCGACCGCCAACCTTGATCCCCGCTCGCAACACTGGTTGTTGAACTTTCTTTTCGCGCTTTCCAAAGCGGGGAAGACCATTGTGGTGGCTACTCACGATCTTGTCACGGTGCCGGTGCTGGCGGAAAGGGTATTGATTCTTGGAGAAAACCGTAAGCTGATGGCTATGGGAGGACCGGAAGAGATACTGTACGACAGGGATTTGTTGCTGGCGGCCAACCTCGTTCACCCCGATTACCACCTGCATCAGGTAGGGAGCGGCAGGGATCACTTGTATCCACACGTCCATCTGCTGCAAAACGGTTCCACGCATGCCCCGGCGCAAACGCCGGTCGAGGCCGGGCGAATAAATGAGAAACCCAATAAGTTTTAAACCATGGTCCGACTTGAACCTCTAACCGTGAACTATGAACTGTAAACCGTGAACTATGAACCGTGAACCGTGAACC
>JAGUUY010000002.1 GCA_020063185.1 Bacillota bacterium
AGGCGGCGGCGCCGGCGGGTCACTGGGCGGCGGTTCAGTCGGCGGCGGCGCCGGCGGTTCGCTTGGCGACGGTAAAGCATAGGTGTTTACTGTGTTGTAAACGGGCGTACCGGAGGTCCAGGGAGCGTAAGGTACAAAGCCGTAAGCGCGGGCGGCGTCGTAGAACTGCTGCACCCCGGCGTAATCGTTCCAGGGGAAAAATCTGGTTACGAGCACCTTGAAGCCGTACAGGCCTTGCAACCGAATCACGTTGTCGCGCTTCCCGTTTAACCAGGGGTCGCTGGTACCTTTTTCGTACGGATAATCTGCCCACATTAGGGCATCGACATAGGGCGCAGACTGATTGATAAGTTCCTGCCAGCCGTTGTCCTGGATAATTATTTTCTTCCCGTCGATGTTGCGGATTTCCGCGACGAATTTTCCGGCGGCTGTCAGCAGCTCTTGCTTAAAATTGTTTAATACGGTCGGGTCCAAAGAAACGTATTTGCCCAAATTTTCAATTTCACTTATTCCGGCCAGGAAAACGCCGTTAAAACCCCGGGTATATACACTTTTGACGTAATTACTTACAATCTGGCGATAGTGCTCACTCCGGGGGTCCATTAACCAGTCGGGAGGGTTATCACCGGTGTTGACCACTTTTTGGCCGTTAACCCAAATGTAATCCGAGTTCCAGAGGCCGGTATACGGCGGCCACTGCTGGTCGATGGAAAGGGTGGGAACGTAACCGACGACAATTACTCCTGCCGCCTGCAGCTCTTTCAACTGAGCGTCGCTGAGGGCCTGTGGTTCGGTAAGGGCCAGATCAAATTTCTTCATGTCCTGCAACTGCTGCGCTGTGGGATTACCCCAGTGCACGACGAAGCTTTTAACGTCGTGGGGAAACCGGTCAACAGGCGCAGATGGCGGCGGGGGCGCCGGCGGTTCAGTGGGTGGCGGCGCCGGCGTATAATTGCGCGGCGGGAGGTAATGGGTGTTCACCGTGTTGTAAATCGGCGCACCGGAAGTCCACGGGGCGTAAGGGACGAATCCGTATGCGCGGGCGGCGTCGTAGAACCTCTGTACCGCGGCGTAGTCATTCCAGGGGATGAACCTGGAGGCAATAACCATAAAGTTGTGCTGGTTGCGTAGACTAATGATGTGGTTTCGTTTCGCGTTGACCCATGAATCGCTGGTACCTTTTTCGTATGGGTACTGCTCCCACATCATGAAATCGATTAAGGGCGCCGTGTAATCAATCAGATTGAGCGGGGCGTCTTTCCACCAGCCGCCGTTCTGACAGATTAACTTCGCCGGACCGGCGTTCCGGATTTCTCTCACGAGCTGTACGGTGGCATCGAGGACTTCCCTGCTGTTGGAAAAATCGGTGGCTTCGGCTAAGGTATCCAAAAAGACACCATCAAACCCGCGGGCGTAAATACCCTTGGCGTAGTCGGTGATAATCTGGCGGTAATGGGTGCTGCGCGGGTCCATTATCCAGTCGGGCGGGTTGTCGTAGGTGTTGGCTACTTTTTTCCCGTTTATCCAAAGGTAGTCGGACTCCCAAATACCTGTGAAGGGGGTCCATTTCTGGTCGATGGAAGTGGTCGGGATGTAAGCGATGACAATGACATCGGCGGCGTGTAACGTTTTCAGTTGCGCGTCACTGAAAGTATACGGCTCGACGATGGCCATATCAAATTTTTTCATGTCTTCAATCTGCTGTGCGGTAGGAGTGCCCCAATGGATTACAAAACTCTTTACATCGTGGGGCAGACTCACCGCTGCTTGTGCTGTAGCGGCAAAAGGAATAACGGCTGCCGTTAAAGCGATCACGAGCGAGATCATTAGAGCTTTCTTTGTCAATCGAGTAACCTCCTTTTAACAAAGCCTGTGCTGCGATCTTTACTGCAAAAGTGATCGAATACACTCCGCCTGAAGACTCGGGTGCTGCAAGCTTCCGCCGGTTCACCTCCTTAGAGGATAATCCCTCACTAATTACCTGATTCGATAGAAATTGACATATTCCTACTTGTAAGTTCTGGCAGGTCCCGGAATTAGGAATGCTTGTCCCCCGCCAAACCGGTGGTAAACCCCCTGAAAAGGTAACGGCGAAAAATATTCGCGACTTCTTTGGTATTACCCCAAATTTTTAACTTGCCACATTCTATGGCTTGTTAACGGGAATAGGAACGGCGGTGAGACTCTCAACGCGGGATGGAACCATTAATAGGTGCTAATTTATTATACCGAAAATACTGGGCCGAAGCAGGAAACAATGCTAAAAGAATCCAGAGCGGCTTCATTAATAACAGGTAATGGGCGAATATACTCATTGTGATAATTACCACGACGTAATGCCGAAGCATTCTTCTCATGGCGCAGTCAGCGCCGGCGGCATTCTTGGCGGTGTGCCAGAGATAACCCAGCATGAAAAGATAACAGAGCAAGGGCAAGGTGCCGCCGGCGGCCATGATCTCAATAAACATATTGTGGCTGTAGGTCTTATAGTAATTAAGGGCATCGGCATAAACCAGAATATTGCCGAACCCCACACCCGCCACAGGATGTTGGGCGTAAATCAACAAGCCGCCGATAGCGGCTTGGATCCTGCCGTTGGAAATATCACTTCCTTCCAGGTCGCTAGAGAGAAAAAGCCGTTCGACTGGGATACTGTTAAATACTTCAACGCCGAAGACGTTTGCAAATACAATTAAATATATCGCCGCCGCCGTTGCTATGGAGACGATGAAGTAACTCTTGCGTCGCCAAAAACTACGCCAGCCCAGCAAGGAAATAATTAGGAATACTATTAACCCGCCGCGCGACATTGACAGCAAAATGCCCGCGCAGGCGCACAATTGGCTCATGTAACCCACCCGGCGCAACAGTTTTTCCTCACTGTCCAGGAAATAAAAAGACACCAGATAGACCAGGGCCATGACGAGGGCGTATTCGTTGGGGCCGGGCCACCAGCCGCCGGCGCGAAAATAACCGTCAAAACCCGCTCTCGATACCGCTTGAAAGAATTCGTAGCCGCCTTGCAGGGCAAGCACCGGCGCGCTCAGCAGAATAGCCAGAAGCATACCGTCCAGGTCTCTCCTGCTGCGGACCGTTACCAGCACCAGGTGAAAGATGAAAAAGCCGATCAACAGCATGTAAATATCGTAGTAGGCCTTGCTCAAATCCGCATGTATTAATCCCGTCGTCAGGTACACCAGAAAAAATGAGATAATGACGTACGTACGGGGATCACGGTAACCGACCAGCGGGTATGATGCGGACGTCGCCAACTCGTACAGCAGGAACCCGGAGGCGATGATGAACAGTATGGGCGCGGCCGGGACACCGGACTTCGCCACGGTAAAGGTCGTGAGATCGGTAAAAGCCGCAAACACTAAAATATTCAGTAAAAGGAGTGATTTTCGCAACTCTAAATATCCTCACAATGACGGGCCGTATGCCTCAGGCGCCATATGTTATCCATGAACATGACAATAGTCAAAGTCCATAAGAAGGACAAAAAAACCGTCAGTCCCAAACCAAGAGGAACGGCGGCACGGCGGCGGTCCTCGGTTATGGACGCTTTTTCAACAATCAGTATCTCGCTTTCGTTTAACACCGCCCCGAGCCTTTTGGGGGCAAGCTCCGCCGCGCTATTGACTATCCGGGCAGCGCGTTGAGGATCTTCCGCCAGCACACTCAGCCTGATTAATTTACTCCCCTCCGGGTTGTCGTACCGCAAACTTTCTCGCAGGGTTTTCAGGTTCATTTCAAAAGGCAGTGTTTTTATCACTTCCAGGAGAAAAGCATTACCATCAAGGAGCCGGATACATGTCTTCAACAGTTCTTCGTCGGCTTGGGGCTGAATAAACGTTTTCTGCCATGGATCCCGGAGCTCGCTTTTCAACATTAACGTCGCCCCGGCCTCATACCTCGGCGGCGACACCTGCGTCGCTAACAGGAAAAGCACCGCGGCCAAGAGGGGAACGAAAAAAAGCGTTTTTTTCCGGCGCCACATCAGTGACAGAAAGTCCCGAAACTCCATCAGACCTCATCTTCCCCGGGCATGTTACCTTGGCCGGGTGACCGTCGCACGCAATCGACCATCAGACACCCGAAGACCGCCAGGATAAAACCGATCAGGGCTCCAGCCACCGTGTTCAAAAGTATATTGGGGCCTACGGGAACCTTGTTCTCCACGGCAGGGTCAACCAGCCTGGCATTGGCCATTCGTAGTAAGGTGTTTTCCTTCTGAATGAAAACGCCGGCTGTCGTATTTGCTATGCTTGCGGCCTGACGAGGATTGGGGAAAAGAACCGATATTTCCATCAACACGGTGTCGCCCCTTTGCGTGACCCGTACCGCCCGCCTGAGGTCTTCGGCGCTTACTTTAAAGTCCACTTCCCGGGCCACCTGTTCCATTACGGCGGGACCAGGCACGATTTCACAATAGGTTTTTACCAACTGCTTATTGGCGAGAACATCCAGGTAACTAACCTGGCCGGTATCGGGGTCTTCGGTCCCGGTAATCATTATTACCGCCGTGGCACGGTAAAGCTGCGGCAGCGCATAGGTACTCACCAGCAATCCGCCTAATAGGGCAACAAGCGTAGCAATCACAATGTAACTTCTGTAAATCTTAAGAACCCGTAAAAGCTTACACACGCGTAAAACTCCTTTAAAAGTCAACTTGGCGCCTCATGACCTGTGGGTGGGCTGGGTGTAGTGAATTTCCGGACTGCTGGATTGAAACAGGAGGACAACTCGGTTGGCAGAATTAATAGAGATGGCTTTTCCACCTCTCTCTCTTCGGTCGTTCAACTTTCAAATTCAGCCCCGACCGGGCACCGGTGAATCGCAAGTCAGTGCTCCATTTTATGAAGTATGTCGATAAAGCGTTACCTGGTCAGGCGATCCAGTATTAAAAACCCGCGAGAAGGCGAAAAAAGCAAGACTTCCTGAGGTTTCTCGGAACTTGGAACGTGGACTTGGAACAGGTTAGATTGAAGGCCCCCTCTTTGGAAGAAAAGCGCTATATATTTTTTCGATTTTTTGGACTTGATGAACTACGTTAAAACTCTCACTGACCAACTCCGACCCGGCCTCAGCGAGCCGGTCCGCCACCTCTTTTTCTTGGCACAGGTAACACATCTTTTGCGCCAAATCTTTGGTATCTCCACTCACAAACAACAAGCCCGTTTCTTCCGGCCGGACCAGTTCTTTCACACCGCCTACGTCAGACGCAATTACGGGTACACCCCGGGCCATCGCTTCCATTAAAACCATTGGTAAGCCTTCCCATCTGGACGCCAGTACGAATACGTTCATGATCTGCATGAGGTCGTAGACATCTTCCCTGTACCCGGTAAAAATAACGCGTTCATTTATACCCAGTTCGCGGGCTAACTTTTTCAAACCCTGTTCGTCCGGCCCCGTACCGACAACTAGTAAATAGACATCTTCCAGGCGGCCCGTGACTTCCTTAAAAGCCTCTAACAAGAGATCGATTCCTTTTTGTTCGTCAAGTCTGCCCACGGTGCCGAAAATAAAGTGCTGAATTGGTAGTCCCAGGTTTTGCGCCACTAAATCACGGTTCACCCGGCCCCAATCCTTAATCTCGATGCCGTTGGTCACGGTCACCACTTTTGTCGGTAAAAGGGTAAAATTATGACGCAAAAAGTATTTTCTAACCATGTCTGAACAAGCGACGGAAATGTCGTACCGGTTGCGCATTAGGAGTTCCACCAATCGATAGGGGTGCCGTCCTTTAAGCCACGGATTGGCGTTGTGGATGTGCGAGACCACGGGAATTCGATGCGGAAACCCGGCACCCAGCCAGGCCAAAAGGGAGGCCCTGTGGTCGTGGGCGTGAATCAGGCGGACTTTTCTGCTCCTGACGATACTGCGCAGCCGGATGACGTTTCGTAGTGTAGGTAGCCTGACATCCGCAACCTCTACGGTGTGGCCGCCGGCTTCGTAAACCTTGCGCAACGGGTCGCCGCCGCAGGCGATTATGATGCGAAACAGGCCGGGGTCCAGATGCCTGGCAATCAGTTGGACGACTCGTTCGGCGCCGCTAAGACGGTTGGTGGACAATAAGTGCAGGATGTTGTACGGGGTTGTTTCCGTTTTAGATATAGACCAGTTACGGCGAAATATAAGTATTGCAAAAAACGCGACACCGACGAGGAAGCCGCCACCCGCCACGACGTACAGGAGTATTTGACGCCGCGCCGGGGATTCCACCGGCTGAGGTTGGGACGCTGGAGCTCCGGATCCGCTGTTTAAGCGTTGGGCTAAAACGGCTGTCTCAGCTGCAATTTCGGCAGCGTACCGCAGGTTTTGATGGAGCACGGCGATTTGCTTTGACTCCGTCCGGCCTTCCGGCTTAAAAACGAGTACTGGTTCAAGTTGTCGTACCATCATATGGAAATGGGTCTTGTTTGCCGGTTGTCTTCTAGGATGGGGTGTGTCGGCGCCTGTTGCTTTATAGGTTGCCGGCGATTGACTATCGGTCGAAAAGAGGTTCAGTCCGGCCCCAGAGGTTATTTGATTGCCTTTAGTCCGCGTGGTCAGGTTAATTTTCGCCTTGTCGGGGGGTGAAACGCGCAGGACGATAATCAGTCCGGCTATTAAACAGCAAAAAGTCAACACGGCGACAGGTATCTTGTACCTTTTAAGCAACGATATCGGAAAAGCGGCTTTCATTATTCAATCTCCGAGTCTCCTGAGCTCGGAACCTTATAGCCGTGGGGATGGCTCAGGTGCCACTTCCATGCGGTCCCGATAATCTCTGCCAGCGTTTTATGCTCCGGATGCCAACCCAACTCGCGTTTTATCTTTGTTGAACTGGCCACCAACACGGCCGGGTCACCCGCACGCCGTGGACCAACTTCATATTTAATACTTTTACCTGTGATTTTCGTTGCGGTTCTAAGGACTTCGAGGACGCTGAATCCTTCCTCGCTGCCGAGATTGTAAGCAGTGCTCGGCATGCCGTGCCGGAGCGCGTTGAGTGCAAGGACGTGTGCTTCGGCGAGATCCTTGACATGGACATAGTCCCTTACGGCGGTCCCATCCCTGGTCGGGTAGTCGCGGCCGAAAACGGAGACTTTTTCTATTTGGCCCAGGGCCGCCTTTAGCACCGTGGGGATGAGGTGGGTTTCGGGTTCGTGGTCTTCGCCGATGTCTCCGCCCGGGTATGCGCCGGCAGCGTTAAAATACCTGAGGGAAGCGTACTTTAAGCCGTAAGCCTCGTGATAACGCTGGAGTATCTTCTCAAGCATGCATTTTGTATCGCCGTACGGATTGGCCGGTTTCAGAGGGTGCTCTTCGTTAATGGGCACTACTGACGGTTCTCCATATACCGCCGCTGAAGAGGATAGAATGATATACCGAACGTTCTGGTCGACCAACTGGTTGAAAAGGATTAAGCCTTTACACACGTTGTTTTGAAAGTACCTTGCAGGATTAGTGACGGACGCGGCCACGAGGCTGTCGGCGGCGAAGTGGATGACGGCCTGGATTCGGTATCGCGTTATAGTGGCGCGGACCATATCGGCATCGGCGATGTCGCCGGCCACTATGGGGAACTCCTTTACGGCCTCGCGATGTCCGGAGCTAAAATTGTCGTATATGATGACTTGAAAACCTTGCCCTGAAAGCTGACGGGCGGTATGGCTCCCGATGTACCCCGCTCCGCCGGTTAATAAAATTACCATCACTTGATCCTTGTCACAGAAGCATAACAGTATGCTGGTTAGTGCTACTACTTTATTAACCCAAGCGATCAAGTGTTACTCAAAAAGCCCCAGTAATAAGACCTACGACATCTCTCGGACAAACACCATCGGCCGACGGCCAAAATATTTTACTATTACTTAAAAGCGGTTAGCCGCGGGTAACATTATTGCCCGAAGGTATTTGGCGGCCGGGAAGGTGATTTTTTATCAATGGGTATTGGTGTTGTCCGGCTTTCATGCTTGCCCGTGGGTGGATGCGGTCGAGTTGTTTCCTTGGAAGCCCAGGGTATATCGCGGCGCCGGTTGTTGGACTTGGGATTCGTACCGGGCACACGCGTCAAGGCGGTCAGGCGCAGTCCCGCGGGCGATCCCACCGCTTACAGTGTACGCGGGGCGTTAATCGCTCTGCGGGGCGACACGGCCCGGCACATCTTGGTTACTCCTGAGAGCGTTGGGGAGGAGAGGAGGGATCAAGGTGGAGTTTACAAGCCAGGCTTACACCGCCGCCTGCAAAAAAAAGCTTAGTCGGGCGGCGCCGTCCGACCGGGCACTTATCTCTTTGGTGGGAAATCCCAATACGGGGAAGAGTACGCTGTTCAATGCTTTGACGGGGTTGAAACAGCATACAGGGAACTGGCACGGAAAGACCGTGCTGAAGGCGGAGGGTAGGTATGTTTACCGGGACCGGGAGTTTATCCTCGTGGATCTGCCAGGCGCCTATTCACTGCTGGCAAACTCCGCGGAAGAACAGGTCGCCCGGGACTTCATCTGCTTCCGCTGCCCCGACGTTACCATTGTGGTAACGGACGCGGCCTGTCTGGAACGAAACTT
Organism: Bacillota bacterium; assembly: GCA_020063185.1. Classification (GTDB taxonomy): domain Bacteria; phylum Bacillota; class Desulfotomaculia; order Desulfotomaculales; family Ammonificaceae; genus SURF-55. The sequence goes on from JAGUUY010000002.1 coordinate 8,556, forward strand.
AAACCTGGTTCTACAAGTCCTAGAAATGACCTCGAAGGTCGTGGTATGCGTCAACATGGTTGACGAGGCGGAGAAGAAAAGGATCCGGGTGGACACGGAAGTGTTATCAGAGGAACTCGGCGTGCCGGTGGTGGCGACCAGCGCGCGGTACGGCCGGGGCCTGCGGCAACTTCTGGACAAGGTTTACGGCCTTGCCACGGGCGTCATAACCACGTCACCGCGGGTGGTGACCTACAATCCGGAGGTGGAGAGAATTGTCAGCGGGCTTGAGCCAAGACTCCGCAACCTGCTGCCGGGAAAGCTGAACCCGCGTTGGGTGGCTCTTCGTCTGATTGACGGTGAAAACGGCATTATGGAGAGTCTATCACTTTACCTGGGTGAGGAATTGAAGGCCTTTGGCTAAGGAAAAATGTATCTGCCCCACAAGCAGTTGTCTTGGTGGTACTCTCCCAGGCAGGCCCACAGAACTCCCCGCCGACGAGAACGCCTTCCGAGACCACATTGTCGGCAACTTGTACCGTTGTGCCGAAGACATCGCCGCTAGGGCCGTAAGCAAACCGGAAAAACCGGCAGACCTGGATCGAAGGATCGACGACATTGTCACCTCCCGCCGGCTGGGAATCCCGATTATGTTCGTCCTCTTGGGTGTGGTATTGTGGTTGACGGTTGCGGGCGCCAACTACCCTTCGGAACTTCTGGCCTCAGGCCTTTTTGCGATTCAGGACAGACTCACCGACTTGTTTGGGTGGCTCGGCGCCCCCGGCTGGCTCCACGGCTTGGTGGTGGTGGGCATGTTCGGTTCGACTGCCTGGGTTGTTTCGGTTATGTTGCCGCCCATGGCGATATTTTTTCCGCTCTTCACCATACTTGAGGACTTGGGTTTCCTGCCCCGAGTGGTTTTCAACCTCGACCGTTACTTTAAGTGGGCCGGCAGCCACGGTAAACAAGCGCTCACCATGAGCATGGGATTCGGCTGTAACGCGGCGGGAGTAGTCGCCTGCCGGATTATTGAGTCTCCCCGGGAAAGGTTGATCGCCATTCTGACCAACACCTTTGTTCCTTGCAACGGTCGTTTTCCCATTCTTATCGCCCTATCGACCATATTCATGGGAAGCGCCGTAGCAGGGGGTTACAGCACCGTAACTGCGTCGGCGGCGGTGACCGGTGTCGTGCTGACCGGCGTTACGGCAACATTTTTGGTTTCCCGGGTGCTCTCCAGGACGCTATTGAGGGGGTTGCCTTCTTTTTTTGCCCTGGAACTGCCGCCTTACCGCAGACCGCATATCCGCCAAATCCTTGTCCGTTCACTGCTGGACCGTACATTGTTCGTGCTCGGGCGGGCGGTTGCCGTAGCCGCTCCGGCGGGCGCCCTTGCATGGCTCCTGGCCAATGTCTACTCCGGAGACGTCAGCCTTCTCGCACGTTTCGCCGGCTGCCTGGAGCCCCTTGGCCGTGCGATGGGGCTTGACGGGTATATCCTTGCCGCCTTCATAATAGGGTTGCCGGCAAACGAGATAGTTTTGCCGGCGCTGCTCATGGGTTATCTATCGTCGGATGCGTTGTGTGAGCTTGAAAGTCTTTGGGCGCTTAAGACACTCCTTGTAGAGCATCACGGCTGGACGTGGTTGACCGCCTTGTCGATGATGTTTTTTTCATTGTTACATTTTCCTTGCGGGACAACACTTGTAACCATATACAAGGAAACAGGAAGTATCAAGTGGACGCTGTTTGCGCTGTTTATGCCTTTACTTCTGGGTATTATGGTTACCCTTAGCCTTGCTCAATCCATCCGTTTTCTTGGGTTCGGTTAATGCAAGACCAAGAGAAGAGGCGTTTTTAATGAGCCCTGCTAATAAGGAATTTCGTACCGTACGCGGTTACGAACTCCTGCGCCAGGAGGATAAAGTGCTTACGCCGAGCATGGAGGACTATCTGGAAATGGCCTGCCGCCTTTCGCGGGATAAAGGTTACTGCCGGATCGGCGATTTGGCCGCGGCTTTAAACGTTCAACCCCCCTCGGCAAGCCGTATGATGCGAAAATTAGCCGAGACGGGTTATGTAAACTATAAGCGGTATGGATTAATCGAACTTACCGGTAAAGGGGAAAAGTTGGGCGAATACTTACTCAAAAGGCACGACACCATCGAGCAGTTTCTTTCGATCATTGGTGTGGCTGAGGGCATTCTGGAAGAAACCGAAAAAATAGAGCACAACATAAGCGAGGGTACATTGGAAAGGGTCATGATTTTGGTGGCGTTTATGCGGAATCACCGGCACTGTGCCGATGCTTTCAACGAATACCGGAAGAAGCGTTAAGCTTAGACGGATAGACCTTTGAGGTCGGTTCACGGTTCATAGTTCACGGTTCAAGCTGATGCTGATGGACCTTTGAGGTCGGTTCACAGTTCAC
>JAGUUY010000035.1 GCA_020063185.1 Bacillota bacterium
GGAGGTCAAAAATAATCTTCCTGGTGTCCTGAAGACTCCCTCTTACTACCCCCTGGAGCGCCACGAGTTCCTGCCGCAGTCTTTCCGTATCTTTGTCGAGCAGTTTCATGCAAAACTCGGCGCGCATTACCACGTTGGCCATCGACTGGGCGGGCCCGTCGTGAATTTCCCTCGCCACTCGCCGGCGCTCCTCTTCCTGCGCTTCAAGAATCCTCAGGGCCATCTGCTGCCACTGTTGCATTTCACCGAACCTATCCGCCGCGTCCTGGAGGTCGCTCTGGAGATACTGAAGAATTACGCCGACCTGCGATGAAAGACGTTCCGCGCGCTGCTTGGTCTCAATCTGGCGTTTTAGTCCCCGTTCCAGTTCGTCCCGCCGGAAGCGGAGCATGCTTTCCTTGGCCCGGAGGGTTATCAGTTCTATTTGCAACCGCTGCGCCGTCTCGTACGCTTCTTTAATGTCGGCTTCCGAGTAATTCTTAAAATCTGCGCTGACTTCCATCAGCCGGAGACGAGCCCGTTTTTCGTCGCGCTCCAGATTGTCAACCCTTACGATTAAGTCGTGCGTGTCCTGCCGGACCTTGTCTACATCCTGCCGCATCCGAATCGCTTCAACTTCGGCGGCTTGGGCGATTGCATATATCTCTTCCTTATTTTTTTCGATCAAATCTATCGTTTCTTTAATGATTTCATCAAGACTCTTTAAAACTACCATTTCAGTTTTACCTCCGCCCCTGCTAAAGGCCTTTTTAATTTCCCAGAATTGATCTGTATAAAGCCAAAAGGTTCTCCGCCGCCCTGGAAGCGTCCATTTCTTCCGCTTTTTTTAAGGCATTACTCTTAAATGTACGATACAACTCCCGGTCTTCGATAAGCCGGCAAACCCGCGCGGCAAAGACCCCCTCATCGAGAGGAGTCAAGAAGCCGTCTACCCCTTCATTTACCATCTCGCTGACGCCCTGGGCGTTAACCGCAACGGCCGGCAGCCCCGCGGCCTTAGCTTCCCCGATAACAAGGCCCTGTGTTTCAGTGAGTGAAGCCATAACAAAAATGTCCCCGGCGGCATAACTGTCTTTCACTCTGTCCGGCGGCATCGGGCCGGTGAAAACCACCCGGCTTTCGACCCCGATCCCCCTTGCCGTTTCCACAAGCTCAGCGCGCTGGGGTCCGCCTCCCACCAGGACCAGCCTCGCCCCGCGCACGCGCTCGTTAACAAGACTGAGAGCCCTCAACAGGAACGCTATGTTCTTTTCTCTACCCAGGCGGCCCACATATACGAGTACGGGCTCACCGTTGTTTATCCCGTGCCGTTTGCGAAAACCTTTCCGGTCTCCTCCCTGGAAAACCCTTAGTTCCACACCCGTCGGCAGCACTTTAACAGGTGATCGTACGCCGCTTTTCTTTAGATGGTCTTGAATAATTGTAGTTGGCGCAATTACCATGTCACTGCGGTTGCAAAATTCAATAGTGTGACGGCGCGTTGCTGTGCGCGCCGGTTTATTAAGCAGAGGGAAATAGTGGACATACTCCTCGTAAAGCGTATGATAGGTAAAAATTAATGGTATGCCGAGACGTCTCGCCCACCGTGCCCCTAGACCGCCCATCAGGAACGGCGAGTGGGCATGGATCAGGTCAAGTTCCAGGCCCCTCAGCGTACCTCCGATTCTTAGTGACAGCGGTAAGGCCAGCCTGAACCCAGGGTTTGTCGGCGCCGGAACGGAAACAAACCTGTACACCCGCTCCTCGGACAGGCATCCAGGATATTTCGGGGCAAAAATATAGCATAAGACGTCCTTCGCTTCTAAATTATTCTTAAAAGTATCAATTGAACGCACAACACCACTTGTATAAGGACGGTAACTATCCGTAAACACTCCTACCCGCAGAAGGTTTCGTACCCCCTTTAGCAGCAGCAATATTTAAATCTTTTCTAAATATATTCGGTAAGTTCATTTCTCTCTGTAGGCTATTTTTCCTGTTTCTTGAAGAATGATGTTTAATGTTATGTTTCTGCTCCAGGCGGTAATTTCTGCGGCCGGTAATTAAAAAGCCGGAAGATCAGGTCTTCCGGCTCTCGAACCGTTTACCTTCACCAAGGGTGAGTTCCGATGACTACCTCCTTGCCGGACGCCGTTTTAATTCTTTCGGCCAGGTCGGCCAGGTCAATCGGGCAGGCCGCCGTCGCCGTCGCTTTTACCAGGCAGGTGCCGAAGTGCAATGTGTCGTAGTCACGGCCCATACTTTTTGCCAGGGTGTTAACCAGCGCCAGTTTCGGCATCACCAGACCCGGACAGTCACCGCATTCCGCGAGCGCCACAATTTCGAGCGGCTCGTCTTTATAACGCTCGAATTCACCCGCCCGTTCGCTAATGCCCTTGAAGCATTTCATGCAGGCCACACATAATACATCCCTTATCTTTTTACAGGAAACGATCATAATGCGTGCCACAGTACTCCCCCCTGCATTTAATTGTTAACATATGCTTATTATAAAGCAGGTTAACTAAATTAGGAGGAAATATTTTTGCGTCGGGATGAATCCTTACGGTTGTGCAAGGTTAGTGCACGCTATGGGGATAATCGACCGCGATTATTCTGGTGCGGGGGAGGGCCGGTCTGTTCCCGGTGGTTAAGAAGATTATTATACCGGCCCGCGCGGCCACCGAACGGTATACGCTGAGTGTTGCTTCGGCGGTGATGTCGGCAATGTACCCGTCGGAAAGGATGATGACGACATCCCCGGCATTCATAAGACGGCGTACCGCTGTGAGGACCGGCAGCAAAACTGTCCCGCCGCCGCCCCGCAGACAACGCGTCGTCAAGGTCCTGATTTGCGAGGCCGTGTAGGCGTCTACGGGCGTATAAACCTGCGCGTCCCAGGACTGAACGCTTACCTTACAAAAGTGGGTTTTAGCGAGTGAATATATTTCGGTAAGGAAATAATTCAGCGTTTTCCGGTCTATCGAGCCGGAACAGTCTACAAGGACCCTTACCGTTTGTATGCCGAGTCTTTTAACCCCCGGCAGGCTGACAAAGCGTCTGGATCGGCGGTGCCAACTGCTCACGACAAATCTTCCCGAACCTTCCTGGAAGGCGGCCTTTAAGAGCCGCCGCCAATCTACCCGTGCCTTTAAAGAGGCTTCCGCCGCGCGTAAGGTCTCCCCCGGCGACGTTCCGGCCTCTCTTGCCGCTACCAGCGCTTCCCCCAGGACTTCCCGCCAATACAGTTCGGGCTGCCGTTCTGGAGGCATTGTCCCTTCCTGGACCACAACGATGTGGCCGGGTCCTTGCCTGCCCCCCAGGTCCACTCCCGGAAGGTGCTGGGCAAGGTTGGTTTTTGCGCCGTCCTCTGTGTTGGCGAGTAGACGGTAAATCTCTTCAGCGGAGGCTCTTTTCAATTCTTCCAGTCTTACGGGCGCTCCTCTTGCTTCCAGAAGCCCGCATATTTCTGCTGCGGTTATAATCCTGAAGTTATCGGCCTTATAACCGTGCTTGATGAGCATTTCGTTTACGACCGCGTCCGCGGCTGCGTTGTATGCTTGGGGGTCGCGCCCGCGGGCCGTCCAGGGGTGGCGAAAACCGAGGTGCAGCGCCTCGTGCAGCAGCACAAACTGTTTGATCTCCGTACCGTTGAGGCTGCGCCAGAAAAAAGGATTTATCAACAGTTCGCCCGCCGTCGAAGAGCAAACTGTGTCAACCCCGCCGTCCAATACAATACGCGCCCGCCGGAGTAGAACGGCCAGAAACGGAGAACGCATGAAAAGCAGCGTCCTGATTTCCGTGATTTCCCTCGCCAATGCTTCGCAAACGTCGGTCAAGCCGGCCATTTGATAATGTTGCCGATGTCTGCGCAGGCGTTTCTTATGGTGCGCGAACGCGCGCACACCTCAAAATAAAAAGCTTCCCGCCATGGCGAATCGATGTGGTTGGCGAGTGTAAACCACAACAGTCCAAGGTACTCCCTGCTCTGAACGGCAACGGCTTCCAATAAGCGGACACAGTCGGCGACCGTCTCTTGCAGCAAACCGCGCGCTTCGAGGACGCCGGCGTCGAGAGACCGAAACGCTGTCGCCGATATCTCCGCGGCAATTCCCTGGCCCATGGCTACCACGGCGATATATTTTTCATCCATGTTGAGTCCGTCAAATACCTTCGGCGAGCCTTTCAACTCCGTAAACGTCGGGACAGGGTGACGCCAGAAGGCGAAAAACTTTTCCCCCACTTCGGCGCCCAATGCGGCAATGCATAACGATTTTATGGACTCGGCGCCAAGTCCGGCCCCTACCGCGGCAGAGAGGTCGCGGGCCAAAAAGGTATAGCTCCGTGGTGTGGGATAACCGCCCAGCGCCTCGTCTTCATCAGGTATCCGGCACAAGTCCCCCGGAAAGCGGTACAGGTAAGCTAACACCTTTTCTTCGCTCCCCGGGTGGTGAAAACTCATCCAACACGCCCACTGGTCTAGCTGCGGCGCTTGCACTTCCAGGCAGTAGACCCTGTTTAGCAGCGGCGTGGGAAGCATGTTGGCAATCACGCTGTGCCTGGGGCTGTTTCCGGCGGCAATCACCTGGACGCCGGAACAGAAGGCGGTGAACCCGGCCGTGCGGTCCTGCAGTAACTTGTATGCCGCTGCAAGGACGTCGGGACGGTGCACGTTGGTAAGCTCATCCAGAAAGAGAATGCCGGGCGCCACCGAAAGCAGCGCCGCCCACTGCGCCGGTTGGTAGACAAGCTGAGGAATGTCCCCTACCCTGACCGTTACCGGGCGTCCCATCAGGTCGACCGGTTCGGCTTCCGTCAGACGCAAGTCCACGAAAACAAAATACCGTTCCGGGTAACCAAAAACGTCGTTCAGGTCGATACCGGTCAGGTGCCGGCTATTGTATTCCAACATGGTGCGGCCGGCGTCGTGCGCTATTTCCGCCGCCGCCTCCCTGACGAGGGCGCTCTTGCCGATTCCCGGCGGCCCGAGAAGCAACACGCTCTGTCTGCCGGAGGTACTGTACAAAAAACAGATTAGTTCTTTGGCCGCGTCAGGTACTAAAGCGTTGTACGACTCGCTGATTTAAAACACCTCCAGCCGGATACGATCAACCCCGTTCCGTTCGGTGCGCCGTCTACCCAAAGATTTAGTCTCCCAACCACAAAAAGTACCGGCTTCAGGTGCGGCGGAAATTCGGGGTGGTAAGCAAGGTCTTGCAGCACCTGAGCATCGTGCCGTGACGGTGAGGAACAGACCGCCTCGACGCCGCGTTGCAAAGGCCCTCCGTAGCAGTTCGGGTGCACAAGCGCCCGGAGCCTGGTTGTACGGTAAGTATCGAGTAATAATACAGTCACCGCAGTTTGTGGACAAGCGGGATTTTTAGCGAGTCGCGACCGCACCCGGTAGTCGCGGTCTGCCGCCAACTCGGCCAGCGTACACGACGGAACCGCCTTGTTCCAGGCAACCTGAATTCGTACCCGGGCCTCTTCGTCCCGCCCAAGCCGTGCCAATTCCTCCGCCGGCGTTTCAGCATGCGCGGCCGCGCTTTCCCGCACGGCGGCGATTGTGTCCGCCGCCAGTTTTCGGAGTAGCTCCGGCGGGCAGTTTGGATTCCGCCCGTAAGCGGCGCGTACAACGGGTTCCCGGTGCGCCGCAAAACCGGTTGCCAACTTCGGTGGACAGTTCTTGTGGCAGGCAACCCGCTGCACTATTCTAATGTCTCCCTTTGCCTTTGCGGTCAAGCGCGCCAGTACAAACTCCGGCAGCGAAGGATTGCATATCAAAGCCGCTGCCGTCTCATACTTGTACCCTGCGGTCGCCCGAAAGATAATGTCCCCGGGACAGCCGGCGTTGGCCGCCATTTCTTCAAGCAGGATGCGTTCCCCCGCCGCTTCGAGTTCGTAATAGACTCCCTTGGGCAGTCTCGGATTAGCGGCAAGCTGCCGGAGTACCCATAAGTCCCGGTCGCCGGCCATTTTCTGGAGCACACGGCATGGTGTGGCCTCGTTGCGCGCAACAGCAGCGCGGACTTTTTCGTGCCGGTCCCACCCCAGACTCGCTAGAACATCTTCGGGCGCTCTTACATTGGCGGCAACCGTTTTACGCACCGTACAGTCACTGTTTTCCGCGTATTTTCTGATGATGCCTTCCGGACAGTTCGAATGTTTTAGCGCAAGCAGTTTTGCCTGATAATCCGGTCCGGCGGCAAAACGTTCAATGACTGATGCGGGGCACAGCGGATGACGCAGCACGAAATGGTGCAGCCAGGGCGTATCGCTCGCGGCGAAGGCACACAGAACTTCCGGGACATGCGGCGGTTTATCTCCCAAAAAAAGACACCCCGATATAACTTGTCCAGGGTGTGCCAACGTATACGCCGAATAAGCGTGTCAAGCGATATCTGATTAACCGGCCTGCGCTTCTTGTGCGGTTATAATTTTATTTCTGTTACGGCGCCGCTGACGCTTGTCCGGCCGGTTGCCTGCTGATAAAATATTGCTTGTGGTTTGTATTCGTTAGCGGAGGAAGAAGATGTACCCCATCGGCCATCAAACGCGTGTAACAAGCGTGAGCCTCGGAAAAACAATTCTCGCCCAGACAACCGAGTTGTCTACCTGGAGTGAGGTATTGGCGCAGGTTTGGGTCAACCCGATAACTTTCAAAATACAGCGGGCACACTGGGAAATTTTGCGCAGTGACGGCCGGCTTTCCACAAGTACCGGAGACGTCCCGTCCCTCACAGGTATCGAAGCTTATTTCGGCTGCGGCAAGCCTTTCCGCAGGGCACTTGCGGCTTACCCGCCGGCTGCCGTAGAACTGTTTCTGGAAAACGCGAGCGCGCTCATCCAGGCCGAGACTTTTATTTATAAAGAGCGCGGCCACGCTTCCTTGGGAGCTTACGTGGATTACTGGAAAGAGTTTTACCGGGGAAGCTGCCGTTATTACAGCCACCTTGAGGCGGTTAAGCGGAGCTGGGGCGATTACGTCAGTATCCGACAACCCAGTACGAACCTGTTTAACCGTTTCAAGACCTTCGCGCTTGACCGTTGCGCCGATGGTCTTGTACTCCGGGCCTGCATGTCCGATTCTTTTCATGAACTGTCGTGCACCCTGCGTCTCGACTCCTCGGGTGAAAACATAAACGAGGCCGCCGGCGCCATCATCCGCGCCCCGGACCAGGTTTGTCCCGAAGCCGCAACGTTTGTCGATCGGTTAACCGACCGCCGCCTCTCCACCATCGGACGAGAGGAAGTTTCCGTGCTTCTGGGGCGGGGCCAGGGGTGCGTCCACCTGATCGAACTGGTTAATGAAGCCGTTTCTTTTGCGCTTGTTACGCTTGAACGCACAGTTAAACGTTAGGTGCCGTATCCAAGTAAATTTTTCGTCTCCACGTCCGAATAATAAGATACGACGCGGCATGGTTTTAAGGCTTGACAGGATTTTTAAAAACTGATAAGTTAAATACCAAATCTAATACGTCCTGGGCTCTTATCCAGAGTGGCGGAGGGACTGGCCCTATGAAGCCCGGCAACCGGTGGGGGACCTCCTTACGGATGGTCTGACACAAGGTGCCAATTCCTGCAGAGAAAAGCCGTCAGGCGTTTCTTCTGGCAGATAAGGGTGCTGCTAAGTAATTGTGGCCTCTTCTTTGTTGGAAGGGGCTGTTGTTTTACCCGCGGGCGGAGCGCCAGGAAGAAAAGGAGGCAATCATGGCGGACAAGACTTTCGCCGAAATCAACGCAAAAATCCGGGCCGGGAAGGCGGTGGTGTTAACCGCCGAGGAACTTGTCCAACTCGTCGCCGAAAAGGGTGTAGGCCCTGCTGCGAAAGAGGTGGACGTGGTAACGACCGGCACTTTCGGTCCCATGTGTTCTTCCGGCGCCTATTTCAACTTCGGACACAGCGCCCCGCGGATCAAGTTCCACCGCGTGTGGTTAAACGGGATTCCGGCCGCAACCGGGTTTGCGGCTGTCGACGCCTTTGTGGGCGCGACCGCCTTACCCGAGGACGACCCGCTGAACACAAACCACCCCGGTGAATTCCGCTACGGGGGAGGCCACGTTATCGAGGACTTCGTGGCCGGTAGACCGGTGCGTATGAAGGCCGCGGGATACGGTACCGACTGCTACCCCCGGCGGGAACTGGAGACCACGGTGAAACTTGACGATCTTAACGAAGCGGTGCTGTTCAATCCGCGGAACGCGTACCAGAATTACGCCTGTGCGGTCAACACGGGCCCGCGGACGCTCTATACTTACATGGGGGTTTTGAAACCGGGCCTCGGGAACGCCCACTATTCCACTTCCGGACAACTCAGCCCGCTGCTGAAAGACCCGTACTTCAGGACCATCGGTATCGGCACCAGGATTTTTCTCGGCGGCGGGACCGGTTACGTGGTATGGAACGGGACACAGCACTTCCCGGGCATTCCCGCACTCCCCGAAGGTGCGCCCCCCGTTCCCGCGGGGGGTACCCTGGCCGTCCTGGGCGATCTTAAACAAATGAGCCCGAAATGGCTCCGGGGAACGAGTATGCTGGGTTACGGCGCTACCCTCACGGTCGGCATAGGCATACCGGTTCCGATCCTTAACGAAGAGATCTGCTACTACGCTTCGCGTCCGGACAGCGACTTGTACGCACCGATTATCGACTATGCCGAGGCCTATCCGAACCGTAAACCCGGCACGCTCGGCCAGGTCAGCTACGCGGCGCTTAAGTCCGGGGTCATAAACTTGAATGATAAACAGGTCCTTACGGCGCCGGTGTCAAGTTACCATAAAGCGCGCGAGATAAGCGCCACATTGAAACAGTGGCTCCTTGAAGGCAAATTCCTGCTCGGCGAACCGGTTCAGCTTCTTCCCGGCCCGGACGCAGGGATCAAGCCTAAAAGCCTCGAAATACGCGGCTCTGGAAGGAGGAACGGTTAAATGGCGCCTAACAAGATCGTACTTCGTTTTCCCGCGTCGATTTCGGACAAACCGATTATTTTTCATCTGGTGAAAGACTACGACTTGATGATAAATATTCTTAAAGCGCACATCAACCCGCATAAAGAAGGGACAATGGTCCTCGAGGTTGAAGGCTCAAGGGCGGAAGACGGCCTTGGTTTCCTGCGCGACCAGGGCGTGGTTGTGCAGCCTCTTACCGAGGAAATCGTGTGGAACGAGGATCAGTGCACCCACTGCGGCGCGTGCACCGCGATCTGCCCCACCCGCGCCCTTTATATAGAAAGGCCCGCTATGCTTGTCCACTTCGACAGCGAAGCTTGCGTTATATGCCAGCTCTGTGTCAGGGCCTGCCCGATGCGGGCCATTGAGGTCCGTTTCTAACGTGCCTCACTTCAGGCGAACGTATCGAGCGTTGTTTCGCGCCGGTGATCTCACCCACTTTCAGGTGAAAGTGAAGGAAACCGACCTCTGCGTCGGCGTTCGCGCGGACCGGTTCAACCCGGAACTTGTCTGGCTGGTGGAGAAGGCGGTCAAGGAGGAGAGGTTGCGGCTCGAGGAATACATCGAACGGGACCCGACATTCCTGAAGACTTTGGCGCCGCACCAACTCCTCCCGGGCGCGCCGGCCATCGCCGTGTCGATGGCTGATGCGTCCACGGCCGCCGGCGTCGGGCCTATGGCTGCGGTGGCGGGAGCCTTTGCCGATCTGGTCGGCCGCTTGCTTGCCCGCTACTCCCGGGATGTGGTGGTCGAAAACGGCGGGGACCTTTATATCAAGGCCACGCGGAAGAGGCGGGTCGGCATCTTCGCGGGGGAATCACCCCTGTCCAACAAAGTGGCGGTCGAGATACTACCGCAACATACACCGCTCGGCATTTGCACCTCTTCCGCCGTCGTAGGCCATTCCTTGAGCCTCGGGCGGGCCGATGCCGCCGTCGTCATTGCAGGTACCGCCACCCTGGCCGACGCCGTAGCCACCGCCGCCTGCAACACCGTGCAGGCGGCGGAGGACATAAAAAAGGCCCTGGCGTTCACCGGGGAAATACCGGGTGTAACCGGAGCCGTTATTATTTACGGTGATCAAGCCGGGGTCTGGGGCAGTGTTAAGCTTGTGCCGATGAATACTTGAATTATAGGCCTTAGGTATTACGGCGCCGTTGATTTTACCGGCTCCAGGATTTTCACCGGTTCAACTATCGCACCGTGTCGTTGGACCGCGGTCAAACGCATGGATGAAGCGTAAGATATCTCGTATCCTTTCGGTAGTACGACCTCGCCCTTGTCGTCTTTTAGTTCCTCGGCCAACACCATTCCCGAGCGAAGTTCTCTAAGGCCGACCAGGCGTACGATGAATCCCCTTTCCACGCTCATCAGTTCCGCTTCGAGGGCGGCTAAAACTTCAGGATCGTAATAATGGCTGTATCGGCGCATTGCCTCAATACACTGGTTCGCCGGTTTACCGCACTGCTCCCATTCGTCGTAATCCAGAACCACTTTTAGTATCCGTCCCAGTAGGGGAATTTCTTTTGCATTTTTACCGTCTCTTGGAAAACCGCCGCCGTCGAACTGCTTCAACTCGTAAGCGATACCCTCCGCTATGCCTTCCAGTCGCGGGATGTTGGCCAATAAATTTCGGGCCGCCTGTGGATGGCTTGCATATGTTTCCGTTTCGTCGGCGCTAAGGATATCGCCACGGCATTTTTTTTCGAGGATTTCCTTCGGCACGGTGACGCAGCCGATTTGTGACAGGAGCGCCGCCAGTTCCACCTCCCATAGTTTAACCACACGCAAACGTGTCGCCAGGCGCTTTGCCGGGTGCCGGAGACGGGAAGCTTTTTGGAAAGCAAGCGGGTTGATTATGGACAGGACGTCAATGAGACTCCTGACGCTGCCCCTGAGTGTTTCCTCTAAGAGTTCGCGTTCGGCCGTAACCAACCGGTACTGCTCCATAGCGGCTTTTAAGGCCTTTTGGAAATCCTGTGTGGAACATGGTTTAATCAGGAGACGAAATATATTTCCCTCATTTACCGCGTCGATAGCAGCCTGCAGGTCGATCTGACCGGTAAGTAAAATGCGCACGGTATCTGGAGAAGACTGGCGGACCTTTGTGAGAAACTGGATTCCGTCCATTTTTGGCATCCGATAGTCCGAAACCACGACCGCAAAAGGCCCTTTTGCCTTCAACACAACAATTCCTTCTTCACCGCTCCCGGCTGTGGTAAGGTGAAATTCTTTGTATAGCAGCCTTTTAGAAGCGGAAAGGATATTCGGGTCGTCGTCCACCATGAGAATCCTCTTGCCCATTGGTAAACCTCCTTATGATGTCCTCGCCGGAGATTCTCCAGGATCCTTAAAACCACCATTGTTGACCTGTTCGTTAACCGGCAAGTACACGGTAAAAGCCGTCCCTTTTCCCACCTCAGACTCGACTTCAATTCTGCCGTTATGCCTCTTGACAACTATATCGTGAACTATTGAAAGCCCCTGCCCCGTGCCCCTTCCGACTTCTTTTGTAGTGAAAAACGGGTCGAAAATCCTGTGCATTATTTCCTTGGGGATGCCTGTACCAGTATCCGTCACCTCAATGGTGACATAATCGCCCCCGCTGTTTGTGCTTATCGTTATCTTGCCTTTTTCTTGCGGCGTTTCGCCCAGCAGGTCCTTAACAGCGTGCGCGGCGTTCACAATCAGGTTGAGCAGGACCTGGTTGATTTCGTCCTTTACGCAGCTGACGAGCGGAAGGTCCTCAGTCAGATGGGTCTCAATTTCCGCGACGTACTTCCACTCGTTTTTGGAAAGGGTTATCGACCCCTCAACGGCCCCGTTTACATCACAGCGAGTCTTTTCCTTCACACCCGGATGCGAAAACTCCTTCATCGTCAACACTAGTCTTTTTACCCGCTCTATCCCGTCCAGCGATTGTTCCAACGCCCTTGGAATCTCCTTAACCAGAAAATCGACGTCCATATCTTTTAACCCGCCTCCTAAATCGTTCAACAACTCGCCCGAGATTTCGCCCTTTGGCAATTCCTTCACAAGTCTCTCGTAACGACCTAGAAGCTCGCAAACATCCTTGAACGTATCTTGAAGGAAAACCGTATTGTCGCTTATGAACTGCATCGGCGTATTTATTTCGTGTGCGATTCCCGCCGCTAATTCCCCGATGGCCTCCATTTTTCTCGAAAGGGCTTCCCGTTCTTCCGCCTTTTTCCGTTCTGTGATATCCGTGCCCAACAAAACGCATCCCGATGTATCGGCTCGGTCGCCGTTCATGGGGTTCAGAGTAAGTTGCAAAAAGCCTTCCTTCCCTTCCGGGCGCGTGTATTTCAAATCCTCCAGCCGCACGGGACTCCACGTCCGCGTACATGCTTCCACGCTCTGATTCACTTTTTCCCAGTCCCAGCGGATGCCGCTCTCACGGAACGGCCGCCCTGAAATGCCGTCGGCGCTAATACCGAAGGTCTCCTCCGCGGGAGCGTTCCAGTGCAAAACGTTCCCATCGGGCGCCAGAACTATGATGATCGATGAAATCGAAGCCACCAGTTGCTTGATCTGCGCGTGCGCCTGGCGAAGCGCTTCCTCCGCCCGGTTGCGCTCGGTAATGTCCCATAGATACCCTTTAAAGTGAATAAGCTCCCCCTGGTCATTGAAAGTTCCGATTGCGTTTTCCACGACATATATCTTTTCTCCGTCTCGCCGGACTAGTTCGAACTCGTGAAATTCCAGCTTTTTCCGTTCCCGGAGCATCTTTATGTACTCTTCCGCCGCCCGTCTGCCCGTAAAAAGCGAGAAAAAGTTTACGCCCATGGCCTCATCTACTGAAACAAAACCTAATAAGCGCGTAAACGCCGGGTTACAGAGCAATATCTTGCCGTCGGGGGCGGCGATGTAGTTACCCGTCAGAGCATCGTTGAAAAGTCTACGGTAACGCTCCTCGCTCTGTTTAATTTGCTTGGAATGCTCGAGCGCCTCCAGCATCCTGTTTATTTCAACACCCACACGTGACAGCTCGTCGTTGCCTTCTACAGGCAAGCGTCCCTGTAAGTCTCTCCCGGCCCCGATGTCGCTTACGCTCCTGTTTAGACGTGCCAGGCGGGAAAGCACCAGTTTCTCCAACAAAAACATGCCCGCGATACCGAAAATCAGCCCGGTCGTCAGAAGCGATAAAACAAGGTAGAGCATGCTTGCCTTACCCTGTTTATAAATAACCCTCTGGCTTTCTACGCGCAGGATTAGAGCCGATCTGCCGTAAACGTCCCCAATCATGGCAAATCCAGCTACCAAATCCTTGTCCAACGGCTTGACACAAACGGAATCGTCGGCAAACAGCGTAAGACGTGCCGACAAGAAGTCCGAATCCAGTTCCGGATCGTCGACCCGGCGCACGGAAAGCGAAAGATGGGTTATCTCAGCCAGGCGCGCTATCTCCGCCTCATCAAGATACCGGCCCATGACAAGCGCGCCCTGCACAGGGCCTTTTCCTTCACTGGTGATGATCGGGTACGACGCAAAAAGCAGCGGGGCGGGTTCCAATTGCAGCACCCCGGCAACGCTTTCCGTATCGCGGTGGCGCCAAAGGAAGGTACTTGTGGCGAATATGTCACGGACGTTTTTGGTTAACGGGACTGCTTCCTCGGTTTTTAAATCGAACTCCCTGCCGAACACAATACGTCCTGACGCATCGATAAACATAATAAGATTTATTTTCAACCGCGCGAAAGTATCGTCGGGAAGATTGGTCTTAATGTAATTTTCGTTTTCGCCCTTAACAAAATCATAGGTCTCGTCCCAGGCAGCCCAGTCATAGGTGTTGCCGCTGATGACCGAAAGACTGTCCTCCAGGGCACTCAGCGCCCGCTGGACATCCCGGGTAACGTCTCTTTGCTCCTGTTTCTCAAAACTCCCCAGGACGATAATTTGCATGAGAGCGTATAAGACCATGATGAGACCGGTCAGGATCAGCCCGATGCCGATAAGGGTTTTACGGCGCAGCGTCATGCTGTTTTCTCCGGATTGTTTTCTCTAATACTTACTTCGAACCGCGGCGCCTGTTATTTAGCGTTTGCCTGAAACAACCACAATACCGGCACTCGCACAGTACCGGGTTTTACCTAACACTTGCATTCACCCACGGAAAACAGTATAATTGATTTTGCTGATTCGTCGGAGTGGCGGAACTGGCAGACGCGTACGTTTGAGGGGCGTATGGGGTATCCCGTGGGGGTTCAAGTCCCCCCTCCGACACCAGAAAGAATGTAACATCAGGTCGAAAAACCTGGTTTTTTGTTTTTGAGGGGTCTGTAAATAGTTTTGTGCTTTTGCCCTTGTCCAACCACTCCTAACGCAGATAAGATTTCACCTTTTCCGGGAAGAAAATCGGCAACTGCAATAGAATCTGCCCCCAGTTTTGAATTCGGCCGGTCCATTTTCTCAAGACATCCTGTGTAGCCAGATACAGCATTTTCAATAGTGCTTCATCTGTAGGAAATATGCTTTTTCCCTTGGTTACCTTCCTTAATTGCCGGTGGTAGCTTTCAATCATATTGGTAGTATAGATGATTTTACGGATCTCGGGCGGATATTTAAAGAAGGTGGCGATCTCCGCCCAGTTCTTCCGCCAGGAACGCACTATAAGCGGATATCTCTCTCCCCATAAGGTCTCGAACTGGGTGAGTTCTTCTAAAGCTGCCGGTTCGGATGATGCGGTGTAGATAGGCTTTAGTGCCGCTATGATCTTCTTGACGTCTTTGTATGAAACATAGCGGATGGAATTCCGTATTTGGTGGACAATACACTTCTGGACTTCGGCATCGGGATAACAGGCGGCTATGGTCTCAGTGAACCCGGCCAGGTTGTCCACGCTGGCGATCAGCACATCTTGCACGCCGCGGTTCCTCAACTCGTTCAACACGCTCAGCCAGAACTTGGCGGACTCAGTTTCCCCGATCCAAATCCCCAACACGTCTTTATTGCCGTCGAGGTCGATGCCGATAATCATGTAAGCGGCTTTATTGGCTATTTGACCGTCTTGTTTTACCTTGATGTTTTTTGCAAGATAAAATTCCCGGTTTTTGCAAACCTTTTTCTACAGCGTCCCCGACAGGGAATTCTAGGCGTAACCTTTCATTAGGGAATTTTTGATCCTGTAACTTTGACCCTCAAACAGCAGCAAATAGCCGTGATGCACCAAGCGGTCGATCATGGCCGCC
>JAGUUY010000160.1 GCA_020063185.1 Bacillota bacterium
GGTCCTTTCATCTTTCCTGCCGGAGCAGCCGATTCTTGCCGGGGTCTCCAAACCGGTGGCCGTCCTGGCCAAAACAGTACCCAGCTTTTTAGGGCGGATGGACGCGCTGGCGGAAGAGGTCGACCAGTGGCGGCTCAATAGCGCTGTTGTCGTCCTACTGAGGAGGCCCGAACAAGCGGAGCAGCTTGTAGCCGGATTGCGCGGCAGAGGCGTACCGGCTGTCTACCGGTTAGGCCTTTCGGACATTGCGACCGGCGAAGTGGTGGTTACATTAGGAGAGTTGACTGAAGGGGTAATTGTTCCCGAAGCCGGTACCGTCGTTTTGACCGGTATTGAAGTCTTTGGGCAGCCCCGGCGGTTTGCGATGCGCGGTGCAGCCCCGACCGAGGTCGGGGAGCAACCGGAGCTTCGTCCCGGTGACTACGTGGTGCACCCGGAAAACGGCATCGGGAGCTACAAGGGCCTTATGAACCTGACCGTGGAGGGTATCCAGAGGGAATATGCCCTGGTTCAGTACGCCGGCGCCGACAGACTGTACATCCCCGCAGACCAGGTCGGCGTTCTTGAACGTTACATCGGCGGTGAAGACGCGGCGCCGCGACTATCCAGGCTGAGCGGGGGGGACTGGAAGCGTGCCAGGAGCAGGGCTATGCATGCGGTCCGCCAGGTGGCGTTCGACCTTCTGTCGCTTTACGCGGCCAGGGAAGCGTCCGGCGGCTTCGCCTTTTCGCCGGACACCCCGTGGCAGCGGGAATTCGAAGACGCCTTTCCCTACGAGGAGACACCCGACCAGTTGAAAGCGATCGCCGAAGTCAAGGCCGACATGGAAAAAGCGCGGCCCATGGACCGGCTTATTTGCGGCGACGTGGGATACGGCAAAACCGAGGTTGCTTTGAGAGCAGCCTTCAAAGCCGTCATGGATGACAAGCAGGTTGCCGTCTTGGTACCGACGACTATTTTGGCGCAGCAGCATTTTCAGACCTTTAAGGAGCGTTTTGCGCCTTACCCCGTGAAAGTGGCCTGGCTCTGCCGTTTTCAATCACCGGCGGAGCAGCGGGAAGTGGTCCGGGGACTTAAAACAGGAAAAATCGATATCGTTATCGGCACCCACCGGCTGCTCCAGGAAGACGTCGGTTTTGCCGCTCTCGGCTTGTTGATAGTGGACGAAGAGCAGCGCTTCGGCGTCGCCCAGAAAGAAAAGCTAAAGCTCTTAAGGCATGAGGTCGATGTATTGACCATGACGGCAACGCCTATACCCCGTACGCTGTACATGTCGTTGACGGGTATCAGAGACACGAGCAGCTTGACCACGCCCCCGCCGGACCGGCTTCCGGTCGAGACTTACGTTGTCGAAGAAAACCCGGTGCTCGTCAGGGATGCCATTAGGCGGGAAATTGCCCGCGGCGGGCAGGTCTATTTTGTGTTCAACCGGGTTATGGGCCTGGCGGAAATCGCCGCCTGGGTTAAAGGCCTGGCGCCTGAAGCCCGGGTAGTAATGGGTCACGGCCAAATGCCCGAGGAACAGCTTGAGCGGGTAATGCTGGATTTTGTCGCCCGCAAGTTTGACGTCCTTGTGGCCACTACCATCATTGAAAACGGCCTCGACATCGGCAACGTAAACACCCTTATCGTCAAGGACGCCGACCAGTTCGGTCTGGCGCAGCTTTATCAGTTGCGCGGGAGGGTTGGCCGGACCAACCGTCTGGCGTACTCGTATTTTATGTACCAGAGGGACAAAATAATAAACGAAGCGGCGCGCCAGCGGCTGCGCGCCATTCGCGATTTTACCGATCTGGGGGCCGGTTTCAAGGTGGCCAAGCGCGACCTTGGGATACGCGGGGCCGGGAACCTTTTGGGGACGGAGCAGCACGGGCACATCCAGGCGGTCGGGTTTGAACATTATTGCCGAATGCTGCGCGACGCCGTCCAGGAATTGCGCGGCCAGGTGTTGGTGCCTCCGGTGGAAACTCTTGTAGAGCTGCCGATTTCGGCTTACATTCCCGCAGGGTATGTGCCGGAGCACCAAAAAATAGAAGTTTATCAGATGGTGGCGAGTGCCGCAACACCGGAAGACGTAAGGCAGGTAGAGCTTTCGCTTCGCGACCGGTACGGGCCGCCGCCGGAACCGCTGGCCAATCTGACCTCGATAGCGCTCCTGCGTACGCATGCCCGTCGTTTGCGTGTAAAATCGGTTACCCGTCAAGGAAGGTTTTACCGGTTGGTTTTTGCGCCGGGAAATGCCGTAAAAAACGACAAGCTGGCTTCGGTTGCCAGCAAACACGCAGCACGGTTGATCCGCGGGAGGGACGAATGGGAGGCTTTATTACCGGCCACGGAACGACGAGAAACGATTGCTACCTTGGAAAAATTAACACAATTTCTTGTAGAATTGAGCTGAGTCCTTTATAATTGGCTTGGAATGATTGTCCAGGGGAGGCGGTGTTCTGGTAAAA
>JAGUUY010000146.1 GCA_020063185.1 Bacillota bacterium
ATCCTTTACCCAGTAAGCCCGAGCGCCCGCCGGTAGCAGTCCGCAGCCTCGCGCCGCCGGCCGAGGTCCGCAAGGATGCTTGCCTTCAGGCTCCATACACGCCGGTCGCCGGGGGCCGACTGGCCAAGCGTGACGCAGATGGAAAGCGCTTCCTCATAACGGCCCAGTTCGACCAGACAGGCCGCCTGATTGAGCAGGTAGACCTCATTCATGTCGCCGGCCGCAGCGGCGGCTTTTTTAAACAGGTCGAGCGCCTCTGTCCGTTGTCCGCGGTCCTGAAGGATAAAGGCCATGTTGTTTAACAAAACGGGATCGTTGGGGCTTTTCAACAATGCGTTGCCGATGTGCCTTTCCGCATCCTTTAAGCGGCCGAGTTTCAGGTAGCAAGCCCCGATATTGGCTTCAGCCGTGGCATCCGAAGGGTCCTCGTCGCGTGCGGAAATGAAACACCCCGCGGCTTCTTCGTAACGCTTCAGACTGTAAAGGCTGTAACCTTTGTTGTTCAGCACAACAAAACCTTTGGCCCCCAGACGCTGCGCACGTTCGTACAGCGGCAGCGCCTTGTCGTGCCGCCCCAAGCGGCTGAAGGCGAGAGCGGTGTTCAGACACACGTGCGCGTTATTGCCGCCCGAAAGCATCGCTTCCCGGAAAAGGCGGAGCGATTCGGTGGTCGAGCCCGTTGCCAAAAGGCACAGCCCTTTCAGGTTCAATACCGCGCTGCCGCGGCAGCCGCCCGAAATAGCCCGGTTCAGGAACGCCAGCGCCCGTGCCGGTTCCCCCCGCTGGAGGAGCCAACCGCCTATCGCCGCCAGCATCCACGCATTATCCCCACGGGGGACTCCCTTCTTCTTACCGACAAACCTCTCCGGAATAAGCTTGCCGTCCCATCCTGTAGGCCAGGCCGCCCTGAAATGGGATACCGCCTGGTCGGTTAAGCCGGTTTTAAAACAGAGGCGTCCCGCCCAAAAATGCAACTCAGGCCTGCGGGAGTCCGTTTGCAGGACCCGCCTTACCAATCGCAGTGAAGTCTCCTCCAGACCGACCCATTCTAAAATCCTTGCCGCGGCCAAAAGCAACCCGGACGGTTTTAAATTTTTTTTCAATTTCGGCAGAGGATTGTTAAATGTGATATACAAATCAACCCCCCCTCTTTAATTTTTTACACGAAAAATTTTCTATGACTTATTAAGTATTTCCTCCCATATATGTTAATTATTATGCGACATATTGTGCGGTTTTACTCACAGTTCACAGTTCACAGTTCACAGTTCGAAGTTTGAAGTTCGAAGTTTGAAGTCTTGCGTTTTACGAACTGTTTCCGCGTAATGCCGCTGCCGTTCGTCCCTAAGGCGAGGTCTGCGAAAGTCAGTAAAACGAGACACGGTGAAGGTGAGGTTAGTGAACAGGCTGAGCGAGTTGCGCTACAAACGACCAACTTACGGATTCGTACTAAATAAGCACCTGCCAACCCACTTTACGCTGAATCGCCGTACTTCAGGCGCTCACGAGTTCAGCCGTAGTTCACTCCGAACCGAGCCGATGTCTCGTCGGACTGAAGCACAGTGCAGCCTGGGGACAACGGCAGGAAGGCATTTTCATATATTTTGGTCTCGCTTTTTTTCCCGACAACAGACTGCGTGCGACGTCCGACGTTCAAGCTAATACTGCAAGGATTGCGGGTCAGTTCGAATTTCGGAAGCTGCGAGTCGTGAACCCGGAACTGTGACATAACTGTGAACTGACCCCAAAGGTAATCCGTATCAGCCGAACTGTGAACTGTGAACATAAAACTTAGGACTTTTGACTGAGGACTTAATTGTGTATCCTGGGAAAATAATGATATGCTTCTCCATAAAGGGGGGCGGAAACGACTGAAATGACCACTCCGGATGGTGATCTGGCGGGAAAAGCGGCCCTGGTGACCGGCGGGGGCCGGGGCATCGGCGCGGCCGTCTGCCTTGAGCTGGCGCGCCGCGGCGCAGGTGTCTGCGTGAACTTCCTGAGTTCGGAACGCGAAGCGGAGCGCACGGCGCAGACTTGCCGGGAATTGGGTGTTCAAGCCATTGTCTGCCGTGCCGACATTGCCAACCCGGCTGACGTGGAAACGCTGTTTAAAACCGTGGCGGAAACCATCGGTCCGGTAGATATCCTGGTCAACAACGCCGGGCTCGGGCTGCGCCGCCTGTTGGTCGAAACCGGTACGGACGAATGGGACAGGCTCATCGGCGTTAACCTGTCCGGCGCCTTCTTCTGCTGCCGCCGCGCGCTCGGCGGCATGGTATCCCGCCGCTGGGGCCGGATTATCAACATCGCTTCCGTTTTCGGCCTCACCGGCGCCTCCTGTGAGGCCGCCTACGCCGCCACAAAAGGGGGGCTCATCGCCCTCACCAGGTCCCTCGCCCGGGAAGTGGGCAGCGCCGGGATCACCGTCAACGCCCTCGCGCCCGGTCCGGTGGAAACAGAGATGCTCCGCCGGGAGATCCACCCGGATGAATTGACGGCCCTGGCCCGCAGCGTTCCTTCAGGCCGCCTCGGACGGCCTCAGGATGTAGCGGGCGCCTGCGCCTTCCTCGCCTCTCCGGAAGCAGCTTTTATCAACGGACAGGTCCTCTGCCTGGACGGCGGGTGGCTACCGTAAACAGAAGTCGGAAGCAGGAGGTCGGAGGTTGGAAAAGAGAAGGAATTCGCGGAGTGAATTCCTTCCAAAGTCCGATATCTGACATCCGACTTCTTTTTCTACATTGATTGCCACATAAAAGCATGCTATACTTCTTGTAAGTCTGAAAGGCGGAGGTTCAGTTATGGATAATCAGTATATCATATATTCCGCACCCAAAAAAGCGCGCGTTTGGGGACGGGGCCAGTTTACCATTCCGGCTGAAATACGGGAAAAACTTAACATCAGCGACGGCACCATCTTAAGTGTTTTTCGGGTGGGAAAAGCCATTTTGGCCGTCCCGGAAACCCCGCAGGTAATTGAACTGGCCCGCGAGGTAGAGCACAAACTTGCCGCAGGAGAACTGGGAGTAGAAACACTCCTGGCCGAACTCCGGGAGGGGCGGCATGCCTATGAAATCGAAGAAGATTAAGGTCTTCCTGGACAGTTCCGTGATCATCGCCGGCCTCTCCTCTTCCCGAGGCGGTTCCCGGGAAGTCCTTTTATTAGCGGAACTGGGTTTCATCATCCCCGTAATCTCCGAGCAGGTGGTAACTGAGGTTCTGCGTAACGTGGAACGAAAGCTTCCGCAATGCCTGCCCGAGTATTACGCGCTTTTTAAAATACTGCCGTTATTGATGGCCCCGGAGCCTGGCAAAGAAATACGAACAAAAGCACACCGCCTTTTGAACCCCGCCGACGCTGAGATACTCGCCGCCGCCTTGAGCGCGAAAGCCGATTGGCTGCTCTCGTTGGACAGACACTTCTTGGACGGCAACCTGGAAAAAGAACTGCCCCTGCGTGTAGCGTCCCCGGGGATTCTCCTTCGGCGCCTGTTACCGGGAGCAGA
>JAGUUY010000034.1 GCA_020063185.1 Bacillota bacterium
CTTGCAACCATCGCACTTCTCGGCGATTACGAATGCAGGCATAACTCAACCTCCTAAGAAATGATTTTGTTTCCAAGGCAACTGGTCGATTGAGATGAGCTTCTCTTTGCTGTGATCACCTCCTTAAAAAGGCGTATCCTTAGCTTGGAATAAATAGATTGGGGAAAAGGAAGGCTTGAAATCAAAATCCGGCGCTTTAAGCACAGATGTCGATACCACTCTGGTTGTTACATCAGATTGTAACCATTCAAACAAAAAATTCACCCACCACGTTTTGCTAAGAGGAATTTCCTAGCTAGACTAAGAGGAATTTCTTAGTTACCGGTGTATGTTTGTGTTAATTTTAACAAGGTCATTTTAGCTTGTCAACAGTTAACTAATTGAAAATTGGTTTTTCCTCCGTGGGAAAGTACAGGGGTTTAATTCAGGGTCAGGACCGGACCATTCTGTTTTATGAAAAACAACGGTTCCTTAGCAGGAAATATCTTGTTCCCGGTGAAACGTATATTTATCTAATTATAATACAGATAATCAAAAGGGGATGGAAGTGTGGGAGTGAACTCCGGACTGCGCCAGGCACTGGTGTTGGTTTTGTGCTGGGTGTTACCTGTTGCGGTCCGTTTCATTCTTACCGCCCCGGGTAGGGAGATCTGGATTATTTGCGTGATACCGGCGGCCTTATGTACCCTCAATTGGGGAATTAAGGGCGGCGTTTTCGCAACCCTGCTTACCACCATGGTTATAGGAATGGTGAGTATTTTCAAAGGCCCGGGGGAATTATGGGCCGCGGCTTCGGTAGCGACTGTTTCACTGGCGGTCGGTGTTCTTTTAGCGCACGTACGGCATAAAGAGATCCAACTCCGCGATAATATTAATGATTTGCAGCGGTTGGTCACTACCGACCCGCTCACCGGGGTCTTTAACCGGCGCTATCTTTTCGACCGTTTGACGGCGGAGGTCGCGCGCGCCAAACGCAACGGTACTCCGGTTTCGGTAATTATGTTGGACATCGACGGATTTAAGAAATACAACGATAAACACGGTCACCTTACAGGCGATGTCCTGCTGCAGTCAATCGCCCAAACAATAAAGGTGGCCCTCCGTCAGGAGGACGTGGTGGTGCGCTACGGCGGTGACGAATTCGCGATCATATTGACCGGTGCGGATTCCCGCTCGGCAAGGATTACGGCCGAAAGGCTGCGCAGTTCCGTCAAAGCCATCGGTATGAGTATCAGTCTCGGTGTTGTGACCTATCCGAAGGACGCGGTGGTCGCCGAAGAACTGCTGAAGCGCGCGGATTACTTTCTGCTTGCGGCTAAAGCCTCAGGCAAGAACCGGGTCTACGCCCTTGAAATATAATATGGAAATATATTATATTTAACCTAAGCATACAATCGTCATTCCCAAAAACAAAGTGAGATTGCGGGTGGTGATACTCTGAATAGAGTCAGACTTTATGCGCTTTTAACGGTACTTACGATCATTCTGGTACTGGTCGGTCGAAGTCTTTTTGGCGGCCAGGGAGCGGTTGTCTTTTTCGTCATCGCGTTGGGGATGAACTTCTTCACTTACTACTTCAGCGACAAAATAGCAATCAAAATGACCCGCTCCCGGCCTTTAGGCAGGACCGAAGCGCCGGGAATCTACAGGATTGTTGAACGTCTTACCAGGAAGGCCGGACTGCCGATGCCGGCGCTGTTCCTTACGCCTTCCCCTCAACCTAACGCTTTCGCTACAGGAAGGAACCCGCAGCATGGGGCCGTAGCTGTCACCGAAGGGTTGATCAGCCTGTTGAACGAAACGGAGATAGAAGGGGTTATCGCCCACGAGTTAGCCCACATTAAAAACCGCGACACACTTGTCGGCACTATAGCCGCATCTCTGGCGGGGGCGATAACCATGATCGCCAGTATAGCCAAGTGGGGTATGATTTTCGGGGGCAGAAGCGACGACGAAGGCGGCAATCCCCTCGTCACCCTGATTTTGGTCATTGTCGCGCCGCTTGCGGCACTGCTCGTACAAATGGCTATTTCACGGACCGGGGAGTTCAATGCCGACGCTGTCGGCGCCCGGATGGCGGGGCGTGCGGACGGGTTGTCAAGCGCACTATTAAAACTGGAGCAAGCTGCAAAACGGGTGCCGATGCAGGTCAACCCGGCGGCGTCGCACATGTTTATCATAAATCCCTTGACGGCGGCAGGCTTTACCCGCTTGTTCAGCACTCACCCTCCCACCGGTGAACGTGTCAAGCGCCTGCGCCAAATGCCTTTTTAAGCAAGAGCCGAACTTAGATGAAAGAGATTGTGGTATGGCTTTTTGGCGCCGTATCGGCATGCGGGGACCGTCCGGGGTGACCCCCTCCCGGCGGGGGGGCCGTGGTGCCGCTTACCCATTATTTCTATAAAAAGGCCATCGAAAAGCACTTCGGCGGGACCGTCCGTTTGATTTACCAGGACTTAAAAAGTCCGGGGGATTATCCGGGCGCCGCGGCCATGGCGGCAAGGATTCGCGCGGGCGGGTTAACTCTTCCGGTAGTGGCCGTAAACAACGAGGTTATCGCTGCGGGGTCTTTCCCCGCGGTGGAAGAACTGTTGGTCCGGATTAAAGCGATAGCTGCCGGCCAACCGGCGGGTTGACGGGCTCCCACCACACAAAACAAGGGGCAATACGCCCCTTTATGGTTTAGAGTTGCACGGAACCCGACCGAGTCAGTGAATCGGTACTCGTACCGAACGCCGCCTGCCGGCTTCAGTTCTGGGCATCCTTACTTCCAGGACACCGTTTTTATAGCTGGCGGCCGCCTCTTCGGGCTTGACCTCGGACGGGAGGGTCAGCGTCCGGTTGAAAGTGCCGTAAAATCGTTCATTGTGGAACAGCCCTTCTTCCTCCCGGTTGTAAGTCCGCTTTATTTCGCCGCGGAGGGTCAGGGTGTTCTCGGTAACTGTTACTTCGACATCATCCTTGGTTTCCAGTCCCGGTATTTCGGCAACGGCAGTGACCTCGTCTTCGGTCTGGAAAACATCTATGCGCGGTGCGAGAATATCGGCCGGAGACGTCCAGCGTCCGCCGACACCAGGACGCAAAACGTCCCACAACTTGTTCATTTGTTCGCGGATGTTGGAAATCTCACCGTAAGGGTCGCGGCGTCTAATTGACATAGCGTTTACCCCCGACTTAATCTTTTTTACCTATTTATACCCTTTTAAAAAAGGTAGTATACAAAGGAATAATTTGCGCCGGGCGCGAAAGATTGTCTCCTATAAAGAAAAAACGGCACTATGCCCGGCGAAATCGTTATGTGAAAGGAGTAAAGTGTGGCTGATTTAACAGCGGCGCTTGTGCTGGCACGGGAGGAGTTCGGTCGGCGGGCGGCGGCGGATCTGGCCCGGAGAGCGGGGGTGGCCGCTGACCCGGACGGACGGCTCGTCGTGCCCTTTTTGGGAAGGAAGTACCTGTTACCGGTGCTTGAAGGGGATGGAATTCCCGCAAGCAAGGAGATTTTGTTGTTGCACTACCTTACCGGCGCGTCCGGAGCGCCGCCGAGCGGCAGAAAGGTTTCGTTCAAAGACCTCCCGGAAGGTTTTATATATAACGAGCCGTTTAAAAACAGGATTATCCGGCCGCTGGTAACGGCTTTTGGGGAGCGGCCGCAGCGGCTTGTGAAGGCCGGCACTAACCTGGGCGGTGAACCCGCACCTTTTGGCGACGCCGCAACCGAAATTCCGGCGCTCCCGCGTTTGCCCGTGATATTTTTTATCTGGAACGGTAACGAGGAATTTCCGCCGGACGGCGGCGTCCTGTTTGACGCGAACATTTCCTCCTATCTGGCGGCAGAGGACTGTGTGATGCTGGCCCAGATGAGCGTGGCCGCTCTAAGGGAAGCAGCGGGAATATAGAATTACGGAAGGTAGAAGGCAGAATGTAGAATATCGAAGTCGCGAGTCACGGGTTACGAGTCGCGAGTCGACAGTCCTAAGTCAAAGGAAAAAGACCGAGGACAGAGGACTATAAAATTCGAACCTCGAACGGACCCTGAAGGTCTATCCGTCTCAGTTAGACGTCGCACGTCGGACATCGGACGTCGCACCTTGAAAATGCCTTCCCGCCGGTGTCCCCCGGCTGCGCCGTGCTCATCACACGCGGTGATAAACTTCACCTGGCTTTGTCAGGCTCGCCGTCCGGTGCTCACGTACTACCATGTAC
>JAGUUY010000032.1 GCA_020063185.1 Bacillota bacterium
CGGCCCGTTGAGTACGCCGGCAAGTCCGTAAAGCGGCGCCTTTATGCCCCCTACAACCCTTGCCACCAGTACTTCGTAAGGCGGCAGTTCGGCCAGAACCTTCACTTCGTCCCCGGACAAGAGCCGTCCTTCAAGGATGCCGCCTTTAATTTCGAGGATTTTAAAATCCCGCATGAAATTTGACAACACTTTTGCCGAGGCAGCCGGCTCACCATAACTCATGGCCAGAGCGACCGGCCCGTCGAGAAGGGGGCCCAACTCCTTGACCCCCGCATCATTTGCGGCGATCCTGGCAAGCGTATTCTTCGCCACTCTGAGCATGCTGTTTGAGGCGCGCAACCGGTTGCGCAGTTCAGTCATGCCGGCAACCGAAACGCCTTTGTAATTGACAACGTAGATGGCTTTGGCCGTTTCCAGCCTTTCTTTCAGTTCGTTTACTACCGTCCGTTTGGTTTCCCGGGTTAACAAAAACGTTCACCCCCTTTCATAAACGTTGAGGTTCAACGTTCGACGTTGGTGCTGGTCAACCCCGGCTGCATAAAAATAAAAAGGGACCCGTAGACATGTGGATCCCGCAACGGATTCAGCCTCGGTTGGCAGCAGTCGCACTGCTATTAGGTCGGGAACACCAACTGTCTACGGCGTTTGGAAGTCAGAGGCGGGAGGTTGGAGGTCAGAAAAGTCCTCTCGTCCACCATGCCGCCGGCTTCCTTAACAGCGATTTAACCGCGCAGAGGCGGTGTTTTCAGGCTTAAACCACTTTCAAAAGGTTAATCTTGACCCCGGGGCCCATAGTGGAACAAATGGTAACGCCTTTCAGGTACTGGCCCTTCGCCGCCGCCGGTTTCGCCCTCATCAGGGCCTCAATCAGCGTCTGGAGGTTTTCCGCCAGTTTGTCGGTAGGAAAAGAAACCTTGCCGATCGGGGCGTGAATAATCCCCGCCTTATCCACCCGGTACTCGATTTTACCCGCTTTTACTTCGGCAACGGCGCGCGCAATGTCAAAGGTGACAGTCCCGGTCTTGGGATTGGGCATCAACCCTCTCGGACCCAGGATCCGTCCAACCTTTCCGACCATACCCATTACGTCCGGGGTGGCAATGGCGACGTCAAAATCAAACCACCCCTCCTGAATCCTGCTGATCAGGTCCTCCGCGCCCACGATATCGGCGCCCGCATCTTCGGCTTCTTTAACCTTCTCGCCCCGGGCGAATACCGCAACCCGCCGCGTTTTCCCGGTTCCGTGCGGCAGTACCACCGCGCCGCGCACCTGCTGGTCGGCGTGTCGCGGGTCGACTCCCAACCGCACCGCGGCCTCGATGGTCTCGTCAAACTTCGCCGGCGCGAACTGCTTGACCAGTTCCAGTGCTTCCACGGGTTCGTACAACCTGACCCGGTCGATCTGCTTCTGCGCCTCCTGATACTTCTTGCCTCTTGTTGGCAACTTCAGAACCCTCCTTGTGGTATTTGCGGAGAGAACTCCTCCCACAACCCTGATAGGTTTACGCTTCCACGATTTCGATGCCCATACTGCGGGCCGTGCCTTCAACCATCCGTTCCGCAGCCTCGAGGGAAGCGGCGTTTAAATCCGGCATTTTCAGTTCGGCGATTTCACGGACCTTGGCCCGGGAAACTTTGCCGACTTTCTTCCTGTTCGGTTCGCCCGACGCAGTCTCTATACCCGCGGCCTTCTTCAGCAGTACCGCCGCCGGCGGTGTTTTACAGACAAAACTGAAAGAGCGGTCTTCATACACTGTTATTTCCACAGGAATGATAAGCCCGGCCTGGGCTGCCGTGCGTTCGTTGTACTCTTTGACGAAAGCCATTATGTTAACTCCATGCTGGCCCAGCGCGGGACCGACCGGCGGCGCGGGGGTCGCTTTCCCCGCCGGTACCTGAAGTTTAATCATCGCCTGAACCTTCTTCGCCAATTACTACACGCCTTCCTATATGATTTTTTCCACTTGCGAGTACTCAAGTTCGATAGGCGTTTCCCTACCAAACATCGAAACCGACACCTTTAGTTTTGCTTTTTCCGTGTTGATTTCTTCCAACACCCCGATAAAGTTCTGGAAAGGACCTGATGTAACCCTTATTTTTTCTCCCGGCGAAAGGTCGATCCGTACCCTGGGTATCTCACCCTCGGCCTGCCTCAGTATTTGGTCGGCCTCCGGCTCCGTGAGCGGCACAGGCCTGTTCCCGCTCCCCACAAAGCCTGTGACGCCGGGCGTGTTCCGTACCACGTACCATGATTCGTCGCCCATGATCATCTCCACCAGAACGTACCCGGGGTATATTTTCCGCTTCAGAATTTTTTTCTTGCCGTCCTTGATCTCGACTTCGTCTTCCTCCGGCACGACAATACGGAAAATTTTATCCCCCATGTTCATAGAGGCAATCCGCTTTTCCAGATTGGCTTTTACTTTATTCTCGTAACCCGAGTAGGTATGGACCACATACCATTGCTTGCTCACGGCAGGGAGGTAATCCTCCCGCACCTCCTTAGAACCGGTATAACCGCCGGAACCTTCACTCGCGGCCCGCTCGCTACCCAACGATAAAACCAAGTATGCCGCTGAAAATAGAATCGAAAATCCAAATGATGATCATTACAACCGTGACCACCGCCAGAACGACACCGGTGTATGCGACCACCGCACGCCGCGCCGGCCAATGGACCTTCTTCAATTCCTGCCATGTTCCCGAAAAAAACTGCCGGACGTTTCTTATGAACTCGCCCGCGGCGAACCTTTTTCTGGCCGCTTCGCGCTTGGGCGCCGCCCGCCGGGCAGGCTCCACAGGATTTGTCTTCACCGCTTCAACGCGTTGGGCGTTCTTGGCTTTTAGTTTGTTAGCCTTCGGCGGCAGTGACGGCTTTTCCGCCCGGGCTCGGCCTTTCTTGTCCTTTTTGGTCTTGATGACGGCCATTATCCAGCCCCTCAATTATACTATTTAGTTTCCTTGTGCAGGGTATGCGTACCGCACCACCGGCAGTATTTATTAAATTCAATTCTACCCGGGTCGTTCTTTTTGTTTTTGGTGGTGGTATAATTCCGCCTTTTACACTGGGTGCACGCAAGCTGTATAATTATACGCACTTTGAAAGCCCGCCTCCTCGAAAGTAAAAAAAAGACGCGTCCCTGCTACATATACGCCCTAAGTAATTTAGCATACGCCGCAAGCGCTGTCAACTCTTTTCTTTTCCCCGGCTGCCTCCTCCTGCCCGATATTAAAGAGAGGTCGTGGAGTTGTCGTGCAA
>JAGUUY010000204.1 GCA_020063185.1 Bacillota bacterium
ATATCGCAGCAACGGGCAAGAGCTTCGGCAAGCGCGTCGATACGGGCTGTTCCGTCCATGGCCTGCCATACAACCAGACCCGTGGCATTAATCTTCTTCTCGCGGCCGCTGTCCGGATCAAAGAGAATGGCGTTGTCCCCCTCAAGGCAGACGGAGACTTGCGGCTTGCGGGACCAACAGAGCATATTTTTCATTTTTCTCACGCAGATGTTTCATATTTGAAAATTATAGGCCTGAATTTCTGGAATTGTTATTCAGCAATACTGGCGGGGAAGTTTTAGGGTTCCGGGCCGCGCCCGGTTGGGACGCTTTAAAACTTTAATACTTTAAAACCCCTGTAAAGCAGGCACTGGTTTGCGGTACTCAATCAAAAAATAGTCGTGGTAGGAATGCCGGTTTCCCGGCACCCCCCACACAGTCCCGGACGTGCGGTTTTCCCGCATCCGGTTCCTCGGTTATACTCGCTTCCGTGTCGGCTTAGCTCAACGCGCACGTACGAAAACGCTTCTTTTCCGTCAGCTTCGGTTTCGGTATTCCTGCGTATTCCAAAATGCGCTTAAATCGTTCCCAATTATAGCTTTTACGCTGGCTTCTGCGATTCAACCATTTAAAGACAGAGCTGATCACGTCTCTGTAGAAGGACCATACCGCACGGGCATTTCCCCGTACATAAAAATAATTGTAATGGCCGGTCAGCTTACGTTTCAGCCCATCAAAAAATTGCGACTTCGGCAGTTGCCGGGATTTCTTCAGCCACTCTCTCATACGCGCCAGGGCTTCGCGCTGCTTGGCCGGAGCCGTGCGACGCTGCGCCCGGGGAACACCTTTGCGGTCCTTTAACCAGTAAAACTCGAACCCCAGAAACGTGAAAGTCCTGTCACGCTCCCGGCCGGGTTGAAATCGACTGAATCGGATGATCTTCGTCTTGCTCGGCTCCACCTCAAGGCCAAAACCGCCGAGTCGCTTCGAAAGAACATTATAGAACCTGTCCGCGTCATCCCGATATTGAAAGGCGCATACCCAGTCATCCGCATATCTGCACATGATGGCACGGCCTGACAGCCTCGGTTTGACCACGTCCTGAAACCATTTATCCAGCACCTCATGCAGATAAATGTTGGACAGGACGGGTGAGACAAGCCCTCCCTGGGGCGTTCCAGTCACCGGATGCTCGACCTGCCCGTCCGGATGCAGGATGCCCGCTTTCAGCCATTTCCTGATCAACCGCAAGAACGCCTGGTCATTGATCCGTCTTTCCAGTATGGCCATCAGTTTGTCATGATCAATGGTATCAAAATAGCTTTTGATATCCGCTTCCACGACATAGCCGAACACGCCGAACTGAAACTGGAACGTCAGATCGCCGATCGCGTCCCTGGCCCCCCTGCCCGGCCGGTATCCGTACGAACAATCCAGAAAATCCGGTTCGTATATCTCCGTCAGGATCATGGCCACCGCCTTCTGAACAAGCTTGTCCTCTAAGGCGGGGATGCCCAGGGGCCGTTTCTTACCGTTACGCTTTGGAATAAATCGTCTTTTGACCAATTTCGCCCGGTATCTCTTTTGCCGGAGCCGTTCCGCCAGCCTTTCCAGGTTGGCGGACAGATCCTGGCTGTACTCCTTGACGGTAATGTCGTCATCGGCGATGGCTGAGCTTTTATTCAAGCCCTTCCACGCCAGATGGAGCATCTCCGTATTAAGCAGTCCATAGAGATCCCGAAAGCGATGCTGCGTGTTGAAACGAGCCGTTCTGGCTATCCCCCGCAGTGAGGTTTGCACACGTTTATCCGATCCTGCTGTGTCCGGCATGTGTTTCCTTTGCGGGCTACGTATTTCCGTCAAGTCCTTCCCCATGTACGTGGCTTTCCCACGCTCAGAGTACTACGCTCGATACGACTCCCACCCGACCAGGGTTCCTCTGCTTCCGCTTTGGTTCCCCTTCCTGCCTTGCGGCCACTTAGGTTCGGCTACAATCTGTATCCGGGTTTCCCTTTAGTGTCTAAGTGTCAGCCGGACCATATTGCCGCGCAGGAGTCGGATGGGCCTCCCAAGTTCCTGTGTGCGTCTCTTCGTACATGCCACGGCTTGATAACTCCGCCGGCCCTCCACATCCTCACCATGACGGATGCTTCTGTGTTGCCTTCGAGTACGTTACAACTCTCGGCGACCGGAACCAAGCTGCCTTTCGAAGCGATACCAGCACTTCAGGGAGCACGGTCTCCCCTGCGGCCTGCACGATTCTCTGTGTACGCTTCGTGTGGGTCGTTCGACGGTATGTCTATCCTTCCCAATCACGCAACACTCGATACGGGTGGCTGGTTAGGCCTTACCCGACGGGGACTTGCACCCCGCAAGACGCACCAAGCTTTGCTTGGCGCGCTAACGCCGCCGCCAAAATCGGGTATAAATTAAGCCCGGCCGATTACGTTTTTCTGAACGCGGATTACGAGGACGACCGGTTCAGCGGGTATGATTACCGCAGCAGCTATACCGTCGGATACGGACGTAAGATCATTGCCACCGACGCGATAAAATTTGATGTTGAAGTCGGCCCCGGCTACCGGTATGACAAGCGCGATGACGGTGGAACGGAAAACGAGGCCGTA
>JAGUUY010000161.1 GCA_020063185.1 Bacillota bacterium
ACGTGGGCTTTCAAGTGCGGGACGTACTCTTGCTGTACCTGACTTACGTGCTTGTATACAGTCTGGCAGCATACCCGGCGGGGCGTCTTTCCGACCGCGCCGGCCGCCGGCGTCTGCTGGTCTGGGGATACCTCACCTACGGCATGGTGTACCTCGGCTTCGCCCTGGTGCGGCAACCGGAGACGCTTTGGCCGCTCTTTGCGGCGTACGGTCTTTATTCGGCGTCTACCGAGGGTGTGGAGAAGGCCCTGGTGGCCGAAATCGCTCCCTTGCAACAGCGCGCCACGGTGATCGGGCTGCACGCCACCCTGGTCGGCGTCGGGCTTTTTCCGGCCTCGCTCTTGGCCGGTTTGCTGTGGACAACGTTTGGTCCCGCCGCGCCGTTCTATTTCGGCGGCGCGATTGGAATTCTTACCGCTCTGGGTCTCTGGACGGTGCTTAAACCTCACAGGGAAGAATCTCTGCCGGCCGGAAACTGATGGCTGCAGCAGATAAAACGATAATACTGCATGCATTGCGCATATTGCCTGTCGTCCGAGTTGAGCGGGGCTTACATCCGTTATGCGTTGGACGCTGGCGGGGTGAAAGATAACTCCAACTTTAAGATTTAAAACATGGTATTTTAGTTTAGGAAAGCGATTCCCCGAGTTTTTATTAATAAAATAAAGGCGACCTTTGTCCGGTAAGGATGACCGGTCGCTCTAAGGAAAGGAGAGCAGCGAAAGAAAACAATGCGTTGGTGCGTTAAGCTGCGCGAGTATTTGAAGGAATTCGAGGAGTTTGAACCTTCTTGCATAGCTCCGCCCCGTTATTTTACACCATATAGGAATGTCTGCCCCAGGTGGGACCGGGCTATTAAAGTCAGACTTCCCGAACTGGGACACGTTGTTCTGGCGGTTTTATGGGATTTGCCGCCGGGGATGGCGTCCCTGGCCGTACAGGACGATAGCTGGTTCCTCGGAAAAGGCAGGACAATCGTTTCTTTTTCGCTGTCCAATCTTACCGAGGTGTCGCCCCAGGCTGTTTTGTGGCGTGGGCTTACACTTTGGAAAAAGAACCGGGTGGAGTCCATATCCCAACTGCTTTGCGAGTTCGCGGATTAGCCTTTGCCCGGCTCGTGTAAAGCCGTCTCAGTCTAATAATAAAAGGTTTCCGGTATCAGAACCTCAAAGTAGCTTTTAACCTTTTATGATTCAGTAGTAGATCGAGGGCATCTAATACCGAATTGGTTATGATATCGGCGGATTTAACGGCATCCGCCGCGCAGCCCTCGCTTAGGCAGACCGCGATGCCGATACGGGCGGTTTTAAGCATCTTCCTATCGTTGTTTCCGTTACCCAGAGCGACGACACTTTCAGCGCCGAGTTTTTTCACATATTCCTCCTTTTGGACGTCGTGATTTTCGCCTTCAAGGATGTGCATCACGCACTTAACGCCTTCAAGCTCAACCCTTGCCTTGCCGAAGGTGTCGGCGGTCAATATGCAGACTTTGAGAAACTCCGCTATCGTGTTCAACCGCTCTCTTACGCCGTGAAAAAGACCGCCGTCCACCGACAAGGTCCCGGTAAAGTCGGATACCAAATATTCAAGTCTGACTTTCCCGAACCCCGGGATATCAATCTCGAGCATAACAACCTCCTTTTTCTACGCTGTCATTATATGAAAAACTCGGTGACATAGCGGACCGCGAGGGTAATAATCAGCAAGCCGAGTAAAACGCGTATCCACTGCGCCGGGAGGTACTTCTGGAACCGGGCGCCGACGTAGGTACCCGCCAGCCCGCCGACGCCGAACAGGGCCCCCAGCGCCCAGTCAGGTCGAATTACCGCGCCGGCGCCGAAGGGGGTAAGCGCGAGGAATTCAAAGAAAGCAACCCCGGCGATGGAAGTTAAAAAGGTCCCGGCCAACGCGGCGCCCGCGACGGTGTACACCGGGAGGCCGAGGACGGCGACCACGAAGGGCGCGATGATGGCGCCCCCGCCGATGCCGTAAATGCCGCCGATCAGCCCGACGCCGAGCGCGAGCAGGAAAATGGTCAGGGTGCTGAAAGAGAAGGTTTCGCCCCAAAATTCGTACTCGATGCGCTTAAGGGATACGGACTTGGTGCGCACTACCGCTTCCGCCGGCAGCCCTGCAGCGACGCGGCTGTTCGTCGCTTCCTTCTGCTGTTGAACGCGTTCCCGGAACTTCTTTTCCAGGGCGCGCTGCTGCTGCCGGCCCTTTCGGTAGCGCCCGGTCGCCTCGTAAAGCAGCCGCCCGCCGAGGTAAAGGAGGACCATACCCACGAAGAGCTTGAAGGCCCGCGGGTCGGGAAGGTACCGGATGCGGATCAGCGCCCCGGCGAAAACCCCC
>JAGUUY010000126.1 GCA_020063185.1 Bacillota bacterium
CGGCGGCAAGCGTCAGACCGTACACCGAACTGGTGACGAAATCGGCGACAGCGGTGGCAAAGCTGATTGCATGAAGACCCTGCACCTGGAATAAAACCATGATTGAGTACATAGCGAACCATACTGAAACCCCGTATAGCCAACCCTTAAAGAAGTAGTTGCGGCTCGTTACGCGCGGGATCAGGTAGGCGAAAGCAATGCCCAGAATTCCCGAGAAAAAGAGTTCGGCAACCAGCGCGAATGCAGTCTCCGGAAAGCCGTTGGCTCGTTCGTGTTGGAACAGGATTACGGCCGCCCAATCGAGGTACCGTAGTTCGATAATTCCGAGCAGGTATAGTACGTAATCTATCACGTCCTGTGGTATTCCGGCGGCTACGCCCGCGATGAAGCCCCTGGCAAACCGGTCTTTAAGGTCCAACACACCCACTCCCGAAGTTAAGTCCTAAGCCGCGAGTCCCGAGTCTGGAGTCTGTTTATAGATCAAGGCGCTGCCGTGGGATAACCGGCGGACAGGCCATTTTCATTCCTGGCGGCGGTAAGCGCTCAACCCAACATTTATATAATGCCCCATCCAGAGGGGTAATACTTTTCCGCCGGCGCGCATTTTCGAAACCATACAGGTTACAAGGCAATGTTACGGACGGGGTCTATACAAGCAGGAAAAAGACATATAGGCGGGGAATTACCACCCGGGCTTTTTTATTAAGAATGAGGGTGGGGGAGGGCGGAAAGATGAGCGCGGATATAGACCTGATCGCTCCCTGCGGTCTGGACTGTTTCAACTGCAAACTCCACGAGAAGAACATTACCGAGAAGGCTAAAAAGGTTTTTATGGAGTCAATGCGTATTCCCGCCGAGAAACTGCCGTGCAAGGGCTGCCGGGGCGAAAAAGGGCAACCGCTGGGCTTCCCCCTCTGCCCGACCTACACCTGCGCGGGGGACAAAGGACTGAATTTCTGTTTTGAGTGCGGCGAGTTTCCGTGTGCCAGGTTTCAACCCGTGGCGGACGGCGCCGACCGCTACGCGCACAATTATAAACTCTACAACCTCTGCCGGATGAAACTGGTGGGCATCGACAAGTGGATCGAAGAATCAATGGACATCCGGGTGAGGTATTTTAAAGGCAAGTTCGTCGTGGGTTCGGGTCCGGTGTTGGAGTAGCGCGAAGTGACAACGGCGTTGAAGGGCTTAGCGGAGCAGGGGGCCAAAATGCAGTTCCATGTTATGATTGTTGTTACGGGTGTCCATGTCGGGAAGGGTAGCGGACTGCGCTTTCGGCGGCGGAATAG
This sequence comes from Bacillota bacterium, assembly GCA_020063185.1. GTDB lineage: Bacteria > Bacillota > Desulfotomaculia > Desulfotomaculales > Ammonificaceae > SURF-55. The sequence goes on from JAGUUY010000126.1 coordinate 1,290, forward strand.
GTTGAGGAAAAGGTATTGCTTGTGGACCCACTTACAATTTTAAAGAAATACTACGACCCCCGGTCCGATCTATACAGGGTCCTGTACCTGCACAGCGAGGCGGTGGCCGGAAAGGCGCTGGCGGTGGCCGAAAACGTGTCGGACTTATACCTGGACCGCAAGTTCCTCTTCGAGGCCGCCATGCTCCACGACATCGGCATTTTCCTGACCGACGCACCCGAAATAGGGTGCTTCGGGTACAAGCCCTACGTCTGCCACGGGTACCTGGGGCGGGAAATCATAGAGGCAGAAGGGCTGCCGCGGCACGCTTTGGTTTGCGAAAGGCATGTCGGCGTCGGTATTACCAGGGAAGAAATCAAGGAACGAAACCTTCCCCTGCCGGTCAGGGATATGGTTCCCGGTACCTTAGAGGAAAAAATTATCTGCTTTGCCGACAAGTTTTTCACCAAGGACAGAGGGACAGCGCCGCGCGAAAAAACCGTGCCGGAGGTAATAAAAAGCATCGCCGGTTTTGGTGCGGAAAAAGTTGGACAGTTCGAAGGCTGGCTGGCCTTGTTTAAACACCAACGGTAATCGTAAGCCGAATGTCCAGCCCCGCAAAGGGGTATGGTTAATCGGCCTGTCTTTTGTGTCTTGACTCTAACGGTGTATTGAACCTATGATAATTAAAAAGAATCCGCAAAAATTCCCCCGAACGAAGCCGGGCAGAGGAGAGTTGTTTCATGAAAACGAAAGACTCCGCACGCCCCCGGATTGGTGTAGTGATCTGCACCTGCGGCGGCCAAATCGCCGAAAAAGTTAATACGCGCGCCGTTGAAAAAAAGGCCGCGGCACTTGAATACGTTGTTCATGTCGCCCAGGTAGGCGACCTGTGCAAAAAAGAAAGCCTGTCCAGATTCAAAAGAGAGTTCGAGGGGTGCGACAGAATTCTATTTGCCGGCTGCTCCGAACGGTCGTCCCTTACTTTTACCGAGGACCGTATCAGCGCGCTGCTCGGTGAAATGGGAATGGACAGGGCCATGTTCGAGGTCGCGAACTTGCGCGAGCAGTGCGTTTGGGTCCACGACGGCGACCTTACCGGCAAAGCCATGGACCTGGTGCGCATGGCGCACGCCAAACTAAAGTCTAATGTACCAACCCCGGCGCCCACCCGCATTATTAAGAAAAGCCTGGTTATCGGGGGCGGTCCGGCTGGTGTCCAGGCCGCGGTGGACCTGGCAAACGCCGGGACTGAAGTTACGCTGGTGGAAAAGAAAGCGTACCTCGGCGGGCATTTTTGCCGGATCCCGTATCTGGTACAATGCGAAGGGTGGCCCTCGATGTGCGTGAGCGACTGCGTCGCGCCGGTCCAGGCCAGGGAAGCGATTTTTAACCCGCTGGTCCGTACGCTTACCGGCTCCGAGGTAACAGACCTGGTAAGGGACAACGGCAACTTCAAGGTAAAAATAAATAGAGGCGCGCTGCTGGTTGATCCGGACAAGTGCATATCCTGCGGTAAGTGCGCCGAGGTCTGCCCCGAGGAGTACGACAGCGAGTACGACTCCGGGTTGACAAAAAGGAAGGCCGTCGACAAAGATTATCGGCTCGGCATTCCCGATCATTACGTGATCAGAAAGGACGTATGTTCGGAGTGCGGCGAGTGCGTCCCTGTTTGTCCGACGGGCGCAATAAATCTGGCGGCGGAAGCGGAAGCGGTCGAGGACTCATTCGGCGCCGTCATCCTGGCCACAGGTTTCAAGACTTTTGATGTAAACACGCTTACCGCGCTTAATTACGCCTCGCCGAACGTCGTGTCGAGCATGGAAATGGAAAGGCTGCTTGCCGCGCGCCTGAGGCGTCCCGGTACGGGGCCGGTGGAGCGCGTGGCTTTCGCGCTTTGCAGCGGCTCGCGGGTGAAGGACAAAATAAATCCGGAGGGGATGCCTTACTGCTCCAAAACATGCTGTGGTTTTGCGGTAAAACAGGCGAACAGGATAACGGCCATGAATCCGAACGCCGAAGTCTCCATGGTCTACTTCGGCGACATAAGGACATACGGCCGGGCTTTTGAGCAGTTTTACAGCCAGGCGAAGGAATCCGTGGATTTTATCAACGGTGAAATAACGGCGGTCGAAGACGGCGAAGAAGGACTTCTGGTCCGCCTTGAGACGCCCGACGGCGCCGAAGAACAGCTGGAGACGGACCTGCTCGTTTTGGCCGAGGCTTTGCTTCCCGGCGGAAGCGAGCTGATTGACTTGCTAAAAATAAAGACCGACCGGTATCATTACCCGCTTGAACTGCAACCCAGAATACTGAGGCCCACGGAGTCGTACATCGACCGGGTCTATGTGGCCGGAGCCCTGACCGGTCCGAAACTCGTGCAGCAAAGCGTGGAGCAGGGGAGTGTTGCGGCGCTGAAAGCCCTGAACCACGTCATAAAAGGTCAGAAAGACCTGCCCAAGTTCACTTCCGAGGTGGACCCTGATAAGTGCTCGCACTGTCGAATTTGCGAGACGGTATGTCCCCACGGGGCGATTTCTATGGCCGAGTCCGGCGCCGCGGTGGACAGGGCATTTTGTCAGGGGTGCGGGCTGTGTGTTTCCGCTTGCCCGAGCCACGCGGTTCAGCTCCGAAATTTCTATGAAGAACAGATCCTCGAACAGGTTGAGGCGGCTTTCTCGGAAGCCGAAAACGGCGGGCCGAAGATACTGGGTCTTTTATGTTACTGGTGCTCGTATGCTTCAGCCGACCTTATGGGTTTAAACGGGCACAAAATCACGAATACGAATTTCAGGAGCATACGGATACGCTGCTCATCGTCCGTGAATACCGGTTTGATTCTCGAAATCTTCAAAAGGGGTGTCGACGGCATTATCATCGCCGGATGCCCGCCGAAGAACTGCCACCACGGCGCCGGGAACTACATGACTGCGAGGCGGGTCATGCTGCTTAATACAATCATGCGCCAGCTCGGACTTGACGGGCGCTTAAAATGGGAGTTCATCGGCGTACCGATGTGGCGGGAACTTGCCGACGCGGTGCATAAAATGGACAAGACGCTGAAGGCTCTCGGCCCAAGTCCTTTGAGGAGGAAGACATGAGCAGGGTAAAGCTTGCCTTCAACTGGGGTGCTTCGTGCGGCGGCTGCGACGTTTCCATCCTCGACGTGGGCAGGGCGGTTCTTGACCTCCCGCAGACCGTGGATGTGGTTTATTGGCCGGTGGCGCTCGATTACAAGCGTAAGGACCTTGAGGCGCTGGACGATAAAAGTGTTGACATCGGGATTGTCAACGGCGCCGTCAGGACTTCGGAACAGGAAGAGGAAGCGAAGCTGATCCGGGCGAAGTGCCGGTACGTCGTAGCGTACGGTTCCTGCGCGTGCTTCGGCGGTATTCCGGGCCTTGCCAACCAGTTCGGAAGAAATGAACTGTTGGAGCGGGCGTACATTGAAGCGCCGTCAAATACCAACGAAGCAGCGGTAACGGTGCAGTCCGTCTCCGAACGGGACGGCTTCAGTCTGACCCTGCCCGAGTTCTTGCCGGAAGTCCGAACGCTCGATCAAGTCATAGAGGTTAATCACTTTGTGCCCGGCTGCCCGCCGTCAACCGCCACAATTACGGAACTCCTTGAAACTCTCGGGGCAATCGCCGGCGGGAAGACCGTTAAAAGAATTTTAGCCGCCGATAAATGCCTTTGTTACGAGTGCCCGCGGGGAAAGACCAAAGAGGCGAAAAAAGCGGAAAAGCTTTATCGGCCCCACGAGCTTATCGCCGACGGCGAGCGGTGCCTCCTTGAGCAGGGTATCGTCTGCCTGGGTTTCGCCACCCGCGGCGGGTGCGGCTCCCGTTGTGTGGCAGCCAACATGCCTTGCCGCGGCTGCTACGGTAGGCTTCCGGACACGTCCGACCCCGGGGCGGAGGCGATGTCTGCGCTGGCGGCTGTGGCAGGTGATTGGGAGGATTACCTTCCTACGCAGAAGATTTTTGACGTCCTGGACGCTGTCAGGGATGCCGTGGGCACGTTTTACACGTTTTCCCTGCCTTCGGCGTTATTAAAACGGGAAAGAGGATAGTTATGACCAGAACGATCTCGATCCTGCCGGTAACGAGGCTTGAGGGGCACGGGAAGGTTGATATCATCCTTGATGATGAGGGCAACGTTGTCGACGCCTTCTTTCAGGTGATAGAGTTCAGGGGCTTTGAAAAGTTCTGCGAGGGCCGTCAGGTGGAAGAGATGCCCAGAATAACGCCCAAAATTTGCGGCGTTTGTCCCGGGGCGCACCACATGGCTTCCGCAAAAGCGTGCGACGCCGTCTATCAGGCGGAGGTTCCGGAAACGGCCCGGATACTGAGGGAAATATATTACAATGCCCACATGGCGCACAGCCACATCCTTCATTTTTTTGCCCTGGGGGCCCCGGACCTGGTGCTGATGAACGGAAACGCCGCCGAGCGGAACATCTTCGGGCTGATAGAAGCCGCCGGCAGGAAGGTAGGCGAGGCCGTGGTCGACAGCCGCGGCTACGCGCAGCGGATTCAGGAGATAATCGGCGGGCACCCCATTTACCCGGTGACGTCGCTTCCCGGCGGTTTGTCAAAGCCGCTGAGCGAGGAAGATCGGCAGGAAATTGAAAAAGCGGCCGCGGCCTTAGTGGAATTTGGTAAAGCGAGCCTTGAGATTTTCCGCCAACTGGCGCTGAAAAACGAGCGGCTCATGGAGTTAATCGCGGGGGACCTGTACCGGCACGAGACGTATTACGCGGGCATGGTCGACGAAAACAATAAAGCTAACTTCTACGACGGCAAAATCAGGGTGGTCGATCCCGCAGGGAAGGAAGTCGCCCTTTTTGCGGCCGGAGACTACCTGGAACACATCGCGGAACACGTAGAGCCGTGGAGTTTCATAAAGTTTCCGTATTTAAAAAGTATCGGGTGGAAGGGCTTTGTGGACGGCGCCGGGAGCGGTGTGTACAGGGTCAACTCACTGGCCAGGTTGAACGTGGCGGACGGGATGGCGACACCCCTTGCCCAGGCGGCTTATGCGGAAATGTACCGGTACTTTGGCGCCAAACCGGTCCACAACACCCTTGCGTACCACTGGGCGCGGCTCGTTGAACTCATGTACGCCGGCGAACGCGTCCTGGAGCTTGCGCGCGACCCGCGGGTTACGGACCGCCACGTGCGTAACGTGCCTACGTCCAAGCCTGCGGAGGGCGTGGGAGCGGTGGAAGCGCCGCGCGGCACGCTGTACCACCATTACACCACCGACAGGAGGGGAATGGTACAGAAGGTCAACCTCATCGTGGCCACCGTACAGAACAACGCCGCCATAAACATGTCTGTAAAAAAAGCGGCGCAGGGGCTGATTAAGAACGGTACGGTCGACGAGCGCCTGCTGAACCGGGTGGAAATGGCCGTGAGGGCTTACGACCCCTGTCTGGCCTGCGCGAGTCACGCCCTGTTCGGGCAGCGGTCTTTTGAAGTCCGGTTGCACCGGAACGGCAAAATTTTTAAAGTTCTTCAGCGTTCCTAAATTCAACGTTTAACGTGCTGTCTGATACTGTTATATTTTTATGGTTTCAACGTTGAACGTTGAACGTTGAACGGACCTATAGATTAATCAGGATAGCGTGAACCTTAAATAAAAAAG
>JAGUUY010000162.1 GCA_020063185.1 Bacillota bacterium
TACCGGCGGCAGGGATATTTCGCGGCCGCCGACACATACTTGCAGGGGTATGGCGCCGGCGAAATAGTCGCCGGCCTTGGCAACAGCATCCCGGCCGTTTGCCGCGGGGATGACTTCAATCCGGCATCCGTCTTCAACCGGAGTCTGCAGGTGAGCCTCACCGCCGTTGGCTTGAATGGACGCAGGCCGGGCCAATTCCCCGTAGACCACTGTTTCCTGCCCGTTCACATAAAACCGCAAGTCTTTGCCGTCTGTGCCGAACAAGGTGCGCGGATCATGTTCCAGAAGCGCGAGGCAGTCCACTACGCGCAGGTCGCCCGGGTTAAAAATACGGTAATTCCGCCCGTTGACCTGCACCCTGATCAGATTCAAACCTTTGCGTTTCAGAGCCGCCTGGGCGATTCCAGCCACCGTAATACCTTCGGGACCGGTAAGCGCATCCTCCTCCGGAGCGACGATGCCGGCGAGTTGGGACCGCTTCCGCATGCCGACCCTGTTCCCCGCCAAACCAAGGCTTTGGGCTAGTTTGGAAAGAAAGGCGGGAGTCTGTGCGCCGCCGCCGATGCAAATAACGGATTTAGGGGCCTGACCGCCGTTGAGCGCCAGGACCGCTTCCGAAACCGCCAGGGCCAGGTGATCGACCGCCGGCCCGATCGCGGCCAGAACTTCGCTGCACGGGACGGTTAACGTATTTTGCAGGACATCATTAAAGGTAAGATTTTCCGAGATGCTCATGGACCGCTTGATTTCTTCCGCGGTGCGAAAGTCGACAACGCAGGCCTCCGCCACCGCTTCGGTAATCTCGTCGCCGGCCACGGGGACCATACCGTAACCGATAACCGTACCGTCCCTGGTAACGGCAATATCGGAGGTCCCCGCCCCCACGTCGACCAGGGCCAGGTTTAATAGCCTCATCTCCTCGGGAATGGTGATTTCCAGGGCGGCTATGGGCTCGAGTGTAATGTAGGAGGGTTCAAGGCCCACCCGGCGCAGGACGCTGAAAAGGCTGTTGACCACCGACGCCGGCAGAAAAGTCGCAATGGCCTCCGTGGTGATAACCCTCCCGCGGTGGCCTATCAGACTGGTTAACTCCAACCCGTCAAGCTTGTAGCCGATCACCCCGTGCCCGACGCAATAAAAGTCACCGGCGCCCCGGTCCTGCTGCTTTATCTCCTCCCGGGCACGCCGCAGCGCCTCAAACTCGAGCGCGCGCACCGCATCCTCGGTAATTTCGCGCAGAGGATTTACCTCCATGGATGCCTTACAGCGCCTCGTCTTCAGTGCCCGGCCGGCGGCGGCAATGGCGGCCTCCGTGAATCTTTGTCCGGCCTGTTCTTCCAGCGCGTTCTTTACCTGGGCCACGGCCAGGGCCACCCGGGGGATGTCGTGGATCTGGCCGTCATACATTGCCCGTCCCTGGTGTTCGACCATTTCCTGGGCGATAATTTCAAGGCCTTTTACACCGGCTGCCACGACACCTATTACGGTCCGCGTGCCGATGTCTATTGCCAAGATCTTATCCGAACTGTCTTTCATACTTATTTCTTTCTACACATATAAAGGAAATCCTGCCAGCGGAGTTCCGCTTACCGACAGGGGCGGGGGGAACTTGAAGTCATGAACGGTTAGCGTTTTGGGGAAATGGCAGTTCAGTACCCGGGATAAGGAAAGGGTTAAGGTAGTCATACGGGTCCGTGCTGAGGAGACGCACCAGACGGCCCCTTCCGGGTGACGTTTCTTCAAGAACCACCCGCACCCCGCGAACGGAGGCATCCGCGGTGCGTCGCGCCGGTGCCGGCTCCAGCCCCTCCAGTACCAGTTCAAGCGGCATAACCGTATGCAGTATCATTGCGTAACCCCCCAGGATACCAGATGGTTTTATTGGATCGGAGCCGACTTACTGGCCTTGTAGTCTTCCACCATTTTGCTCAGCCTGGCGAGCGCCACGCCCATGCCGCCCACCTCGTTGATAAGGCCGCAGTCAACCGCCTCGCGGCCGATCAGCACCGTACCTACGTCCCTGGCCAACTCCCCGGTTCGAAACATCATTTCCCGGAACCGCCAGTCCTCTATCCGCGAGTGATTCACGACAAAGCGAACGACGCGGTCTTGCATTTTTTCAAGGTATTCCCAGGTTTGCGGAACGCCGACGACCAACCCGGTTAGCCGGATGGGGTGGACGGTAATCGTGGCGGTTTCAGTAATGAAAGAATGTTTCGCGGCGACGGCTACGGGTAAGCCGATGGAATGCCCACCGCCAAGGACCAGAGAAACCGTCGGTTTGGACATCGAGTTAACCATTTCGGCAATGGCCAACCCCGCTTCGACATCACCTCCGACGGTATTTAGAACTAACAACAGCCCTTCCACGTTCGGGTGCTGTTCAATCGCCACCAACTGCGGTAGAACGTGTTCGTATTTCGTCGTTTTATTTTGCGGCGGTAAAACCAGGTGCCCTTCGATCTGACCGATTATCGTCAGACAGTGGAGGTTGCTTTGCGCCTCGGGCAGTGCCGCTATGCCGAGTTCCTTCACCTGGGACAACTCACTGTCTTTATCGGGATGGGTTTCACCGGGTTGCTCCAATGGCGGATCGTAGCTCACTGCTTTTCCCCTTTCCCAATTGCGGTTCAGATGGCTTCTTTTATTATGACCTGGCGGTATAATAAATCATCCGATTAAGTTTTCTCGGCGGGACCGTGAAGAACGCGATGTTCCTCCGGTTTTTGGGCCGCCTTGTTTGGATAACCTAAACTCGGAACCCAAACTCATCCGAAACCGTAACAGGTCCACAGCCGAAGTTTCCCCGCCGGAGTTATTCCGGAGAAAACAGTGACGGCAGGTGCCCGACAATGCGCAGAACGGTACCAACGATTGTTGCCCTGGTGTTCGCCGCCTTGTGCCTGGTTGTGCAGCCCTCCGCCAGCTTCGCACAAGCCGACCGCGGGGATTTTCTGACCCGGGCCTCCGAGTCCGCCATACTGATCGACGGGGCGAGCAGCCGTATACTATACCAGGAAAAACCGGACCTTGCCCTGCCTCCCGCAAGCATTACCAAAGTAATGACGGAGTATCTTGTTTTGGACGCGGTTAAAAGCGGGCGGATAAGCTGGGACTTGAAAACACCGGTCAGCGATTACGTTTTCCGTATCTCCCAGAACCGCAAACTCTCCAACGTTCCGCTGCGGAGGGACGAATCCTATACGGTACGAGAGCTCTACGAATCCGTGACCATATACTCGGCTAACGGCTCAACCATTGCATTGGCGGAGCTTATCGCGGGTTCGGAAGCGGAATTCATCAAAATGATGGACCGTAAAGCCGCGCAGTTAGGCCTTGACAGCTATAAGTTCGTTAACAGCACCGGCCTTAACAACGCCGATTTGTTGGGCATGCATCCACCTAGTACGGGCTCGAGGGAAGAAAACTCGATGTCACCGCGTTCAGTAGCTCTCCTTGCGTACCATGCGATCAGGGACCATCCGGAAATCCTCAAAACATCAAGCGTCCCGCGGAAAGTGTTTCGCGAGGGTACGCCCGACAGGATCAGAATGGACAACTGGAACTGGATGCTACCCGGGCTGGTCTATGGTTATGAAGGCTGTGACGGGCTTAAGACGGGGTCTACCGACCTCGGTGGTTATTCCTTTGTCGCAACGGCGAAGCGCAACGGAATGCGTTTTATTGCCGTGGTCATGAAGGCCGACTCCTATGCAGGGCGCTTCAATGATACAAAAAGACTGCTCGATTACGCGTTTGACAACCATAAACCCCGGACCGTTTTTTCGCCGGGACACACAGCGCGGTTGCCCGTAGTAAACGGAAAACAAAGAACCGTCGAGGTTACGACCAGGCGGCCGCTGACCGTCATGGTCAAGAGCGGTGATGAGAAACTGGTCCGGCCGGCATACCGGCTTGACCCCACGATCTCTCAGAACGGCGCGCTTGTCGCCCCCGTTAAGAAAGGACAGGCCGTTGGTTACTTGACCGCGGATTTCACGGGCGGCGCCGGTTTTGGCTACCTCGTAGACGTGGACCGGGAAAAGGTTGAGATTTACGCCGTGGAAACAGTAAAAAGGGAGAGTTGGCTGACGGTTTTATTGAGAGGAATATGGCATTACTTGACGGGCCTTCTATAAATTAGTAATAGACAAGCATTCTTCAGTTCTTTGAAAAAAGGGGCGCCCATGGTACCCTTTTTTAGTGTCCAACATGGGAAGTTATACCCTTATTCTTCTTCTACCGATTCTTTTAATTTCAGAAAATTTTATCTAGGTTTATTGAGGAATATGAAGGAAAATTAGATTTTATATCGAAGAGTTTAAATTCACCATATAATTAACAAGCAATGGTAATGACCAGCTATCTTTCTCAAAATGAAGGGGGTGGTAACAAACCACTCAGACCTTCTCCCCAAGACACTGCGGTATTTCCTTCTATTGCGGCACAAATTCCCTACATATAATTCTCTTTAATGTTGGCATTTGGACATAACCGAATACCGGCAATTTCCGGCCCACTATCAATTTTCTATCGGCGCAAAACATATTCCATGTATTGCTCGAGGGGAGGGTTACCGATGACCAAGAGAACGGTTCTTGTTGCAGCGTTTCTTACGCTGATACTCGTTATGGCCGTGCCGCCGGTAAGCGCCGGCGAAGACTACGTTCTTCCGGAGGAGGATTACGCCTTATATCTTCAGGAAGAAGAGCCCATAGAAGACGGAACCAAGAGTGACGGGGACGGCGACGGCATGTTTATGATGACGGCGAGCATCACGGCCACTTACGACGCTTACAAATACAGCACGTTGACGGACCCCAGTATCGGTGTGGCCGCGGGTCCGACCGGCTATAGGCTGGCCGACGGTAAGGAAAGGGTTATCATTTATACAAGTGGAGTTATGAGTGGAGCGGTTGCCCGCATCTATTCCGTGATAATTCCCCCGGGTGCGGACCCGAACGCGTTACCCCCGGCCCAAAGAACATTCACCCTCGAAAAAACGTTCAGCTTGGGAACCTGGCCTTCCAACGGCGCATCCGAGCTTCATGTCGACGAGGTCAACAACATCATTTATTTCGGCGCATCTCACGGAATCAAGAAATTTGTTTATGACGCCAGTAAACAAAACTATGTATACCATTCGCAGGTGGCGCCCGCCGCACCCTTGGACGGCGGCTACACCAGTCAGTCTCTTGCGTGCGATCCCGCCGCCAATATCTGGTACGCCGGCGCCAGAGCGGTCAACACATATCCGGGTATGACCAAGCGAAAGGTCTGGAAGTACGACGGCAACCAGGGCCCCAACGGTGTATGGACCCTGGCTTTTGAGTATACCACCCCGGAAGGTCCGGCAAATAACCAGCACGGCGGCATGGAATTCGTCGGCGGGTACCTGTACCTTGTCGATTACGACGGTAACAGCGCCAACTGTTACATGAAAAAGTACGCCACCGACGGCGCCTTGATTGATACTTACTGGCACGAATTCCTTGGAACCCACCGCAAGGGACTTGGCTTCGGCGCCCTGGGCCACTTCTGGATCGGCGGTTGGTTCGGTTATGGAAAGTGGGCTTCGGAGGTCGGCGGCGGACGCCTTCAGGAACCCGTGGGCGGCAACGAGCCGCCGGTGGCCTTTGACGTCAGCGCCGTGACCGACGAGGACACCGCCGTCGAAATCACCCTCCAAGCCAGCGACGTCGACGGCGATCCGCTTACCTTTACCGTCCTGAGCGGGCCGAGCAACGGCACTCTGGGTCCGCTTGCCGGCAACAAGGTCGTCTACACCCCGGCTGCCGACTACTACGGCGCCGACAGCTTCACTTTCGTCGCCAACGACGGCACTGTCGACTCCAACACCGCCACCGTTTCAATCACGGTCAACCCGGTGAACGATGCGCCGGTGGCGGCTGCGGAGAACAGCGAAGTAACGGTTGACGAGGGCCAGGAGGCCGTAAACTGCGGCACGTGGTTCGACGCGGACGGGGACGACGTTACGCTGAGCGCGTCGGTGGGCACTGTCACCAGGCTGGACGACGGCACCTGGGTCTGGTCGCTTGACACCGGCGCGAAGGACTGCACCGCCGAAAGCCAGACGGTGGTTATCATGGTCAGCGACGGCACCGAAACCGTATACATCACTTTCGACTTGACGATCAACAACTTACCGCCTGACGTCGGCCCGATCACGGCCCCGCTCGACCCGGTGCTCGTCAACACGGAAATCCAGGTCGGTGCGGCCTTTACCGACCCCGGTGTCAATGACACCCACACCGCGGTCTGGGATTGGGGCGACGGCACCGCTTCGCCGGGCGTCGTCATAGAAGCGTACGGCTCCGGTACGGTGAGCGGCGCACACACATACACGTCGGCCGGCGTCTACACCCTTAAGGTCACGGTGACGGACAATGACGGCGGTTCGGACGAATCAGTCTTCTACTACATCGTGGCTTACGACCCCGGCGCCGGGTTTGTGACCGGCGGCGGCTGGATCAACTCGCCGGTTGGCGCGTTCACCGCCAACCCTGCTCTGACCGGCAAGGCCAACTTCGGCTTTGTCTCCAAGTACCAGAAGGGCGCGAACGTGCCCACCGGCCAGACGCAGTTCCAGTTCAAGGTCGCCAACCTTAACTTCCACAGTGAAATTTACGAGTGGCTGGTCGTTGCCGGGGCCAAGGCGCAGTATAAAGGCGCCGGCGCCATCAACGGCGCCGGCAACTACGGCTTCATCCTTACCGCCATCGACGGCCAGGTCAGCGGCGGCGGTGGCCTGGACAAGTTCCGGATTAAAATCTGGGACAAGAACAACGGCGACGCCGTCGTTTACGACAACCAACTCGGGGAAAGTGACACCGCCGACCCGGTGACCGCCCTTGGCGGCGGCAGCATCGTGATTCATAAGTAAAGTCTCTTACTGAATAATATACATAGCTTATCTGGAAGCGGGGTCTTTTTAGAGATCCCGCTTCCCCTTTTAGCAGCAAGCGAAAAACGACCTTTTCCTCCCCGCTGGAATGAGTCAAAAGTGATGCATTCTTCCATTTATTGCTACCATAAGCTATCTAACAAAGTTCCCTTCTAAACAAATAAAGCCGGCTTTCGGCCGGTTTTGTTTTGGTTTGGCACCTTTAACCTCTCCGCGGTTCCAATATTTCCCCTAAAAGCGCCCTTCCTGTAAGGTTCCGAATTATTTTCCGTTACTCTACATCCTAAATTTCACGTAAAAAGTGGTCCCGCCGGCGCCGGTGTCGGCGGTTATGACGGCATCGTGCCTGCGGGCGATGCAGTAGCAGGCGGGCAGTCCGAGTCCCAACCCCAACTCCTTTGTGGTAAAAAACGGCTTCCGCAGTTTGTCTAAATCCTCCGTGCTTATGCCCGTGCCGGTGTCTTCCAAGGCTAAAACCACTGCCGGCCCATCCTTGTACGTCCTGATTGTCAGGTACCCGCCCGGCGACATAGCTTCCAGCCCGTTGCGGGTAAGATTCGTAATGAGCTGGGTTATCTCCTGGCCGTCCAGAAGCAGGTCGGGAACCGGTTGCAGATCGGTTTTGACCGTTATGGAGAGAACTGCTGCCCCACTATGGAGTTGCGGCAGCAGCCTTTCCACCAAATGGTTAATATTCTGGGGGATTTTTTTAACAGGTCTTTCCATGTTCAGGGATAAAAACTGACGTATCATCATGTTGACCCGGTCCAGTTGCTCGATGACTTCAGGCATATAAAACCTGTACCAGTTGCCGTCACTGTCGCCCTCATCCTTCAACCCGGCCAGTTCAAGAAAGCCCCGCGCGCTGCATATCGGGTTTCTTATCTCGTGCGCCATGGAGACGGCTACCTTACCCACCAGGTACAAGAGGTTCAGCTCCGCTTGATCCTTACTCTCTTTGTTCCCTGCGTTCAGATCGTAAACTACGGCCATGGAGCCTCCCATTTCCCGCTGCGGTGTTTCAAAAGGGAGACTTTTTACGGAAGTACCCATTCAAATAACTCCTCCCGTCACGTTTACGCTACCCGGGCTATTAGTTTCAAATCGCTCTGACCTCTTTTTAATGGCTAAAATCGGGAGCAATTTGCGCTGGAAAGACATCCCCGCTTTGGGGAAGTAATTACTTTTCTTTATGTAGGTACTGAGTTCCGTCTCTGTCTACTCCTGAACATCATCCTGGTTTACCGCTTTGTGATGTTGACTGCTATACTTATAGGGTTCCGTACCTAATCCGATTCCTGGCTTGCTGAAGCTTCCAACCGTCCGAGCAAATAGTCGGTCGAAACACCTAAGACGTCCGCGATGTCACGGAGCAGTTCGGCGTGGACACGTCTTCTGCCGTGCTCGATATCCGAGACCATCGATTTAGAAACATGTAATATATTGCCGAATTCTTCCTGTGTAATACGGTGCTTCTTACGAAGCAGACGTATACGGTCGCCCAGGCTCGACGGGTCCACCTGCCTAGTCCTCCCGACACTTGAATAGTGCCTGATAGCGTATTGTTAAATAATTATAGATTAAAAGCGGTACCTTCGGAGTTCGCAATTAGCGGACATTCTTGTAAAGGAGTGGAAATTGATCGAAAATTGTTGACGCATAATTAGTTATAAGTATTGTGGCACAGCAACTAGGGGGCTTCCGCAGAACCAGTCAACCGCATTATTAATTATTTTACATTAATGGCAGCCCCGCCTGCAATATGCGTCATAGAATCAAAGAAATCGCTCTCGCAAGCGACACAGTTCAAAGCTTCTGACTGTACAGCGGTAAGGTTTACCTCTATCTTCTCAGAAAGGCGTATACTCTACAGCCGATACAGAAACCCCATATAAATTCCAGCGCGACCAAGACTAAAAGGAGCAGGACCAGTAACGTGGCCAACCATATAATCTTTAATAGAAGTAGGATACACACTAGAAGGCAGAGCACAAAACCACACCTGGTCGTAAACAACTTGGGGCCGGCTTCGACCATCACCGGCGGCGCCTTCGTCAACTCCAGCAACGACGTGCTGATGATGTTGAAAGGGCTGTATCCGAAACCGCCGAAGGACCTCAATCCCAGGTCAGCCAGTAATACGCAAATAACCCATTTAGCCTGGGAGAACAGGAATACAAGCAGGATTACAAATGTGATACCGGCGTTCAGCCGTGATACTTTCTCGTTCACCGCATAACCCGCTACCGGACAAACCCCGAACATAACAAATCACCCCCCGCAAAATCCTTCGGTAAGCCGGACGGCGTATTTATTAAATCATATTCTCCGGACCGTACCTTACCACAATTTTCGAGAAGCAGCGGGCGGCATGTGGGCCCAACATTTTTACATCAATCGGCCATCCTTAAGGCGGCGCTGTTAAGATTTCGCGCAAGGTCTTTCAGCTTCTGATAGTCCCGGCTGTCCTCCGGACGGTAGAGGGGAAAGGCGTTATTATTGTGCCAAAGGGGGTCACAGCCGCCGTGCAGTCCGCTTTGGGCGAAAGCCGGCGTGCCGGCAACGGGAGCATATTCTTCAAGGCGGACCTGTACACCGGCGGCGGAAGCAAACTCGATCGAATCCTTGACCTCCCCTAAAGGCTGACCGGGAAGACCCATGAGGATATTGGCCGCTACGTCCCGCGTTTTGTACCCCGCTTCCATTAAAAAGCGTACCGCTTGCAGGAATTCCTCGTTGTTGACTTTCCCGCCGGTGCTTCTCTGCCTGGCCGCCGACGCGGTCTCCAGACCGAGCCGCGGGTTGACGAAACCGGCCCGCCTTAACAGACGGGCCAGGTCGGGGTTAATGTAACGGGCGTTCAGGCCGTTGGGGGTATGGAAGTTAACCGCAAGCCCGCTTCTTACCACCCTTTTGAGAATTTCGACCAGATGGCCTTCGGCGTTGTAAAGCAACGCGTCGTCATAGAAGGCGAAGTTGGAAATTCCCCGCGCCGCAAAACTGCGGATTTGTTTATAGACGTTATCCGGTCCAACCTGCCGGAAACCGTCTTCGAGCAGGTACCAGCCGCAGTAACTGCACCTGAACGGGCACCCGGAAGAAATACGCAGGGTGACGTAACCGAGCTTGGGATAAAGGTCGTAAGCCGGAGCCGGGTCTTCAACCGCCGCGGTCCGCGCGGGAAGGGCTGTCCCGCACAGCCCGTAGATAAGCCGCGCTATTTCACCGGTATCTGCCCCGGCGTAAACAAGGTCAGCGCCGCTGTACTTTTGCGCGTGCTCCGGGCACAGCCGCGGGTACGTGCCCCCCAAAACAAGGGGCACGCGGGGAAAATGCTCTTTGAGTAAGCGTATCGCCTCAAAAACGCCGGGGTACCAGTAAGTCATGCCGGATGTGACCAGAATGACGTCCGGTGACTCCGTTTCCAGCATTTCACGGAAGAGGCCCGGCGGCATTCCATAGCGTTTGTACCTGCGCGGAATGTTTTTGATGACCTCAGGTTTTCGAATGGGTTCCGAGTGGTAGTGCCCGTCGCCGTAAGCTGTGCTTTTTGGCAGCCTGCCGCCCAGGTATTCGTGCAGCCGAGGGTGGAACCTGTCCAGGCAATCCACGAGGCCGACCTGTGCGCCCAGCTTTTTCAGGCCGGCGCCGATGCTTAGCAGGCCCAGCGGTTTCGCCCAGAGGTCGTATGCCACAAAATCGTGGATCCAGGGATTGACCAGCAATACTCTCGGCGGCTTCATCTTTTCACCCGACAGTATTGTACCATAGGGGTGGACGTTTCCGCTCCCGTCAACCCAAGTCATGGCTTTGCTTTGGAGGGCCGGCCTCAATTATAATATTAACATAAGCCTACTAATTAAAAGGTGACGGGAATTGATCCTCTCCGTTCTGAATAGTATAATAACCAACAATGTTCTTGCATGGCGCCTGTGATTTTACTCCTATTGTGCTCCCTTATCTATGCTCAACTCGCAGTAGTCCAAGTCTATCCACGGATTTTTCTTCCCAGTAATATAGTTGAGACGACAAAGGTTTCTGCAATCGGTCTACATATACATAAGCAACGCCGGCATTCCGACTCCACCTTGATATAAGCTTTTCAGGAAAGGGGGTGAAGCTGTGAGCGGTTTGAGACGGTGGGTTCTCTATTTTTTCGGGGTATATAACATGGTAATCGGCCTTATTGCGATTGTGTTTACGCCCTGGGTGGCGGCGTTGTACCTGGTTCCCGACGCGACTCCGGAGTGGAGCGCCGCAACTCGCTGGATTGGCGCTCTCGCGGTGGCGATCGGGTACGCGGCATTTCTGGTCGCCAAATCACCGGACAGAAAACTGATTAATGTGATAATGTTAAGCGCAGTCATGACGATCATCGCCAGTCTATGGAGTATCTTCGCCGGTGATGGAACCTTGGCCAACTTTTGGTACGACCTCGTTATTCAGTTGATCGTCCTCATAACGCTTCTTACCGTTGATACTAAAGTGAAACCGGACGCAGCAGGCAGCGCTTGAGCGACCGATCATCCGCACGCTCAAAAAAAAGGCTGCTCCCCTTTTGGGGGATCAGCCTTTTCGCTTCTCTTTCACCATAGCTGCGCTATACTTATAAACCTCCGTGATGCGGCGCTGCCGAAAGACCCTTGCTCGTCACCGCAGCCTACCGCTTCTTCGCCCAGGTGATATCCGGGTATTTTCCTTAAACCGTTGAGAGTCGACGGCTGAAATAGGAAATGTCTCATTTAATCTGGTATTGCGTCTTGATCCTTGCCCTGTCCTCGTCACCGAGCGACTTCATGTAAGCCCTCCACCCCGGGCACCACCTGATATGCCACCGCCAGAACCGGCCGCTAAGCGACCTTGGGTTTTTATCGTACTTGGCCCGCAGCGAGCAATTGGGACAATTGGTTTCCGCCATTTTTGCCGCCTCCCAAGCTATTTTGTATTGTCGCTTGTTTAAGCGCTTTCCAAGTATTATAAACTACTGATAAACGTTGAACGTATAAACTGAAAAGGTGTGGTCATTTTGTTCAAAAATCTGATTCTAAAGAACCGGAGCTGCCGGCGGTTCTACCAGGATGTCAAAGTTGACACTGAAACCCTAAAA
>JAGUUY010000116.1 GCA_020063185.1 Bacillota bacterium
GGATAGACTTTGGGGTCCGTTTACAGTTCACAGTTCTAAGTTCACAGTTCGAAGTTCGAAGTTCGAAGTTAAACAACAAATCAGACTTTGGAATCCGATGCTGACCGCTGACGGCTGAAAGCTGACAGCTATTTAAGGCTTTTATTTCTCCTCTGTAAGCCAAACACGGAGGACATCCGCAACTTCGTCGGGCTTTTTCTCCGCCGTCGACTTCACCTGCATGTACCGCTCGTCAACGACCGGCGGCGGCTGTTGAGCGCTTACCTTCATCGGGATAACTTCTTGAATCGAAGGTGCGGCCGGCTTTAAATTAGCCAGCCAACGAACGAAGATAAAAAGCATTGCCACCGCTATCAACCCGACGACACCTTGTCGGGCAATGCTCCAGATTTGCTGGGTCCTAGCCTCTTTCGCCGCCTTTGCCTCGATTGCAGCCATTTCGGCTTCAGCCTTTTCTATATGGGTTTTTTCGAAAGCGATGCTTGCGACTTGTATCTGGTCACCACGCTCAGGATCATAGCCGATAGCGCCCGCCACCACATTTTGAATGCGATCGATATTAGCCGCGGTCAGATCAGTGTCCACCACCACGGAAGTAGCCAGGCGGCAGAGCCTGCCGGGTACCTGAATCACCTTCTCTTCGCGCCGGCCGACTTGATAATTCCTGGTCACTTCCTCTTTCGAGAAACCCTGGCCCCCCGTAGTCCCGGAAGGGTATGTCGGTACCAGATTGGACCCGGTACCGGGCACACCCGCCGCGCCACCGGTCCCGTTCTGTTCGGTAATGGTATGTTCACTGAGTACTGCCGGTTCGCCGTAAGCGATGATCGTTACGGTCTCCTGTTGACTAAAATCGAAGTCCGCGCTGACCATGGCGACTGCTTTGTCGGGTCCGAATATTTTGGTCAACACCCCGCTGATCCGCCGTTCAAGTTCCCGCTCGTAGGCGCGCTGCAAGTCCTGCTGCCCTTTCATCATTACCACATGATTGGTTCCCCCGCTCGCGATTTCGTCGCTGAGTACATTCCCGGCCATGTCGATAACGTGCACGCCCTCCGGCGTGATACCCTCTACCGCCCCACACACGAGGGAGACGATTCCCTGCACCTGCTCCGGCGTTAAACGGGCTAACGGCTTCAGCTTCAGCGCGACGGACGCCGAAGGTTTTTGTTGTTCTTCAACAAAGACGGTTTTTTGGGGAATAACCAGGTGTACCCGCGCGTTCTGCACCCCGGCTACCTGGACGATGGTTCTGCGCAACTCTTCTTGGAGGGCCCGCTGATAATTTACCTGCTGTTCGAAATCGGTAATCCCGAGTTTGGTCTTATCAAACAGCTCAAAACCGGCCCCACTGCCCGGCAGGGCGCCGCTCGCCGCGAGGTTGGCCCGGATTTTATATACGTCACCTTTCGGGACGGAAATCGTAGACCCGGCGTTGGATAGATGGTAGCGGACCTTCATCCCTTCGAGCTTTTGGACGATAGCCCCCGCATCTTCTTCATTCAAACCGGTGAAAAGGGGCGCGTAGTTATACTGCGTTACCAAACTATTAAAGAAGAAAACGACTGCCAATAAGCCGACACAACCCAGCAGAACGGCAGCTTTTTGACTGGCGCTGAACGTCCGAAAGCGATTTGCGAGCTGGACCGGCAGATTACGCGGGTCCACTTACACCACCTACCCCTTAACTACCTCCACAGGTAACTGATTACTCTATCTATCTTTAGAACTGCATCCGGGCAATTTCCTGATAAGCCTCGATCACCTTGTTACGTACTTGCACAGCCAATTCAAACATCAACTTCGCTTCTTCGGTGGCCGCCACCACCTGGTGCAGGTCCTGGATTTGACCTGATAAGAAACCTTTCAAGGCCTCGTCGGCTTTAATCTGAGACGTGTTGAGTTCCGTGAGAAGATTATTTAAAACAGTGCCGAAAGACCCGGGACCACTGATCGCAGGCTTATTGTCGGGCGTGCTCAATATTGAGCCGACCTTGGTCACATCCACCTTTATCCCCCCTGCGGGCTATGTTGGACATTTGGAGTTATGTTGCGAATTGAAGGGAAAATCTACAGCAGCGATAGTTAACTCCAAGCCGATTGTCAGTTCGGACTAACCCCGTCCCAACTCAAGGGCCTTTTCCGCGAGGTCTTTTGAGGTCTCGAATACGGTCGCGTTCGCCTGGTAAGCGCGGTTGGCCAATACCAAGTCCACCATCTCGTCCGCGACGTTGATATTGGGGTAACCTACGTAACCCTCGGCGTCCGCATCCGGATGGCCCGGTTCCAAGACCTTCTGCGGCGGGCTTTGGTCCTGCAAAATGCTCTGCACTACGACTCCCGCCCCTGAAAAACCTCTCGCGACGGCAAGGTGTTGCGCGAAAATGGGGAATCGCCGCCGGTAAGGACCTCCCTCCGGGGTTTGCGTGGAGTGTACGTTAGCAAGATTTCCGGCGATGAGGTCGAGACGTAGACGTTGGGCTGTCATGCCCGAACCGCTTATGGCAAAACCGTCAAATAACCGCACCTGCCGTCACCTACCTTCCACCCGAAATTACGTACCGCAGCTTGGCGTACTTTCCGCTTAAGAACTGCGTAGCGCTTCTGTAGGTAATCGTGTTGGTGACCATATTCATCATCTCTTCTTCAACTTCGACGTTGTTACCGTCGGTGCGGAGTGAGGTGGTGGTTACGCGTTCGGTGCGCGGTTGCACGCCGGCGGGGTTGGCGCCTATGTGTCGCGGGTCTGTTATCTTCAGGGGAAGTTTGTTTCCGCTCAGTGCTTTCGCCAGGGCGTCTTCAAAATGCACAACCGATTTTTTGAATCCCGGGGTGTCGGCGTTGGCGATGTTATCGGCGATGACCTTTTGCCGAAGTGCCGTAGCGTCCAGCGTTCTAAGCAGCGAGGTTTTAACAGGATCATCGAACATACCCATCTTGTGTACCTCCAATTAGCCCCACCCAAGCCAATTTCGACAATCTTAGATATAATTCACCTTTTAATTATACATAATTCGACCAATTCCTGCACGTATTAGAAAAATTTTTTTAAAAAATTTTTTTGTCTAACTTTTTACTTTTAGAAATATTGGGTAATTCCGCAGTGTGACCATAATTTGGGGCCTAATTATTATTCGACAAATATCGATAGTAATGATGGGGGGGGCGGAACCAGAATTCGTTAGCAGTCAGTTGTCAGTGGTCAGAATACGGAATATGGAAGTCGCGAGTTACAAGTCAAGAAAGGTAAGGATTGGAGACTATGGGTTGGACTGAGAACTGAGGACTCAGGACTGTGAACTTCAACCTCGAACGGACCAGATACCTGTAATATTAGCTAGCACGTCGCACCTTGAACTTCGAACGGACCCCAAAGGTCATCAGTGTTCCCGAACCGTGAACCGTGAACTGTGAACCGACCCC
>JAGUUY010000143.1 GCA_020063185.1 Bacillota bacterium
ACGGACGGGCCGGAGCGTATACGGAAATACGTGAGGACCCGGCCGGCAAGCCTGACGCAGTAATGCGAAGCTTATCGCCGCGCCAGGCGAAAGAAGTACTATCCTCAAAGGAGTGTGAAGATGGCACTAACCGGACTGGAAATCTATAAACTTTTGCCGAAGACCAACTGCAAGGAATGCGGGCAGCCGACCTGTTTGGCCTTTGCGATGCAGCTTGCGGCAGGGAAAGCTTCGCTGGAGAAATGTCCCTATGTCAGCGAGGAAGCAAAGGAGGCTTTAGGGGCGGCCTCCGCGCCCCCCATCGCGCTGGTGAAGGTCGGCGCGGGGGAACGGGTCTTTACAGCCGGCAACGAGACGGTCCTTTTCCGTCACGACAAGCGCTTTGAGCACCCAACGGGCATCGCCGTTACGCTGGCCGATGACCTGCCGCCGGAGGAGATTGCGGGCCGGGTGGAAGAAATAAACGCGCTATGCTTTGACCGGGTCGGGCAGCTACACTGCGTCGACCTGGTGGCGGTTAAAAATGTGTCCGGGGATCCTGCGGTGTTCGCCGGCGTGGCCAAGGCGGTCAGTGGAAAAACTAATCTGGCCCTGATCCTCATGAGCGAAGACCCCGGGGCCATGGAAGCGGCAATCAAGGAGACGGCCGCTTTTAAGCCCCTGATTTATGCGGCAACCGCAGAGAATTATGAAAAGATGGCCGCTCTGGCAAAAGAGCACGACACGGCCCTGGCCGTAAAAGGGGAGAATTTAGCCACACTCGCCGACCTGGTTTCCAAGATCACTGCTGTGGGCGTCAAGCAACTCGTTTTGGACACCGGCGCGCGGGAAGTAAACCAGGTGCTCGGCGACCAGACCCAACTCCGGCGCCAGGCACTCAAGCGGTTCAGGCCCTTCGGCTACCCCAGTATTACTTTCGCAGCGGAGCAGGACCCTGTAGCGCGGGTCATTGAAGCCGGGGTGCACATCGCAAAGTACGCGGGGATCGTGGTACTGGACACCGCCGACCGTGCTGAAATCCTCCCGCTGCTGACTCTGCGGCTCAATATTTACACCGACCCGCAGAAGCCCATAGCCGTGGAGCCGAAGGTGTATGAGATCGGGGCTGTAAATGAGAATTCGCCGCTTTACGTTACCACGAACTTTTCACTGTCCTATTTTTGTGTTGCCGGTGATATAGAAGCCTCCCGGGTGCCGGGTTACGTCCTCACCGTGGACACCGACGGGACCTCTGTGTTTACGGCCTGGGCGGCGGGTAAGTTCACACCGGAGAAGATCGCCGCGGCGCTGAGCGAAAGTGGCGCCGGTGACAAAGTGGCGCACCGCAAGGTAATTATTCCCGGGGGTGTGGCGGTTTTAAGCGGTAAACTCCAGGAGCTTTCAGGGTGGGAAGTCCTGGTCGGCCCGCGTGAGTCAGCGGGCATTCCAGCCTTCCTGAAACAGTTCTGGAACTGAAAAAGGTAGTAATGCCGAAAACTAAGGTTGTATTCCTGCCGGACGATGTTAAGGTCAAGGTCTCTCGTGGGCAGACAATTCTTCAGGCGGCGGCAAAAGCGGGAATTATGCTTAGGGGCGCGTGCGGCGGCGGAGGCTCGTGCGGCCGCTGCCGGGTCCAGCTTAGAAAAGGCGGACTGTCGTCTGCCGGGACGGGAAAGCTCCCGCCAGAGGAATCAGAAAAAGGTTGGGTACTGGCGTGCCGGTCGATACCTGAAGGTGAAGTTGAGGTCTTTATACCTGAGACTTCCAGGCTGGTGGAGCACCGTGTACTGCTTGATGAGCGCCAATCGGGACTACTGGCGGCTACCGCGGAAGACTTTGCGGATACAGCCCCGCTTTTTCGACGACAGGTTGTCAAACTGGCGGCGCCTACGCTGGCGGACAACAGGGACGATGGCGGGCGCCTGCTTTGGGCGCTGGAGCACGAATATGGGATCGTAAATACACGCTTCAGCCGGCAAGTGCTCGCGGATTTACCGCGTACCCTCCGGGAGTCGAACTGGCAGGTAGCGGTGGAACTGGCGGCTGTTGACGGATTTTTTGAAATCCAGGGGGTGAAGCCCACGACGGGAAAGGACCCCGTTTTCGGGCTGGCAGTGGACATCGGCACGACCACCGCAGCTGTCGAACTGGTGGATCTTGAAACCGGTGAGGTTGTAGGGACCGCCGGGACTTACAACCGGCAGGCGGCTTACGGCGACGACGTTATCACCCGGATTATTTATGCCGCGGAGATGCCCGGGGGGAGGGCAAAACTTCAGGAAGCGGTCAGAGAAACAATAAACGGGTTGATAACTGACCTTATAAACGCGCGACAGATAGACAGGAACGACATAAGGGCTGTAGTTTGCGCGGGAAACACTACCATGGTCCATTTGTTCCAGGGGCTCGATCCGACCTTTATCAGACTAGAACCTTACGTCCCTTCGGTCAATGCTCCGCCGCCGGTACGAGCGGCGGAACTCGGGCTCGAGGTAAACCCGACGGCATGGGTCTATTGTCTTCCGGGGGTAGCCAGTTACGTCGGCGGGGACATTACGGGGGGAGTCTGGGTGACCCGGTTGTCCGCTACGGAAGAGCTATCGCTGTTCCTGGACATCGGCACCAACGGGGAAATAGTCCTTGGAAACAAGGAATGGTTAATGGCCTGCGCTTGTTCCGCAGGCCCGGCCTTTGAAGGAAGTGGCGTAAGCTGCGGCATGAGGGCCGTACCCGGCGCGATCGAAGCGATTCGGGTCGTCGACGGCGGTTTCGAAGTGATTTACAACACCATAGAGAATAAGAGCCCCACGGGTATCTGTGGGTCCGGTTTTATCGACCTTCTTTCTTCGCTTTTTAAGGCAGGGGTGATCGACCGGAGCGGCAGATTTGTTCAGGGACTGCAAACGCCGCGGGTGCGCGGGGGAGAAGAAGGCAACGAGTTTGTAGTGGCCTGGGCCGGGGAGACCGGCAACGGCGCGGACATCACAGTTACCCAGGCTGACCTTCAGAACCTTCTCCGGGCCAAGGCCGCGGTCTTTGCGGGTGTACGGACGCTGCTGGCTTCATTGGGGCTCGAGCTTGGAGCTGTGCAGAAAGTATTTATCGCCGGGGGGTTTGGCCGGTTTATTAATGCGCGTGACGCTATTATGATCGGCATGCTTCCTGATGTTCCACTCGAGCGCTACAAATACGTCGGCAATAGCGCGCTGAAGGCGGCGAGGCTCGGCCTGTTGTCTCAGAAGGCCTGGGAAGAAATGAAGAAAATTGCCGGAAGAATCACCAACGTTGAGTTAAGCGTGGGGAACAAGTTCATGGAAGAATTTGTATCGGCACTCTTTTTACCGCATACCGACGTCACACTTTTTTCTTCGTTGCAGAAAGGGTGAGTGCGTGTTCATAGCCGTTGCAGGCAAGGGTGGGACGGGCAAGACAACGTTCGTCGCCCTCGTCGCAAGACACCTTTTACAGGTCGGCAAAGGCCCCATACTGGCGGTTGATGCCGATGCCAATGCAAACTTGTCGCAGGCGCTTGGGATTCAAACACAATTTTCGATCGCTGACATTATGCACGCGGTGGCGGAGGAACGGGAAAGCATTCCGGCGGGTATGACCAAGGACAGGTACGTTGCCTACCGTATGCACCAAGCGCTGGCGGAAGGGCAGGACCTCGATCTGCTGCAAATGGGGGGGCCGGAAGGGCCGGGGTGCTATTGTTACGTTAATAACCTATTGCGCGGGTACATTAAGGAGTTGGCCGCCAACTACCAATTTATTTTGATGGATAATGAAGCAGGTCTAGAGCATCTAAGCAGGCGTACCACTCAGAACGTCGACGTCTTATTCATCCTTTCCGATGCCACGGTTAGAGGGCTCCGCTCGGCCGGGCGCATCCGCGAGTTGGCGGACGGCTTAAAGCTCGGCGTGAAAAAGAAGTATTTGGTTGTCAACCGTGCCAGCCAAGAGGATGTCTCGATACTCAAGGTAGACATAGAACAAACCGGAATCGAGTTTGCGGGTTTTATTCCCGCCGACCCTGCGGTTACCGATTTTGATTTGTACGCAAAGCCCCTGCTTTCCCTGCCGGAAGGCTCTCCGGCAGCGGCGGCGGTGGCGGATATTTTAACTAAGTTAGAGATAGGGAGGTTGGGATAAATAATGGCGGTTACGATTGCCAAGGAACGGTGGAGCAGTAAGTGTTTGGAGGTTGTATTGGGGAGCGGGCTCAAGCAGATTAAGATAGGTGGAGAGACTACGCTGCCGTTTCTTCATTTCGAAGGGGAAATGCCGAACGTCCCCGCGGTCGCGCTTGAGGTGTTCGACGCCCCGCCGGTGGAGTGGCCGGATTTCCTCAGCTCCGCCTTCGAGGGAGTGCTCGGCGACCCTGCGGCCTGGGCGAAAAAGTGCGTTGAATACGGCGCCGACCTTGTGGTGTTGCACTTGAACCGCACTCACCCCGACCAGGGCGACGCTTCGCCCGAAGAAGCGGCGGAAGTGGCGTCAGCCGTGGCGGCCGCGGTGGATACGCCTCTTGTCGTGCTCGGATGCGGTGTGGATGAAAAAGATGCGGCCGTTTTACCCGAAGTAGCCAACGCCCTTGCGGGGAAGAACTGCCTTCTTGGGTGTGCTACGCAGGATAACTACAAGTCAATTGTCGCGGGCTGTATCGCCGGCGGGCACGCGGTCATCGCTTCGAGCCCCCTGGATATTAACCTGGCCAAGCAGCTTAACATCCTGATCACGGAAATGAATCTTGAACCTCAGAAGATTGTAATGGACCCTTCCATCGGCGGTCTCGGTTACGGTATTGAGTACGCCTATTCAATCATCGAGCGGATGCGCACGGGAGCGCTTATGGGGGATAAAATGCTGGCCATGCCGGTGGTTCTGCTTGTAGGATCCGAGGCATGGAAGACCAAAGAGGCCAAGACCCCTGATACTCCCGATTGGGGTGAACAGAAAAAGCGGGCTCTTCTCTGGGAGGTGACTACTGCTGTTTCGCTGCTCCATGCCGGCGGGCACATTGCCGTGGTCAGACATCCGGAATCGCTCCGGCGTGTTAAGGAGCACGTATCAAGGATGATGCAGCCGCAAACTTATTAGTTCGGCTGAACATTAAGTCCTGAGTCCAAAGTCGAAAGTCCTAAGTTCAAGCTGATGCAGCGCGAATTACGGGTCAGTTCGAAGTTCACAGTTCAGCTAATGCTGCATGAAGTATGGGTCGGTTCGAAGTTAGGGAACCCCAAACCGTGAACCGTGAACCGTGAACTGTGAACGGACCCTAATGGGCTATCCGTCTGAGCTTAACTGAGGAGGACTGAGGACCGAGGACTTGAATCCCATTCTGACTACTGACTACTGTATTCTGACAGTTAAGAAATGCAGTATTAGCGAAAAAGGAGGTAAAAGCGTGGAGCTTATCGGTGAGCGAATCAACGGGATGTTCAAAGACGTCCGCGAGGCGATTTTGAACCGCGATCCTGAACCCATTAAAAGGCACGCTTCTCTGCAAACGCAAAGTGGAGCGCGCTACCTGGACGTTAACACCGGTCCTACGGTTTCAGCTGAGGACCAACCAAGCGTAATGGAGTGGCTGGTCAAGGTAACGCAGGAAGCAAGTCCGCTTCCTTGCTGCATAGATTCCACCAATCCGGATGCCATTGAGGCCGGGCTCAAAGTCCACCGGGGTAAAGCAATGATCAATTCCACCACGGCGGACCAGTGGAAAATGGATGTTTATCTTGCCATGGCCGCCAAATACAGCGCCGCGATAATCGGCCTCGCAATGAACGACAAAGGAGTCCCTAAAGACGCCAACGACAGGCTGGCGTTGGCGATGGAAATCGTGGCCAATGCAGACGCCCACGGCATCCCGATGCCGGACCTTTATATCGACCCGCTGGTGCTTCCGGTCAATGTGGCGCAGGAACATATACCGGAGGTCCTTGAGACGCTCCGCCAGGTGAAGCTTCTGGCAAGCCCCGCCCCTAAGACCGTGGTCGGCCTGTCCAACGTTTCCCAACGCTGTCCTAACCGGCCGCTCATCAACAGGGTGTTTTTAGTCATGGGCCAGGCCAGCGGGCTGGATGCCGCCATCGCGGATGTAGAGGACGAAGAACTGGTTGACGCGGCGGCGACAGCCCACATTCTCTTGAATAAAGAAATTTACTGCGATTCCTATTTGAAGACTTTCAGGCAGCGTGGTTAATCCGCCGGATAGGCACTACGGGTTATAAAATTATTACTTCTTATAAAATTGTGTTTCCGCCCGTGTCTGTGATTGGGGTAAACACAATCTTAATTATAAATGCCATGGAGGGGGGTTATGTTGAACAAGATAGTTAGAAAGAAAAACTTGGCCCCGTCGGTGAACCTTATCGAGGTGGAAAGCCCGCTTTTGGCGCAAAAGGCGAAGCCAGGGCAATTTGTAATCTTGAGGACGCATGAGAAGGGTGAAAGAATACCGCTCACCATATCGGATTACAACCCGGGGAAAGGAACCGTAACCTTGATTTTTCAAGAGGTCGGCAAGACCACCATACTGCTCGGCCGGTTTAAAGAAGGTGACTGCCTGCTGGACGTTGTAGGCCCTCTGGGCAAACCGACGGATCTCGATCATCTAGGGAGGGTGGTGGTTATCGGCGGCGGTCTGGGGACGGCCTTGATTTTTTCGCAGGTTAAGGAAATGCACCGGCAGGGGACGCGGGTCGACGTAATCATCGGCGCCAGAAACGAGAGTTTGATTATCCTGGAGGACGAAGTCAGGCCTTATTGCGAAAATCTTTACATTGCCAC
>JAGUUY010000195.1 GCA_020063185.1 Bacillota bacterium
GAGGTGGGTATTGTCTTTCAGGACCCCGAAAAACAGTTGGTGATGACTACCGTGGAAGCAGAACTGGCTTTTGGGCTGGAAAACCTGGGCCTGCCCCCAAAAGAGATGTTTCCCCGCGTTGCCGGGGTCATGAGTTTTCTATATTTAACGCCTCTCAAGGACAAATTCACCGGGAACCTTTCGGGCGGAGAGAAGCAAAAAGTGGCGCTGGCCGCGGTTCTGGCCATGCAGCCGCGCGTGCTGATCCTGGGCGAACCGACATCACAGCTTGACCCGGTAGCAGCGGGAAAGTTTTTCGATTTAATCGAGCGGTTGAACAGGGAAATGGGACATACCGTGATCCTGATCGAGCAGCGTTTAGAAAGGTGTTTTCATCTCGCCGACCGCCTGGCGCTGATGGAGCAGGGAGAGATTCGCCGCGTCGGCCCCCCGGACGAAGTTGCGCGGTGGGAGGTCAAGCAATCCTTCCCCTTTATCCCGCCTGTAGCGAAATTTTTTGCTTCCCTCGATACTCCTTTCATCCCTCTTACGGTAAAAGATGGGCGCAAGGAACTAAAAAGTCTGTTTTCGCGCCCGCCTGCCTCCGGGAATGACAGGATCGGGCCCTCTTGCGCACCCGCCGTGATGACATGGAAGACACAGCCTTACCGACAACCTTGCCGGGAGAAAGTGGAGGTACAAGACGTATGGTTTACCTACCGGAACGGCACAGAGGCCCTGAAGGGGGTGAATCTGCGCATAGCAGAAGGGGAATTTGTCGCTGTTCTGGGAGAAAATGCGGCGGGTAAGTCAACCTTGCTGAAGCTGATGGTGGGGCTATTAAAACCGGGGCGGGGCAGGGTAGCGCTGTTGGGGACGGATACGCGCTCCGTTTCGCCGGCGGCGTTTGCACGCCGCATAGGTTATCTTTCACAGAACCCAAACGATTATCTTTTTCAGGATACGGTGGAGGGAGAACTCCGGTTTACACTTAGTAATTTAGGGCTTGAAGACAACGGCGCTATCGACACCCTCCTCGAAAAACTCGAGCTCACGACACACCGGGACGCCAACCCGCGGGACCTGAGCAGCGGGGAACGCCAGCGCGCGGCCTTGGCTTCCGTTTTGGCGGCGCAGCCGGAATTCGTGGTATTGGACGAACCCACGCGGGGCATTGACTGCCGTCTGAAAGAAATGCTCGGAGAGTTCCTCCGCGCGCTGTCAAAAGAAGGGGTGGGTGTGGTGGTAGCCACGCATGACGTGGAATTTACGGCTGAATATGCCGGGCGGGTGATCACCATGTTCGACGGGAGAATTGTCAGTAACGGCCCGAGGGCGGAGATTCTGAGCAATTCGCTCTTCTACGCGCCGCAGATGGCCAGACTGTTCAGAGGCTTTGCGGACGATGTTCTCACCGTGCGTGAAGGGATGGCGAGAATCTCTCTTAACGGGGACTCAAGGTATGCTTCGCGCAAAAAGTAACCTTTTGCTCAGATGGGGGTTGTTTTTGACACTCGTTGTGGGACTGCCGGCGGTCATGATATGGGGGAACTCTTTATTTGCCCGGTACTGGGCGCTTTTTGCCACAGGAATGGTTTGCGCCGCTTTGTTTTCCCTTTACCTAAGGTTTGAACAAAGCCCTGTTTCCACGCGGGAGATCGGGGTCATCGCAGTACTGGGTATGATTGCCGCGATTAGCAGAGTGCCTTTCGCCGCCCTCCCTAATATTCAACCCGCGACTTTCATGGTGATTGCCTCCGGGTTTGTCTTCGGTCCGCGTGCCGGTTTTATGGTGGGTTCAACCGCCGCCGTAGTCTCCAATTTCTTTTTGGGGCAGGGGCCATGGACGCCCTGGCAGATGCTTGCCTGGGGCCTGGCGGGAACCACGGCGGGGCTGATAGGAGTTTTTCATCCGCGTATAGGACGCGCCGGAATGGTCTCTTTCAACCTTCTCTGGGGCTACCTGTTCGGGTGGCTCATGAACCTCTGGTTCTGGACCGCGTTGATTCACCCTTTAAACTGGAACTCTTTTCTGGTTACGTGCGCCGCCGGCTTTTGGTTCGACACCCTGCACGCCCTGAGTAACGCCGGGTTTTATTTGGTGTTCGGGCCTAAACTGATCAAAGTGCTAAAACGTTTTCGGCAAAAGCTGCAGTATACCTTGGTGGAAAACCCGGCAAACTCTACAAATGACAAAGCTGATACTTTCCCCGCCTAGACAACTCGTTTCCTTTGGCTTGACAAGTTTTTTAACCTTAACATAAAATTAATTAAACGCTTACTTAATTAATTATATATGACAATTGTGGAGGAAATCTGCATGCCGGAACCAACAACCCGGACACCCGACCAGGACCTGTGCGGCGGCCCTTGCGCGTCCCGCAACGTTGGGCAATTAAAGGATAGAATACCTGAAGTCGC
>JAGUUY010000188.1 GCA_020063185.1 Bacillota bacterium
GGAAGAGACGCTCGGCCGGCGCATCCTGGACGGTGAAAAAACTGTCAGCATCTTCGGCGAAGAAATCGCTGTGAGAGCGGAGATAGTCGAACTCCCGGGTTACTCCGCTCACGCCGACCAGCCAGCGTTAATGGACTGGTTGGTCAGCATAACCCATAAGCCGAGGCAGGTTTTCCTTGTTCACGGCGAGCCGGATGCCGCGGAATTCTTTAAAGGCATGATTGAGGATGACCTCGGTATTAAGGCCGTGGTCCCAGATTTTGCTACGTCCTGGACACTACTTGCCGACGTGCGGGTGGAAGCGTTGTGGGACGCTTACCGGCGGCTCGGCGACCGGCTCCAGGAGGCTATGCGGGCCGCCGACCCGTTGAAGCTGGCGGAGATGGCGCACCAATTGGAAGCGGTTTGCGGGGGCCGGAAGTAGCGCCATAACGGGGCACCGTGGTACGGCACGGTTGCGGCAAGGTGTTGTATAATACGAGCGAGGGTTCAAGTATTTATCAACCTCACCCATCCGGGTTTTGTCGGTTATAATTCAGCGGGAAAGCGGTGAACAATTCATTAGTTCTGCCTATACTACCACGATTTACAGTGGACTGCGCCTGGTGCAAGCGGAGACTCTCGGCCTTCCGTATGTGACACATGCCTTCTCGACTCGTTTGGGGGGTGTGAGCGAGGGTGCACACACTTCGTTAAACCTAAGTTACGCCGTAGGCGACCGGCCCGAACGGGTAGTGGAAAACCGGAAACGGCTTGCCGGGGCGCTCGGTTATGACCTGCAGCGACTGGTTTGCGGCCGTCAGGTGCACGGCGATAACGTCGCGGTGGTGACGTCACGTGAAGCCGGCGCGGGGGCGCTGGACCCGGAAACCGCGCTCCCCGCCGTCGACGGGCTGATAACCGCCACGCCCGGTTTGCCGCTGTCGGCTTACTTCGCCGACTGCGTGCCGGTAGTGTTTATAGATCCCGAAAACCGGGCGGTGGCGCTGGCGCACGCCGGCTGGAGAGGTACCTTGCAGGAGATTGCTAGAAAAGTAGTGGAAAAAATGGCTGAAACTTACGGCACGCGCCCCGCCGACTGTCTGGCAGCCATCGGTCCGGCCATCGGGCCCTGCTGCTACGAAGTAAACCATACCGTAGCGGCCAGGTTTACCCGCTGGGGTCCGACGGTCGGCGCCAAGAGAAGAGGCAAGTGGTATATCGACCTGTGGGAGGCTAACAGGCAGGTCCTTCTCGACGCGGGTATCAGACACGACCGTATTGCGGTGATAAAAATGTGCACCGCCTGTAACCGGGAACTGATGTTTTCCCACCGGCGGGACCGGGGCGAGACCGGGAGGATGGCCGCCATAGTGATGCTGTGTTCGGAAGGGGTTTGACCGTGGCGTTGATTCTGGTTGTCGACGACGAAGAACACATCCGCAGGCTGCTCCGTTTCACCCTCGAAAAAGAAGGTTTCGAGGTCCTCACCGCTGGTGACGGGACCACGGCACTACAACTGATCCGGGCCAGGAAACCGGCTCTGGTCATTCTGGACGTAATGCTTCCGGGAATGGACGGGTTGACGTTTTGCCGGGCGTTGCGGGCGGACGATAAGTGCGGTGGCATACCGGTGATTATGCTGAGCGCCCGCGTGGGCGAGTCCGACAAAGTTACGGGGCTGGATACAGGGGCCGACGATTACGTGACGAAACCTTTCAGCCCCCGGGAACTAGCCGCCCGGGTACGCGCTCACCTCCGGCGTCAAGTCCCCGCGGAGGACAAAAACAGATTGGTTTACGGTCTACTCGTAATTGACCGGGAACGCCTGACGGTTTCCTGGGGTGAGGCGTACCAGGACCTGACACCGAAGGAGTTTGAATTGCTTTATTTTCTAGCCGGCCATCCGGGGCGGGTTTTCTCCCGCGAATATCTGCTCGACCGGATCTGGGGGTTTGATTTTCCCGGTGGTTCCCGAACGGTCGATGTGCATATCAGGTATATCCGCCACAAACTCGAACAGTTGCCCGCCGCGCCCCGCGTGATCGAAACGGTGCGGGGGGCGGGATATCGTTTCAGGGAGCAGTTGGATGGAAAAGACAATTCGTAGACGGATCTACGTTGCGTTCTTTTTTGTTTTCCTTGCCAGCACCGGGTTGGGTTTAACAATTCAATCCGGTAATGTGGGATTTTGGACTATTCTAACCGGCTGTGCGCTGGTGGCCGTGGTAGGCGCGCGAATAGTCAGCCGTTCCGTCGCTGAACCACTTAAGGCTCTGATTGTAGTGGCGCGCGATCTTACCCAGTTTGAAGAAACGAAAGATCTGGCGCGTACCGATGATTTCGGGGGCCTTACCTTGAGTGTCAACCTCCTGGCCCCGCGCTTGAAACAAACGTTCGACGCTTTGCGCATAGAAAAGGCGCACATGGAAACCATCCTTGCAAGCCTCAACGAAGCAGTAATAGCGCTCGATACGTCATGCAAAGTGCTGCTGACGAATGCGGCGCTGGAGCGTTTATTCGGTATACGCCCCGAGGACGCCTGCGGTAAAAACATCCTCGAAGTTGTACGCCATCACGAACTGGAACAATTGGTGTGCCGTGTTTTGGACACGGGGGAGCCGGTCAGACAGGAACTGAAATTTCTCATTCCCCGGCCCCGTACCTTCAGCGCCCGGCTTACGCCGATTCAGACCCCGGAAGGAGTCGGCGTAGTGGTAGTTTTAAGGGACGTCACAGAACAAAGGCGCCTTGAGCAACTCCGGAGCGAGTTTGTGGCCAATGTTTCGCACGAACTCCGGACTCCGCTGACGGCGATCCGCGGCTTTGTGGAAACGCTGCGGGACGGTGCGGTGAAAGACCCGGTTACCGAGGCGGAATTTTTGAGTATTATCGAATCCGAATCCAAACGCCTGGAAAGGCTGGTCGAAGATCTGTTGAATATTTCACGCCTGGAAGACCGCAGGACTGCAATCGCGCGCCGTAATGTGAACATCAGTGAGGTGCTGGCGCGGGTGATGCCGGTTTTTGAGTCGCGTGCGCGGGAACAGGGTGTGTCGCTTACGGCCGACCTTCCGGCAGGGCTGCCCCCGGTCCACGGGGACCCGGAACTCATTACTCAGGTGTTCACAAACCTGATTGACAACGCGCTCAAATTCACACCTGCAGGAGAAGTGCGCATAAGGGCCGTGACTTCTCCGGGATGGCTTAAGGTAGATGTTGAAGATACCGGCGCCGGCATCCCGGGGGACAGCCTGCCGCGCATATTCGAGCGTTTTTACCGGGTGGAGAAAGCGCGGTCGCGGCTTTCGGGAGGAATGGGGCTGGGCCTGGCCATTGTGAAGCATATAGTAGAAGCGCATGGCGGCAGGGTGGATGTGGAGAGCGAGTTGGGCCGTGGGAGCCGCTTTTCTTTCTACCTGCCGGTTTTGGAAAGTTTAACATAGGCTTAACACATACTTAACCGTAGCTTAACAATCAGATGATAGAGTGACTATATAGTCATCACGGCGAAAGCCGGAACCAGAATACAGAAGTCAGAATGGCCTGCGGGGGTAAGAATTATACGGTCAGAATCCAGAAGTCAGAATCCAGAAGATAGAAGTCAGAAGGTTCAAGCTGCAAGTCCCAAGTCGAAAGTCCTCAGTCCTCAGTTCAAGCTAATGCGGCGCGAATTACGGGTCAGTTCGAAGTTCACAGTTCAGCTAATGCTGCATGAAGTATGGGTCGGTTCGAAGTTAGGGAACCCCAAACCATGAACCGTGAACTTCGAACTCAGAGCTATCAGCACTTAGCTATAAGCTATCAGGTTAAAGCAGTCCAACGATCTTCGACACTGATCGGCTGCTGACGGCTGACTGCTTCTTAACCTCGAACTTTGAACCGTGAACCGTGAACCATGAACTTCGAACTTCGAACGGACCCGAATGCCATTCGGTATCAGCTCGCACGTTGAACGTTGAACGGACTACGAATCCATGCGGTATTAGCTTAAAAGGGAGTCGTTCACGGCGATGAATCGTCGCCACCGGGAACGAAAATCTAGACCCGTAAGCGTGTTACCTTAGATACAGAAAAGTAACATTAACGGAACGCGGCGAGGAGCAAGCAGTACAAGGAAGGCGCAGCCGGACGGGCCGGCGCGTATACGGAAATACGTGAGGTCCCGGCCGGCAAGCTTGACGTAGTAATGCGCAGCTCATCGCCGCGGCCAGCGAAAGAAGTACTATTTTCGGAGGGGGATGAAGTATGCGGCGGATGCTGGCGCTCCTGGTCCTGACGGTGGTCATGGTCGCGGGCGGCTGCGGCGGGGATAAGGCCGCGCCGGATTCCGGCGGGGGACTGACCGGCAAGGTCACGGTCATGGGCTCGACGGCCCTTCTACCCCTGGCTAAAAACGCTGCGGCCAAGTTCATGGATGAACACCACGGGGTGACAGTCAATGTATCGGGCGGCGGTTCGTTTACGGGATTACAGCAGGTGGCTTCCGGCGCCGTCGACATAGGCATCTCGGACGTGGAACCACCCGCGGGCGATCCCACCTACCGGGAACTGGTGGACCACGTGGTGGCGGTGGCCCCTTTTCTGCTTATCGTACATCCGCAGGTCGGGGTGGATGACCTCAACCGAGAGCAGGCGGTCGACGTCTTTACCGGCAGAGTAAAAAACTGGCGGGAGATCGGCGGTAAGGACAGCGCAATCACCATCATCCACAGGCCCAAGTCCTCCGGTTCGCGACAGGTGATTAAGGACACCGTTCTCGGCGGACAGGAGTTTACGGGTAACGCTACGGTTATGAACTCGAACGGGGAAGTGCGGCAGGCCGTGGCAAGTACCCCGGGATCAATCGGGTACATAGACGCGGCTTACCTGAACGACTCGGTAAAGGCCTTGAAATTCAACGGCTCGGCATATTCTGCGGAAAACTTCGCCGACGGCTCTTACCCTATTTATTCCCTTGAGCACATGTACACTAAAGGCAACCCCCAAGGAGCCGTCAAAGCTTACATTGATTTTGTCCTTAGTGCGCCGTTCCAGGCTGACATCGAAATAATGGGGTTCCTGCCGGTTTCGGTGCTGCAAAGATAGGGGTGCGTACATGAAGCCGGGCTCAAAAAGCCAGTTTTACGACCGTTTCTTCTTCTGGCTGTTTGTTGCCGCAGCGGTGCTCGTGGCCGTCATTGTAGCGGCTATTATCGCTATCGTCGCCAAGCAGGGATTTCAGACGTTTGGCGCCGTTAATCCCTTGGAGCTTCACTTCTCGACCAATTGGGCGCCGCCCGAACATTTCGGCGCGCTGTCTTTTATTATCGGTTCGCTGGCGGTTACTTTTCTGGCGATCATCCTCGGCGGGCCTCTCGGTCTTGCCGGGGCTGTCTTTCTGGCCAAGGTGGCGCCGCAATCGGTTCGGCAGGTCATGCGGCCGGCCACCGACCTGTTTGTGGGAATCCCTTCGGTGGTATACGGCTTCATCGGTTTGACGGTGCTGAAACCGGTGCTGCAAGGGATATTCGGCGGCAGCGGTTTCGGCCTTTTACTTGCGGGAATCATTCTGGGAATCATGATTCTTCCCACGGTAATAAGCATCTCGGAAGACGCGATCAGATCGGTGCCACGGCGGCTGGAAATGGCAAGTTACGCCCTGGGAGCCACCCGGCTTCAGACGATTGCCAAAGTTCTAATACCGGCGGCGCTTCCAGGCATCGTTACGGCGTTTATCCTTGCCATGGCAAGGGCTATCGGTGAGACGATGGCGGTGGCGATGCTCATCGGTAACTCTCCCCAAATGCCGAAATCCCTTTTTACACCGACGGCGACCCTGACCACCGAGATCGTTTTGGAAATGGGCAACACACCCTTCGGCAGCCCATGGAACAACGCTCTTTTTTATATGGCTTTCATCCTGCTCGCCATTTCCCTTGGGATGATCCTGCTTATTAGACTGGTAGTCCAACGGAGGGTGACGGCGAATGAATAAACACACTATGGACAGGCTGGCAACGGTGGTTCTATACGTCACGGGAGCGGCAATAGTCGGTATCCTGCTGTTTTTTCTGCTGTTCATCCTGGGGCGGGGCCTGCCGGTATTGACGCCGGACTTCATTTTCGGGAAGCCGAGTGAGATTACGGCCGGCGGCGGCGTCGGGCCGCAGCTCTTCAACACTTTTTACGTCCTGGGGCTTTCACTTCTGTTTTCGCTTCCGGTGGGTATGGGGGCCGGTATTTACATGGCAGAATACGCCAAGCCCGGACGCTTGACGTATATTTTCCGTCTGGCGACCGAATGCCTGGCCACGGTGCCTTCCATCGTGATCGGACTCTTCGGGATGATCCTATTCGTTAATACTTTCGGCTTGGGGTTCAGTATTATCGGCGGCGCGGCCGCGCTTGCCGTTTTAAACCTTCCCGTCCTGGTAAGGGTAACGGAGGAGGCGCTGCGGGCGGTGCCGCGTGCATACCGGGAAGCGGCGCTCGCACTCGGGGCGACGCGGTGGCAGGCGGTGCGCAAGGTAATCCTGCCGAGCGCCCTGCTCAGTCTAACTACGGGAGTTACCCTGGTGACCGGCCGGGCTTTCGGCGAGGCGGCCGTACTAATATTTACGGCCGGTACCAGCGTAAGCCGCCATTTTCCGGACTTTAATCCACTGGCCGCCGGGGAAACGCTGGCGGTGCACCTCTGGTACGTCAACGCGGA
>JAGUUY010000016.1 GCA_020063185.1 Bacillota bacterium
CCGCGGGGTTCTCGGCCTGGAAGCGGCCAACAGTGCCGAACTTGATCCGGCAACACCGCATCCGGTGATCAACCTGCTCCCCGACCAGGAAGGGGTAGTGAACCTTGGCGGCACAATGCGCCTTGGGCGTTACCCGTGCAAGGTCGCAACCGGTTCACTGGCGCACCGCGCTTACGGCGCCGCCGAGGTGTGGGAGCGTCACCGCCACCGGTACGAGTTCAACAACGCCTACCGTGAAATGTTTGCGCAGGCCGGTTTCAGCTTCAGCGGCGTATCTCCGGACGAAAGACTGGTTGAAATAATTGAGCTTCCCGCGCATCCCTGGTTCGTCGCCACCCAGTTTCACCCGGAGTTCAAGTCCCGTCCTTCAAGGCCGCACCCCTTGTTCCGTGATTTTATCGGCGCGGCGTTGGAAAGGCGATAAGCCAAGAGTCACGGGTCAAGAGTCACGAGTCTAAAGTCATGAAGTAAGAACGCGGAATACAGAATATAGAAGCCAGAATACAGAATTCAGAAGTCAGCAATCAGCGGTCAGCAGTTGAAAGTTGAAAGTACGAGTCGCGAGTCAGAATTAAGTCCGAAGTCCAATGTCGACAGTCCTAAGTCCGAAAGTGAGGACTGAGGACTTAGGACAGAGGACTAAGGACTCAGCACTATGAACTTCGAACTTCGAACTGACCCGTGAACCGAACCGTATTAGCCTGAACTTCGAACCTCGAACCGACCCGTAATCCTTGCAGAATTAGCTTGAACGTAGAACCTAGAAAACGGAAGGGTGATCAGGTGCGAAGATTTATCGGCGCCCTCGTTCTGGTGCTTTTAATCGTGTCGGTGATTGCGGCGGCAACCATGAACGGCCGGGCCCCGGGCAAAAGGTCTTTGCCGGGCGGTGAAAAAGTCGCTGTTGTTTACATCCAGGGGATAATCACCACCCAGACCATTAGCGGCGGGCTCTTCAGCAGCAGCACGGCAGGAATCCGCGGGGTCGTCGACGCCCTTCGCCGGGTGGAAAAAGATCCTGCTATCAAGGCCGTAGTCCTGCGTATTGACAGCCCCGGGGGCAGCGCAGCGGCTTCCCAGGAGGTAGCCGCCCAAGTGGAGAGGGTCAAAAAGGCCGGGAAGAAAGTGGTTGTATCCATGGGTGATGTAGCGGCTTCCGGCGCTTACTGGGTCGCTGCCGGGGCCGACCTCATTGTTGCGGATCCGGCAACGGTTACCGGGAGCATAGGAGTTCTCATAGAGACCATTGATGTGGCCGGGCTTTATGGAAAGATCGGCGTCAACAAGGAAGTTGTGAAGAGCGGACCTTTCAAGGACATGGGTTCAGAAAGCCGGCCGATGACGGCGCAGGAGCGCGCCATATTTCAGCAGATGGTCGACGATATTTATGCTCAGTTTGTGGATTGGGTTGCACAAGGGCGTAACATGCCGCGTGAACAGGTCTTGGTTTTGGCTGACGGCAGGGTTTTTACCGGACGGCAGGCACAATCCGCGGGTCTGGTTGACGTACTTGGGGATTTTCGCGACGCTGTACGGGAAGCCGGCCGCCTGGCTGGAATAAAAGGGGAACCGGAGATTACTGATCTGGGGCCCACCAATTTTTGGGATATTCTAATGAGGAACATTACCGGGAAGGTATTATACCCTGCCGACATGTTACCTGCCTGGCTGCTTTGCGCTCCTCTAAGCCAACGATAAGGGGACAATTTGTGGAAACTTCCGAGAAAGCCGTTAAGCAAGATTTCTTTGACTTGATTTACGGGGTGCTTTTCAACGCCGCGGCCACTTTTCGCAACCTGGCGGACGCGCCGCCAATCGGACAGGCGGCGCTTGTCCTGTTCATTCTTACGCTCAGTAACGGAATTGTATCTTTGTCATTTTTCCGCCTGACTTTCAGCGAAATACCCGGTGTCGATCCGGTAATCGCTCAGGTTTTGACCGGCGCTTTTCCGGTACTGTTACTTCTGGCCCTTGTGTTTGCAGGTCTTCGCTGGTTTATTTCAGGGGCCGTGCTCCACCTCCTTGCCGAGCTTTTGGGCGGCCGGGGAAGCCCCAAAGGAACATTGACGGTCTGTGCCTTGGCCGGTCTGCCGGGGATTTTCCTGGTTCCGGTCGAACTGCTTGTAAGGCTGTTGGAGGTTCCCGAGACCGCCGCCGTGATTCTTACCGGCCTTACCGGATTCGTCACCCTGGGATGGGGGGCGGTCCTTCTGGTTATCGGTTTACGGGAAACACACCGTTTTTCGGGCGGCAACGCCGTACTTACAATCATTGCGCCGGTAACCGTTTTTATTCTCATTTCCGTCCTGGTCGCAATGACGATACTGTTTACTTTAACGGCTTTAGTCCCATTCTCCCACTCGCTATGAGACTAATTGCCCTAAATAGTGACGGGAGGTGTATCTTCTTAATAGTAAGGAAAGTCTCTTTTAGTGTTTTCTGAATCCTCCAAGACGGGAAAAAAAGGCACTAAGAGGGGATTTAGGAAGGGTTTGGTTGACATGTCGTACGTTCTGGTGGTTGACGACGAACGTTATATTTGCTGGTTAATCGAGGAAGCTCTGACCGGCATTGGTTACACCGTAAAAACGACCACTAACTGGAAGAGGGCTCTGGAGCTAATCAATGAAGAAACCCCGGTGCTCACCCTGCTTGATTACAAGCTTCCCGGCGTCCGCGGGGCGGCACTGATCACGGAAATAAGGAGGTTGGCGCCCCAGATTAAAATAGTGTTGATGACCGGGGAAGTGGAAGCTGCGGCTGGTTCGGAGGTCGAATTCGTACTGGCCAAACCCTTCGACCTTGGAGACTTACGTGGTTTGGTCCGGCGGATGGTACCGAATTTTCCATCAAGGCCATAAATTACTTACATATAGGCCCGTAAAAGATTTGAATGCCGGAAGGAGTTCTTTGTCTTACGGCGAAATTACTCCAAAAAATGAGTTGCTGCCTTTGGGCGAACTCTGCAATAA
This sequence comes from Bacillota bacterium, assembly GCA_020063185.1. Taxonomy (GTDB): domain Bacteria; phylum Bacillota; class Desulfotomaculia; order Desulfotomaculales; family Ammonificaceae; genus SURF-55. The sequence goes on from JAGUUY010000016.1 coordinate 2,973, forward strand.
CTGGAACATTAGCGTAGAACGCTTTTCCAGCGACCGGAAAGAAACGTGCAGGGAAGGTTGCTCCGCCCTAAGGAGGTATAATTAATGATTTTACCGACAGACACCGTAATCGCCCTGCGTTGCCCTGAATGCGGCAGGTTGGAGCTTTTTCACCTTTCCCGGTTTGCCATCTCCAAGCAAAGACCCGGGAGGGTTATTTGTTCTTGCGGGGTGGAGAAGGCCAAAGTACTGACCCGTGACCACGCCGCATATACCTTTGAAGTGTGCTGTACTATCTGCGATTTAAGTCATAGCTACCGCTTATCGGGTAAGAAGCTTTACTCTTCAGAGGTGACCCCGCTTCTGTGTCTGGAAACAGGGCTGGAAATGGGAAGCATGGGCCCCAGGGACAAGGTCCGCGCCGCCATCCAAACCTACCAGGAAGAACTCGAAGCCTTGATCGACGAACTGGGTGGCCCCAATTACTTCTCAAACCCCGACGTGATGTTTGAGGTGTTGAACTATCTACAAGAGATGGCTGACGAAGGCGGCATTTTCTGTCCCTGCGGGAAAAACAGAATTGAACTCGAGGTTTTACCGGACCGCCTTGAGCTGCGATGTAAGAACTGCGAGCGAATGAGCACTATCTATGCCGAAACTGAACAAGACCTCCTTCACCTCCAGGAACTTCCAGCTGTCGAACTTGCCCGTCACGGCTTCTGCAAACTCGAAAGGGTTTCACGCAGCAAGAAAAAGGGAATTAAGAGGGATAATAAATAAAGCTATCAGCTTTTAGCCGTCAGCCTTATTAGTCCTCAGTTCTCAGTCGTCAGTCCTTAGTCCGGAAACGGGAAGCGGGAACTGGAGTTGCGAGTCGGGAGTCCGAATTCTGACTCCTGAATTCTACATTCTATATTCAGTATTCTTGCTCCAAACTTTGAACTTTGAACTGACCCCAGAGGTCTATCAGTATCGGTATTGACGTTGGAACGTAGAACGGACCTCAAAGGTCTATCCCTGTAGCTTGCACGTAGAACGTAGAACCGACCTTAAAGGTCCATCAGTATTAGCTTAACTTTGAACCGGGGGGACTAATATGCCGTTGGTTCCCGCAACTCGCTTACTTAAGGCGGCCTCAGCAGGCGGTTACGCCGTAGGGGCTTTTAACTGCAACAATATGGAACTTGTTCAGGCGATCATTACCGCGGCCGAGCTTGAGAACGCCCCCGTCATCCTCCAGGCAAGCCAGGGGGCGATAAAATACGCCGGCCTGTCGTATATTGCTGCGCTTGCCAAGGCCGCGGTTGCCGGGACGAGTATCCCGGTTGCGCTGCACCTGGACCACGGCACCAGTTTTGAGCAGGCGTTGCGCTGTATGACCGCCGGCTTCAGTTCAGTAATGATTGATGGTTCGCGCCTGCCGTTTGCCGAAAATGTTGCTCTGACCAAACACGTTGTCGGAGTCGCCCATGTACTTGGGGTATCTGTGGAGGCGGAACTAGGCAAGATCGGCGGCACAGAAGATGACATTTCGGTCAGTGAGGCGGAGGCTTTTTTTACCGACCCGGACGAAGCCGCCCGCTTTGTCGCCGAGACCGGCATCGACTCTCTCGCCGTGGCCATCGGTACCGCCCACGGCCGATATAAAGGAGAGCCGCGCCTAGACTTCGACCGGTTGGACCAGATTGCCGCGCGTCTCGAAATTCCACTCGTATTGCACGGTTCCTCAGGTGTACCCCCGGAAGCGATTCGTGAGGCCGTCCGTCGGGGCATCCGTAAGGTGAATATCGACACCGATATACGGGAGAGTTTTACCAATGCTATGAGGCGCGTACTGGAGGCCGAAAGTGGGGAAATAGACCCCCGAAAGGTACTGGGGCCCGCGCGTGAGGAGGCAACCGTTATAATACGAGAAAAAATTCGTATTTTTGGTAGCGCAAATAAGGCTGATACTGTATAATTGACGCTGGTGGGATTTTCATCCGGAACTAAACCTTGCGGGTTTAGAGACGGTACCGACTCCCTCAGCCTTTCTACCCCAACCTCTTGCTTCAACATCTGTTTTTGTGAGGTGACCGCGAATCAAAATTTTTCTCGATACCGCCAACGTGGAAGAAATACGCCTGGCGGCGGCTCTCGGTGTAATTCACGGGGTTACCACCAACCCTTCTTTGATCGCCAAAGAAGGGCGGGACTTCAAGTCCGTAGTAAAAGAAATAACGGCCATTGTCGATGGTCCTGTCAGCGCCGAGGTTATAAGTCTCGATGCTCCGGGAATGGTGGCCGAAGCAAGGGATTTGGCTTCCATTCACCCCAACGTTGTGATTAAGGTCCCCATTACATACGAAGGTCTAAAGGCCGTAAAGACGTTGGCTGCTGAAGGGATAAAGACCAACGTTACACTTGTTTTCTCCGCCAACCAGGCGCTTTTGGCGGCTCTTGCCGGGGCAGGGTTTGTAAGCCCGTTTGTAGGGCGTCTGGACGACGTGGGACATGATGGGGTGGACCTTGTCGCCGACGTGGCGGAGATCTTTTCTATCTATGATTTTACCACGGAAATAATCGCCGCCAGTATCCGTCATCCCCTCCACGTCCTGGCCGCCGCCCGGGCAGGGGCGCACATAGCCACGGTACCTTATAAAGTACTGGTGCAAATGCTGAAGCACCCCCTAACAGACATAGGCATAGAACAGTTTCTGTCTGACTGGAATAAATTAGAAAACAAATAGGAAGGCCAAAGTACGGTTATAATTAATGGTGCAACAGGGTAAAATTAGATTGTGAGTGTCACCGGTTATTATGCAGGAAGGCCGCAGGAAGTTTATTCCCCATGCAGTTCCTCAGGTAATCTGTGAAGTTCCGTAAATGCTTTACGAGTTATAGGTAAAGGGCTGTCACAAAGAAACACCTTTACGTATAGCCTGATGCCCCCGATTCCGGACACGGTTGCTTAAACACTGAAAAGTCCCAAAATTGTACTTTAAAAAAATGTGCGGGCGATGTGCCTGCAGGAGGTCCGTGGGCGGAAAGTGCGACTTACGGCGACAATGTCCTTTCTTGCGGTTCCACCCCTTATGCTCAGAAATACATTTTTTTTGCGGTCTGCCTTGCGGGATAGTGCGACGCGCGGCTCCGACTGTAAAAAACCTTTCCTTTGGCGCACAATAATACCGAGGAGTGAAAAGTTTGTTATTAGGTAACGATCTTGAGGCGAAAAATGTTACGGAACTCTATAAAATGGCGAGGGACCTTGATATACCGGGCTACTACCGCCTGCGGAAGCAGGAACTGATTTACGAGATCCGCAAGGCCCGCCTTGAAAAAGAGGGGCTGATGTACGCCCAGGGAATACTGGAGATACTTCCCGACGGCTATGGCTTTCTCCGGCCTTTTAAATATCTTCCTTCCGGAGACGATATTTACGTCTCCGCCTCGCAGATAAGGAAGTTCGACCTGCGCACGGGCGATCTGGTCGCCGGGCAAGTGAGGCGTCCTAAGGAAAGCGAGCGGTACCTGGCGCTCTTGCGCGTGGAGAAAATAAATGACAGCGATCCCGCGTATATCAGCGAACGCATCCACTTCGACAGTCTGACGCCGCTTTACCCGCAGGAAAGGATCCGGCTGGAAACAGGTCCTCACAAAATCGCGACGCGGATCATCGATCTTGTTTCCCCCCTGGGCAAAGGACAGCGCGGCCTTATCGTGGCGCCCCCTAAAGCAGGAAAGACCACGCTCTTAAAAGAGATAGCGAACAGCATTACGGCCAATCATCCGGAGGTTTACCTCATGGTATTGCTCATCGATGAGCGGCCGGAAGAGGTGACCGATATCGAGCGTTCCGTACAGGGGGAGGTAGTAAGTTCCACTTTTGACGAGCCCCCGGACAACCACGTGAAGGTTGCCGAGATGGTCCTGGAACGCGCGAAACGCCTTGTCGAGCATAAACGTGATGTGGCAATTCTATTGGACAGTATTACACGCCTGGCCCGGGCGCACAACCTTGTCGTGCCGCCCAGCGGACGGACCCTGTCCGGCGGTGTCGATCCCGCCGCCCTGCACAAGCCGAAGCGTTTCTTCGGGGCCGCGCGCAAGCTCGAAGAAGGCGGCAGCCTGACGATTTTAGCCACGGCCCTCGTAGAGACCGGCAGCCGTATGGACGATGTGATCTTTGAAGAATTTAAGGGCACGGGGAACATGGAACTTATCCTTGACCGGCGCCTGGCCGACCGCCGCATATTCCCGGCCATCGACGTCCAGCGTTCCGGCACGAGGAAGGAAGAGTTGCTGCTTTCCCGTGAGGAGTTGGAGTTGATCTGGTACTTCCGGAAGGCCACCAACCAGATGACCCCCTGGGACGCCATGGAACACCTGTTGGAGGAGATCCGCCGTACCAAGGTTAACGACGACCTTATCCGAAACTTCCAGGCCTTTAAACAGGCGACCGACAACCACGTTCAGAACGGCACCGGTTATACCCCTACCCGCCGCGGTGTAAATCTGGGCGGCTGAAAGCCGGAATGGTGACCAGGAGAACGGCCCGCGGGCCGTTTTTTATTTTTTCTTCCTTCCAGCCGGCGGCCCCGACGCATAAAATTCATCGCTTGGGGCAAGAATGGCCGTGGAGTATTGTTTAACTAAAATATGTGGGTGACAAGAATGCGACGTCTAATGAAAAAGATGACGCTGTTGACGGTGCTTTTACTGTTAACAAGCGGAACGGCCACCATTGCCCAGGCGGGATTGGATGAGCAGCTCTTCGGAGAGCCTCAGCCTGCGGTGGCGGATATTGATGGTCTACCTACGTACTACCAGGTAGGCCGCGGCGACACGCTCTACGGTATCGCTCGGCTTTACGGGGTTGGTATCGAAACGATAGCGCAGGCAAACGGCCTGTCGAAATACGATCTGATTTACGAGGGTCAGTACCTTATGGTACCCTTCGGGGGGTTGACCCACCGCGTTGTTGCCGGTGATACCTTCTGGAATATCGCCGTAAACTACGGTGTCGCAATGGAAGAAATATTGAGCGTCAACGGGATGGAAGCCGACCAAGTCCTGCCCGTGGGGGCGGACGTGACCGTACCCTTGCCCTTGCCGGGCCGGACCAAAATTACTGAACGGGGCGAACGCGATGCGTTTTGTTGGCCCGTGCTGGGACCGATCTCTTCGCCGTTCGGAATGCGCGACGGAAGGCCCCACGAGGGGATGGACATCGCCGCGGACACCGGGACCCCGGTAAAGGCGGCGGCGAGCGGTTCGGTGATTTATGCAGGTCCGGCGGGGACTTACGGGCTGCTGGTCATTCTGAAACACAGCGGTAATTCGGCGACTTACTATGGGCACTGTGACTCGGTCAACGTTTCCGTGGGGCAGAATGTCGCTGCGGGGGATGTTGTGGCAACGGTCGGCAGCACAGGGCACTCGACCGGCCCGCACCTGCACTTTGAAATCCGCTTGAATGGTGTTCCCAACGACCCGGCGGGTTTTTTGCCGTAACAGGTTCAACGTTCAACGTGCAAACTTAATTGGACGGACCTTTTGGGTCCGTACAACGTTTAACGTGCAAGACCCTGGAATTTATACCCTTTGAGGCACGTTGCACAGGCTGGAAGGCTAATCATAGTGAACGGCACGCTGACCTTGAACGTAGTCGTCCGTGTCGCCGCAAAGAAGCGACACCACAAGGGATGAAAACAATTGCACCTAAGGCCGCTGCCGTTTGTCCCCGAGGCGCGCTCTGCCGAAGACCGGGCACGCGGACACGGCGAAGGTGAGGTTAAGCGAACAGGCGCGCGCATCGTGCCCGTAACAGGACAGTAGCTTGCAAGACCAATGAAATTATTGACGTTGACCACAAATTCAGCTACCGATTATCAATATCGGCTCTATAAGGGAGCCGTCGTTCGCTCCGAACCGAGCCGATGTCGCGTCGGGCTGAGCACAGCGCAGCCGGGGGACACCGGCAAAAGGCCCTAAAGCAGGATTCACGACCCAATTGGGTGTTGCCCATCAGGAGTATTTTAAGGGTAGAACCTAGAACGGACCTGTAATCAGCTACTACTGTTTTCGGTGCGTGGCGGCAAACACGGAAGGATTCGGGTCCAGGTAGGACCGGCTAAGGCTCTTGACAAAGCGGGATCCCTCGATATACCCGGCGTCCAAGGTGACGTCCACCGTAACCCACCTGTTGTCTATCAACAACTCGTTCCAGGCATGGTTGGGCTTCGTAGGCCAACTGTCGCCTTCCCGCCGCATGTATCCCGAAACGATCCTGGCCGGAATGCCGTTGGCCCTGCACAGGGCGGCCAGAAGGCGGCTGTAATGCTCGCACACACCAGTGCGGGAGTGAAGCACTTCCGAAGCGCGTCTTTGGGGGATGTTGGCCGAGCGCGACATTACCACGTCGTAGTTAATGTTCTGCGCCACCCAATCGTGAATCACCGTTAACGTATCCATCGGGTAATCTCTGGCCAGTTTATCGGCCAAATTAAGGATTTCGACGCGGTCCCAGTCAATCCAGTCGATCGGCGCGAGGTAGCGGACGTCTCCGCTCCCCGTGTTGCGTGCCCTGAAACCGGCCCATCCCTGGAGATTGGTTTCTTGCGGCGGGCTGCAGACCGTTATCTTGTACTCCCCGGGCCCGAACGGGAGCCAGAGCTGACCGCGGCAAACGCCACCGGCCGCGGTAAACGGCTGATCGCTCCGTTCCCCCCCTTTTTCAACCACAATGACCGCTGCGGTAATGTTTTTGAGGCCTCGTAATTCAAAGTCGATCCGGGTGTCGGCCTCCACATATTCACAGACCGGCTGATGGAGTTTCACGTCGATGCGCTTTCCCTCCAGATAGAGGGTAGGAGGCGCGGTAGTAAGGGGTTTCGTCCATCCCGGCAGGTGAAGGAGGGTTTCGCTGAGGTACGCGGTCCTCGCCGTCGGGTCCCAGGCGACGTTAATGCCCAGGGACTCGCCCAGGAAACGGAGCGGTACAAGGGTACGTCCGGCCTCAATTCTAGGCGGTACGTCCAGGGTCGTGGTCAGTTCGCCGATTTTAGCCCAGGTAGAATCTATGGTCAGGGTCACCCGGGTCGTGTTTTTGGTTACAGCCACCGCCCTGGTATCGGGATCGTAATAAACATCAGCGGCCAGGGCTTCCGCCGCGGCCCGCAAGGGAACCATGGCCCGCCCCTTCTCAATCCGGGGCGGGATTTCCGTTACCAGAGTCCGACCGTTGACCACGATACCGGTCGATGAAGCGAGGGTCGGGGTGGTGTTGACCAACAACAACAAGCTGATCAGGGGAAACAGCAGCAGTCGCTTCAGAATTTACCCCTCCGCAAATTCTTCGTCATATTCATTTTTTCGTGCTATATATTTAAATTTTGCGTAGCAAGAGGAAAATCCTTTGTCCCGCGGCATTTTTTGTTACGTTGCAGAAATCGGTGTTACCGCAAGGTAGCGCACTGATTACAATACGGGAGCAGCAGCGGGATCGGACGCCCGTGCGACTTTACCGGACGAATTAAAGAAAGCCGCAGTACATACCCTAAGGACGCAAACGCTGCGCCCGGCGAGAATGATATTTTATTTCCAGATAGTTGAGGCAAACCGGGGCGGTCGTGAAGGAAACGCGGTAAGGCACCCGAAATTAGAACATCGGTGTAAAAAATTAAGGGCGACCGGGTGGTGGAGCCATGGAAGGTGACGGCCCGTTCCATAAGAATACCGCGTCCGGGGACCGGCGCAAGGTTGCAATCGGCATCGACGGCATGAGTTGTGCGGCATGCGCTGCCCGCATCGAAAAGGCGTTGAAGGAAATTAGAGGTGTGCGCCAGGCTGCCGTTAACTTTGCCGTTACGAGTGCTACGGTTGGTTACGACCCCGCGCGGATTTCGGTCGGCGACATTATCGAACGCATCAGGAACCTCGGCTATGATGTTGAAACCCGCCGGCTGGAACTGGCCGTTGAGGGCATGACCTGCGCGAGCTGCGCCGCCCGTGTGGAGAGAAGTCTGCGGGCGCTCAACGGGGTTACCGGTGCCTTTGTAAATCTTGCTGCCGAAAGGTCGTCAGTGGAATATCTGCCGGAAACGATCAGCGCCGAAGAGGTCAAAAGGGCCGTCCTTGACCTCGGGTATGGTGTCAAGGACCTGCCTGAAGCATCGTACACGCGGGTTAACAAAGAGGAGCGCTCCCGCGAGATCGTCCACCAGCGTAATATGTTTATCCTCGCGGTTACGGCGACCCTTCCGCTCCTTTACGTTATGGGCGCCGACCTCGGCCTGGCGCCTCACGTCCCGTTTCTGATGAGCGAATACGTCCAATTTGGGTTCGGCAGCGTCGTACAGTTTGGTCCCGGTTTTCAATACTACCGCCGCGGTTACCTGAATTTGCGCCACGGCGCGGCCAACATGGACGTGCTGATCGCCCTCGGAACATCGGCGGCCTACTTCTACAGTATTGCCAACACCTTTTTTCTAGACGGATTTGTGTATTACGAAACGGCGGCGGTCATCATTACCCTGGTGCTTCTCGGCCGTCTGCTGGAGGCGTCAGCCAAAGGGCGTACCTCCGAAGCGATTAAAAAACTGATCGCCCTCAGACCGAGTACCGCCCGTGTACTGCGCGACGGTCAGGAGGTGGATATCCCCGTGGAAGAAGTTGCCGTCGGAGACCTGGTGATCGTGCGTCCGGGAGAGAGTATTCCGGTTGACGGTATAATCCGAGAGGGCTCGTCAACGGTGGACGAGTCCATGTTGACCGGGGAAAGCCTGCCGCGGGACAAACATGTCGGTGACGAGGTAGTGGGCGCGACCATCAACCGTCACGGGAGTTTTACCTTTGAAGCCGTTAAGGTCGGTAAGGACACCGCACTGGCAAAGATCATCCGCATCGTGGAGGAGGCGCAGGGCTCGAAGGCACCGATACAGCGCCTGGCCGACGTTGTCTCCTCTTATTTTGTGCCGGCCGTTGTCGTCATCGGCTTTGTTACGTTTGTGGGCTGGTATTTAACCACCTCGCAGGTGCAGACCGCGCTGCTCAATATGACGGCAGTCCTGGTGATCGCTTGTCCTTGCGCGCTGGGCTTGGCAACCCCTACGGCCATTATGGTAGGCACCGGGCGGGGGGCGGAACACGGGATACTGATCAAGGGCGGCGAGCACCTCGAGAAGGCTTACAAACTTGATACCATTGTCCTGGATAAGACCGGGACGATAACCAAGGGAGAACCTTCGGTTACAGACGTCGTTCCCTTCGGCGAGAATGAAAAAATCGTCGTCCTGCGGCTGGCGGCGGCTGCCGAGCGACGATCGGAACATCCCCTCGCCCGGGCCGTCGTAGCCGCTGCGGAAGAGCAATTACTTACCGTCCCCGAGCCGGAGAGGTTCGAGGCTGTGCCGGGCCGCGGAATCACAGCCGAAATCGAAGGGAAGGCGGTCCTCATCGGCAATGTGAAACTATTGCGAGACAGCGGCATTGTTCTGGCGGATGCTCAGGCCCGGCTGGAGGACCTTGAAGGACAGGGGAAGACGGTCGTCCTCGTGGCTGAGAACAACCGGTCCATTGGGATGATCGCCGTCGCCGACACCGTCAAGGAACATTCGGCGGAAGCGGTGCGCCGTCTCAAAGCCATGGGCCTGCGGGTCGTGATGATTACGGGAGACAACGCGCGTACCGCCAGGGCCGTCGCCGGTCAGGTAGGTATTGACCATGTTTTGGCCGAGGTACTGCCGGAGGACAAGGCCCGCCAGGTGCAAAAACTACGGGACGAGGGGGCCCGCGTCGGCATGGTCGGCGACGGGATCAACGACGCTCCCGCGTTGGCCGTCGCGGATCTCGGCATGGCCATAGGGACGGGTACCGATGTAGCGATGGAAACGGCGGACATTGTGCTCATGCGGGGAGACCTGCGTGAAATCGTTGCCGCGATCAGGTTGAGCCGCCAGACGGTCCGCAAGATCAGGCAGAACCTTTTCTGGGCGCTGATTTACAACACACTGGGCATTCCCCTGGCGGCCATGGGTTTCCTGAACCCGATCATTGCCGCCGGGGCGATGTCGCTCAGTTCGGTCTCCGTGGTAAGCAACTCGTTGCTGCTCAAGAGGTTTGATCCGTATAGA
>JAGUUY010000123.1 GCA_020063185.1 Bacillota bacterium
GCAGTAAAAAGCCGAACACCGTCTCGGTCAAAAAGAAGCCGCTGTAGAGGACGAAGGGCGGGTACAAGGCGCAAAGCAGCGCCGCGCCGAGCCCCGCCGGCCGCCCGCCGAAATGCTTACCCAGGTAGAAGGCCAGGCCGACGCTTCCCGCCGCAATGAGCGCCTGAGCGTACCGTGCGGCCGCGAAGGCATGGCTGCCGTCGCCGAACAACCAGATAAAAACGGCGATAAAAATGGGGTAGCCCGGCATGATGTAGGTTGTAGGCCCCAGAGCCGGCGCCGGTGAAAGGCGCGGCCGCCAGTAAGAAAGCACGTGTTCTTCGACAAGCCTCCGGGCGCTTTCGATGTACCCAAGGTCGTCGCTGAGCAGCGTCAGGGTGCTCCCCCAGTGGTGAATAAAGACCACCCGCAGCGTCAGGGCCAGGAAAAACACGGCCAACGGGAGGGAGACAGCCAGGAAACCGTAGTTTAGGGAAAGCCGCTTCTTGCTCACCGGACCGCCGGACCCCCGTTTAAAATACGTACCGCCACTTTGACAACCCGGCGAGCGAGCCGTTCAGACATCGGCGGCGCCGCGCTCCTGATGGGTTTCCGAACGGTATTCTTCTCCCGGACCTCCATTCAGCTCCTCCAACCGCCTGCGCAGCAGTCCCACTTCCTGGGCCAGGCGAATTATCCGCTCACTCTGGCGGGAAAGCATGACTGTGTACTGTAAGTTCAGCGCCAACATGAAAAGGAAACCGAGCAAGAATAGCGCCGACGGCGCGTAGTAGATCCCAAGAGCGTCGGCGAGCATTTCGACAAGGCTCCGCTTCACCGCAAAAACAAAAAGTACGAGGGCGGTAGCCAGCCACAGGAGCGCATATTTTTCCTTAAGCAGGCGGCGCCTGATTAAGTCGATAATCAGGCACAACAGCCCCAGGCTAACGACAACTGTCAAAAGGTATACGAGGCCGTTGCCAGTCATTTCCCGGTTCCTCCCTTCCCCGCAAGGCGCTGACGAAAACGGCCAGCAGAACCTTAACGATGTAATAAACCGACCGCCATGGGGTGATCGACGAAAAACCCGCCTGCCGGGAGCGCATCCCCACCGGCACTTCGACCACCTTCAACCCGCGGCGCCGTACAGCGACGATGCTTTCCGGTTCCGGGTAATCGGTCGGGTAATGCGCGGCGAACATTTGAATCACCCGCGGACCAGCCGCCCGGTAACCCGACGTGGTGTCGTATAGCCGGTGTCCGGTCAAAAAGGATACGGCAAGGGAAAGCAGCAACATTCCGGCACGCCGGGAAACGGGCGCCCGGTATCCGTTCGGGGCCAAAAACCGGGACCCGACGGTCAGGTCAGCTTCACCGGCGGCAACCGGGCCCACAAGCCTCGGCAGGTCCGCCGGGTCATGCTGCCCGTCGGCGTCCAGTTGAACGGCGACATCATATCCGCATTCCAGGGCGTAACGATACCCGGTCTGAACCGCCCCGCCTATACCCAGGTTGAAAGGCAGTTCAACCACCCGCGCCCCGGCGGACCGGGCCTCGGCGGCGGTACCGTCCATGGAGCCGTCGTCGACCACCAGTATCTCGAGACCGGGGAAAACCGCCCTGGTTTCGGCTACCACCCGCCCCACGGTCCCTTCCTCATTGTACGCCGGCACAATGACCACTACCCTGGAAGTGGTTGGCATATTCGGTTTATGACTGTTTTCCGCCATATTCTTCATTAATTGCTAAACCTCTTGCCGGTTTACGGCCTATTTTATCGATAATTCGCCGTCGCGTCGTAAATCCCTCCCGCCACCGGTGCGGTTCGGTTCCGCCTTTGCAGGAAAGGTTTAGCGGCTTGTGCATTGCCACGGTACAATGATAAACTACGGGTGTAAAACCGAACCATTGTAAACCTCTTTAACCAGCTAAACCTTGTTGCGTGCAATAAATTACCCACGGCTTTAAAAGTTTAAGGAACTTTCCGTTCCTTTTTACGGTCTAAAAGGTATCCGGGCAACCGGATCCAGAGGAGGATGCTCCTTTGGTGGATATAAGCACACTGGTGGCAAAAGCTCAGGACGGCGATAATGAAGCTTTCGAGCAAATAGTTTTACTGTATCAGGACCGTCTGTACGGACTTTGCTACCGGATGTCGGGAAACCACGCGGACGCCCAGGACCTTGCGCAAGAAGCTTTCGTGCGGGCGTACCGGGCACTCAACAATTTCCGCCGCGAGGCTGACTTTGGCACGTATCTGCATCGGATCGCGGTAAACCTGTGTCTGAGCGC
>JAGUUY010000172.1 GCA_020063185.1 Bacillota bacterium
CGTGAAGGAAATCGTATGAAATTGGTAGAACTGATAGTAGGGATTTTAGTGCTTTGATAACCCGCCGGAGAAGTCTCGAGGTCTTTTCGACGCCGGTTTACCCGAAATTAGTTACCGATACAGGTGATGATAAGTGCTAAAAAGAGAGACCGGCAGCTTCCGGTCACACTCGTGAACATCGTTCTTATTGAGCCCGAAATCCCGGCTAATACGGGCAACATTGCCCGGACGTGCGCGGCTACGGGTACCGTGCTGCACCTGGTCCGTCCGCTCGGGTTTTCTACGGACGCCAAGCACCTAAAGCGTGCGGGTCTGGACTACTGGCGCTTGGTTGAGATTGTCTATTACGACAGCTTCGAAGAGGTATACGCGGCGAATACCGGCGCAACTTTTTATTTTGCTACTGCACGGGCTTCCAGGTGGTATACGGCCGTGTCCTACCCGCCGGACTGTTTTTTGGTATTTGGCAGAGAGACCGCGGGACTTCCCGAAACGATTTTGCACCGGTTTGCTGACTGGTTGGTCCGTATTCCGATCACAAGCGGCGCCCGTTCCTTAAATCTGTCGAACGCGGCTGCGATCGTCCTGTACGAAGCCTTACGGCAGAATGGGTTCGCAGGGCTGAGATAGAGAATTCAGAATGTAGAATATAGAATATAGAAGTCGCGAGTTACGAGTCGCGAGTCGCGAGCCCCGAGTACCGAGTTAAAAGATAGCGGTGATAGTGATCAGCTTTCAGCCGTCAGCTTTCAGCTTTAGTAACTTCGAACTTCGAACTTCGAACTTTAAAACGGACTATAAAGAAAAGGTCATCAGTATCAGCATGCACGCTTTCTTGGGGGGGGATTATTTTTGGCCTTCGTGCACCTTCACCTTCATTCCGAATACAGTTTACTTGACGGGGCCGCCAGAATTAAGGACGTGGTCCAACGGGCAGAGGAACTGAAAATGCCCGCCTTGGCCATTACCGACCATGGCGCGATGTACGGAATTGTGGACTTCTATCAGGCCTGTATTAAGAGCGGGATAAAACCAATACTGGGATGCGAGGTCTACGTAGCTCCCAGAACCGTCGCCGACCGGACCCCCAAAGTGGACGACAACCCTTATCATCTTGTTCTGCTTGCGGAAAACGAGCTTGGTTATCGGAACCTCATGGAACTGGTATCCATGGGGTATACCGCCGGGTTTTACTATAAGCCGAGGGTGGACAAGTTCTTGCTCGGGCGGTATAGCGGCGGCTTGATAGCCCTCAGCGCTTGCACATCGGGCGAAGTGGCGCGATGCATTTTAAACGGCGACCTGAACAAGGCCAGACAGACTGCGGCTATTTACCGCGAGATCTTCGGCCCTTACAACTTTTTTCTGGAAATCCAGGACCACGGCCTGGAGGAACAAAAGTTGATCAACCGGGAAGTAATCAACCTTGCCGGTGAGTTGGGTCTTCCCACCGTGGTTACCAATGATGTTCATTACGTGGCACAGAAGGATGCCGCCATACAGGACATTCTTCTTTGTATCCAGACGGGAAAGACCGTTCATGACGAAAAACGGCTTCGCTTCCGGTCGGAAGAGTTATACCTGAAAAGCGCCGCGGAGATGGAGGCGGTCTTTCCTGACTTCGCGCCGGCGCTGGCGCGTACGTTGGAAATCGCCGAACGGTGCCGGGTCGAGTTGGTCTTTGGAAGATATCATCTGCCGGAATATCCGGTCCCCCAGGGATACACGCCTGCGAGTTTCCTGCGTGAGTTGTGCTTTCAGGGCTTAACAAAACGTTACGGGGATCCGGACAGTGCGGTTAGAGAAAGGTTGGAGTATGAACTCCGGGTGATCGAAGACACAGGATATCCCTCATACTTTCTGATCGTTTGGGACTTGATCCGCTTCGCTCGCGACAACGGTGTACTGGTCGGGCCCGGGCGCGGTTCCGCTGCGGGCAGCGTGGTTGCATATTGCCTGGAGGTGACCGACATCGACCCCCTTAGGTACGGTCTCCTGTTTGAGCGGTTTCTTAACCCCGAGCGGGTATCACTGCCGGACATCGACACCGACTTTTGCTATGAACTGCGCGGTAAAGTTATCGATTACGTTTTCCGGCGTTACGGGCAAGACAGGGTGGCTCAGGTTGCCACCTTTGGAACGCTGGCGGCCCGGGCCGCTATCCGTGATGTGGGCCGCGCTCTAGGCTTGCCTTATGGCGACGTAGACCGCGTCGCGAGGCTTGTACCGGGCGAAACTGGGATGACTGTGGACAAAGCCCTCGAGACTTCGCCTGACCTTTCCGAACTTTACGAGAGCGACCCCATGGTTAAGAAGGTGCTTGATGTCGCGGCGCGCCTGGAAGGCATGCCCCGACACGCTTCGACGCACGCCGCAGGAATCGTTATCGCGCCGGAGCCGCTGACGCATTTTGTACCTTTACACCGCGTGGCCGACGGTGTGGTCGCGACCCAATTCGCCAAAGAGGCTGTGGAAGAACTGGGCCTCCTCAAGATGGACCTCCTCGGTCTAAAAACCCTCACCGTGATTGCCGACGCGGTGAAGCTTGTCGCCAAACACCGAGGTACAACACTTAACATAGACCGTCTGCCGCTTGAGGATGCGGCCACTTACCAACTTCTCTGCCGGGGTGAGACCGCCGGTGTTTTTCAACTGGAGTCCAGCGGCATGCGTAATATCCTGCGGGAGCTTCAACCGAACGCGTTTGAAGACCTGATCGCCCTCGTGGCGCTGTATCGCCCGGGGCCCCTTGGAAGCGGCATGGTTGAAGACTTTATCCGACGCAAACACGGAAGGATACCGGTCAGTTACCCGCACCCGAAACTCGAGCCGATCCTCAAAGAAACGTACGGCGTAATTCTTTATCAGGAACAGGTAATGCAGATCGCGAGCACCCTTTCAGGGTTCAGCCTTGGTGAAGCGGATCTCTTGCGCCGGGCGATGGGAAAGAAAAAGCCCGAGATAATCGCCGGCCTGAGGTCACGGTTCGTAGAGGGGGCGATTCATAACGGCGTTGACGAGAAGCTTGCGGGTGAAATTTTTGACCTTATGGAGTATTTTGCGGGTTACGGTTTCAACAAGAGCCACTCGGCGGCCTACGCTATGGTCGCCTTTCAGACGGCTTATATTAAGGCGCATTACCCGGCGGAGTACATGGCCGCACTATTGACGTCGTCGCGCGACAACAGCGATAAGGTCGCGGCGTACGTTGAAGAATGCCGGCGGCTGGGCATTGCGGTGCTCCCGCCCGATGTGAACGAGAGCGGCCACAATTTTACGGTGGTGCCGAACGGCATCCGCTTTGGACTGACCGCGATCAAGAACGTCGGTGAAAGCGCGGTCGAGGCTGTAATCGCCGCCCGCAGGGAGGGAGGCCCCTTTCGCGATTTCGGCGATTTTTGCTCCCGGATCAGCCCCCGCGTAATCAATCACCGCGTTTTGGAGAGTCTGGCCCGCGCAGGGGCCTGTACTTCGCTCGGGCATACCAGGAGCCAGGTGCTGGACATGCTCAGCGAAGGACTGGAGCTTGCCCAGCGTTCGGTACGAGAAAGGGATTCCAACCAACTGAGCCTTTTTGCCGACCTTGAAAACGGTGGGTACCGCCTGAACATTGATCCTAAACTAAAAGAGTTTCCCCAAACGGAACTACTCTCAATGGAAAAAGAGCTTTTAGGCCTGTATATCACTGGTCATCCTCTGGAAAACTACCGGGAAATTTTAAAGGCCTTTACCAACATCCAGGCGGTTGACTTACCGGAAACGGATGCGAATGATTTGTTTTCGGTAGGGGGTCTAACGCTGGGAGTGCGGCGGGTTCGCACCCGGAGGGGGGAACAGATGGCTATCCTCCAACTCGAAGACCTAACCGGAGTCATTGAGGTCGTTCTCTACCCGCGTGTTTATCAGGAGTGCCGGCACTTGGTGAAGCCGGAAGCGGTCCTCCTGGTCCGGGGTCGCAGAGCAACTGCCGGAGAACGGGCGAAAATTCTGGCGGAGGAGGTTACGGCATTGGATTGGGATAAGGCGGAAATTTACCTCCGTCTGCCCGAAGGTGAGCCGAACTTTACGGAGCGGCTGAAAGATACTTTAAAACAGTACCGTGGTACTTGCCCGGTGTACGTATCCGCATCGGGAGAAACCGCCGTCCGGAAAGTCCCCGAAAGCTACTGGGTGGATCTGGCTTCACCCGTAGTCAACCTGCTCAAAGACATGGTGGGGGAAAATAACATCAAGGTCGCCTGGCGCCGGGTATGAGAAACGAGAAGTGAGAGGTGTCAGAGGAAAAGACATACTTGTGACCATAATTTAAGGTATAAATTGAGGCCGATTTTCAATGTCTGACGCGTTTTTATTCGTCGGCCTTATACCGGCGGAAAACTTGCCCTTTTTAGGTTGCGTGTGCTATCATACTTGCGAGAGACGGGGGGTAATGAATGCCTGAGCAGGATTGGGTTCTGGCGGATTATGTCGTGATCAAGGCGATGGAAAACGGAGTCACCATCATGGGGCTCACCCGTGGCAGGGATACCAAGTTCCATCATACCGAGAAACTGGACAAGGGTGAAGTGATGATCGCCCAGTTTACTGAACACACCTCTGCGATAAAAATCAGAGGGAAAGCGGAACTCTTGACCAAACACGGTGGCATCCGCACCGAGGATTAGCATACGTAACACTGTTTTTTCGGCGCTGCAGTGGGGTTTGGGCATTTATGACAAATGTTCCGGGTATAATTGTAATAGATTGTTTGGACAGGGAGTGCCCTCAGTGTGGACCGTGGTATATATCGCTCCCAGCCAGAAAGAGGCCGAAAAAATAAGGGACTTTTTTGCCGGCGAAGGCTTATTAGTTAAGCTGGATGTCGCGAACACCGGGATAAGCGAACATCAGGCGTTTGAAGTTCTTGTGCCGGAAGCCGAGGCTGAAGAGGCGCATAAACTTTTAGCGGCGCTTTAGCAATTTCATATCGTCATAGAGCCGGGGCACGGAGCAGGTTGGGGACTCAGGAAGCGAAAAAGGTTGCCCGAAACCACCCCTTTTGCTGCAATACCTTTTTTAAGAGCGCTCCGGTTTTTAAATTGCGGCGCATATCCGGCCGGTACCAAAAGTGAGAGGGGAACACCGGTGATAGTATTCAAAAAGCCCAAGTACGTTACCGTCCTGCAAGAAGACAAGAAGGAGATGCCCGAAGGGCTTTGGCGTAAATGCCCAAAGTGCGGCCTGATAATTTACAAGAAAGATATGGCCAAAAACCTAAACGTGTGTATTAAATGTGGTTATCATTTCCGTGTCACCGTGGGAGAAAGGCTGCAGTTCACGCTTGATGAGGGTAGTTTTGTTGAATTTGACGCCGAGTTGGTGGCCGACAACCCGTTGGCCTTTCCCAATTACCCGGAGAAATTGGCGGAAGCCCGGCAGAAGACCGGACTCAATGAAGCGGTCGTTACCGGGGAAGGCAGTATCCTGGGTCACAGAACCGTACTCGGTGTAATGGACTCTCATTTCATTATGGCCAGTATGGGGGCTGCGGTGGGTGAAAAGGTTGCCCGGGCGGTAGAACGGGCCTGCGAGCGCCGATTGCCGCTTATTCTGTTCGTCGCTTCAGGCGGCGCGCGTATGCAGGAGGGCATGGTGGCGCTGATGCAAATGGCAAAAACGGCGGTGGTACTCAGGCATGTAAACACCGCGGGACTCCTGTACGTTACTGTGCTTACCGATCCCACCACCGCCGGTGTCAGCGCGAGCTTTGCTACGCTGGGCGATATTATTGTGGCTGAACCAGGGGCGCTGATCGGATTTACGGGCCCACGCGTCATTGAACAGACCATCAAACAAAAACTCCCGGAAGGCTTCCAGACTGCTGAGTTCTTACAGCAACACGGGATGGTCGACCTGGTGGTACCCCGGGGTAAAATTCGTGAGACCCTGGCGCGCATTCTTATTTTGCACCAAGGGAGGGAGCCTGGTGCCGACAATCCTGGATTTTGAGAAACCGCTGATCGAATTGGAAAATAAAATTACGGAACTGACGTCCTTCAGCGATGAAAAAGGTCTCGACCTTTCCGATGAGATCAACAACTTAAGAAGGCGAGCGGATGAATTAAAAAGCTCTATTTTTGCCGATCTAACCCCCTGGCAGCAGGTACAGCTGGCCCGCCACCCGGACCGTCCTAACACCGAGGATTATATAAAAATTCTTTTTGAGGATTTCCTTGAGCTTCACGGCGATCGTTTGTATAGCGACGACCCGGCGATTTACGGCGGCATCGGACTTTTTCAAGGGGCCCCGGTTACCGTAATTGGACATCTCAAAGGACGGGATACGAAAGAAAACGTAAGACGGAACTTCGGCATGGCGCATCCCGAAGGGTTTCGCAAGGCTTTGCGGCTTATGGAGCAGGCGGAAAAATTCCGACGGCCGGTGATCAGCTTTGTCGATACCCCTGGGGCCCACTGCGGCATCGGCGCCGAAGAACGCGGGCAAAGCCGTGCAATCGCACAAAATTTACTGCGTATGAGCGTCCTCCGGATACCGATAATAGTAATAGTTATCGGTGAAGGGGGAAGCGGCGGCGCACTGGCGCTGGGAGTAGGGGACAG
>JAGUUY010000193.1 GCA_020063185.1 Bacillota bacterium
ATTTCGGAAAGGCTGCGCGATATTGAGCAATTAATGATCCAGCGGGAGGAAGGCGAAGAAGCGCCGGGGGTCCTGGTGAAGAAGGCGCCGAAAACCTTCCCGATTTTCTCTTCGTATTTAGACTGGTTGGCGGTAAAACTGGAAAGGGCACGTCTTCTTTATCGCCCGTACGAGTATTTCCTGCTTGCGCTCGGGACCGCGTTATTGTCCGCGCTGCTTATGTTTCTGGCCGTCCGGCACAGTTTTCAGGTAATGGGCTGGGGTGCGGTAGAGTATATCTTCATGGTCATGGCAGGGGGGATAACGGGGTTCATTATCCCTCACGTCTACCTGTCCATGAGGGAAGGCAAACAGCGCCACCTGCTCAACAGCCAGGTCGGCGACATGATCATGCTGCTGGGAAATTACCTCCGGGCGGGGCATTCCTTTACCAGGGCCATGCAGTTTATCAGCCGCGAAGCGCCGCCGCCGATGGCCGACGAGCTGAAAAGGTTTGCCAAGGATGCGACCCTCGGCAGAAGTATTGAGGAGGCTCTGACCGGTCTCGAGAAACGGACCGGGGACAAAGACCTGGCCATGGTGATAACGGCCATCCGCATCCAGCACGATGTCGGCGGCAATCTGGCGGAAATTCTGGACAAAATCAATCATACCATCCGGGAAAGGGTCCGTTTGCGGGGCGAGGCAAGGACCCTGACGACCCAGGGACGTTTGACGGGGGTAATAATATCGGTGCTCCCCGTAGTCGTCGGTTTGATAATCTTTCTTCTTCACCCGGATTTTATCAGAATACTCTTTGTGTCCTTCGAAGGACGGATAATGCTTCTTATGGCCTTATTCGCCGAACTGACGGGCGTGCTCGTTATACGCAGGATGCTTGATATAGAAGTATAGGAGGTTCAGGAATTGGCTTTTACAGCAACAGGAGTCGTGTTCGTGGGCGTTTTCAGCCTTGTTTTCCTTGCGCACTGGGCCTTAACAACGCAGCGGGCGCGGATCAAAACAAGGTTGAACGTTATTGAGGAAACCAGGACGGGCGATGAAGTCAAGGAACCGCTGAACCTCCCCTTCTACTGGCGCGTTTTAAAACCGCTGGGAACAAAAATGGTTAAGTTCTCCACCGGTCTTTTACCCTTAAACATCATGAACAACATAGAACAAAAACTGGCGCAGGCCGGCAACCCCAGGGGAATGCGGGCCGGTGTATTCGTGACGATTGTTATCATGGGCGCTCTCCTGGCGGCCCTGCTCGCGTTGGGTATTGCGCTGGTATTGGGTTTGGGTGTGGTTTACGCTTTGCTTTACGCTCTGTTATGTTTGCTGTTATTCGCACTGTTTGCCGGATTATGGCTTATGAATAACGTCAGCAAAAGAATAAGACAAGTCGATCTTTTGCTGCCTGACGCCATCGACCTGTTGGTGGTCAGCGTGGAGGCCGGGTTAGGTTTCGACCTGGCCCTGGCCAAGGTGACCGAAAAAATTCAGGGGCCGCTGTCGGAAGAATTCAATAAGACGCTGCAAGAGATGAAAATGGGCAAACCGAGACAGGCGGCGCTCAGGGACCTTTCGCGCAAAGTGGGGTCGCACAACCTGACCACTTTTCTGTCCATGATCATCCAGGGAACGCAGATGGGGATCAGTATGGGGCAAATCCTCCGCGCCCAGTCCGAGACCATGCGTCTCCTGCGCCGCCAGCGGCTGGAAGAAACGATCATGAAACTGCCGATAAAAATGGTTTTCCCGCTTGTGCTCTGTATTTTTCCGGCGCTAATGATCGTTATTCTGGGCCCGGCATTACTTCAATTCCTTAAAGCTTTTTAACTATAGAGGTCATTTTATGAAAAAACGAATCATTACCTCTCTTTTTTTATTTGCTTTGGTGTTCATGCTCGGCGCGAATATGTGGGGACAGGAACGGGACACGGTTCCCGGCGCGGTGACCGTTGCGCTGGTCATCGACAATTCCGGGAGTATGAAGGCCAACGACCCCAACGACTTCCGGCTGGAAGCGGCGAAAAAGGTCCTGGAGATGCTGGGTGAGCACGACGAAATCTCGATCATCGGTTTCTCCGACCAGGCTTCGGTGCTGGCGCCGCTGAAGAAAATCGGCCATGGGCAGTGGCGGGATGAAACGGCAGCACTCCTGACCGGTGTCAGGGCGTCCGGCAATACCGACATCAAGGGTGGACTGGAACTGGCGCTGCAGGAACTCAACCGCGGGACCGGCGAGAAACGATTCGCGATCTTGCTCTCCGACGGCGAGCCGGACTTGCCCTACCTGGTAGGCAACCCGTCCAGGATGGATGCCTACATTAACGCGGTCAGCGATCTTGCCGGCGCGTACAAAGCGCGGGGCTGGGCGGTCCACTGTATCGCGCTCCACCGGAAAGAAGCCGGTCCTTTGCTGAACAGGGTCGCCCAGGAAACCGGCGGCGACTATTTCTTCGTTCCCGAGGCGGACACCCTGGAACAGTTTTTTCGTTCGGTCTTTTTAATACACAAACACGAACCGGCGGAAAAGCCGAAACTATCGGCGGATTTTGAACCGGGACCTTACGAATCCGGCCGCAGGCTCCTGGTCCAGGCATGGATTACCCTGGGCGGCGACCGCCTGACACCGGGGCCCCATTTAAGAGTTGATAAGTTCCAATTGCTTTTGACCGCGGAAGGGAAGCCGCCGCGGACGGTCGATCTGCTTGACGACGGGGAGCGCGCTTCCGGGGATAAGACAAAGGGCGACGGCACTTTTTCGGGATGGGCCGAGTTGCTGGAGGAAGGCAGCGTCACATTGGCCCTGGCCATGGAAGGGGTTTACCGCGACCGGGCGATTTCCGAAAAGCTGCCTGTCGGTGAGGTCACGGTTAACCCGGCGCGTTCCTTCGGCGAAAAACATCCCTTAATGACGGCGGGAGTGGTCGTGCCGGCCGGCGGTGCAGTCCTGTTTTTGGCTCTGTTGCTGCTTTTACTCAGGGTTAAAATGTTGAGTTCGGCGGCGATGGTTAAAGGAACGCTGCGATACTGGAACGAGGACGAAGAAAATCCCACAGTTAACGAATTCGACCTTGGGGGAAAGAAACAAAGGGCAGTCTTTGTGGGGACAAAAGCAGGGCCCGGGGTGGACTTTGTATTGCCGGCGCGGACGAGCGACTTTGCTTTCAAGGTCGAAAAAATAACCAGGGACCAGAAGAGAACCGTTGAAGGCGCCAAAGGGTTTGAAGCCCTAAGGAAAGGTGCTTATATGGCGGCGGGCCTGCCGGGGACTTTCCTTGTCTTTACGGGGGATGCCGGCGATTACGAAGCAAACCCCAGGACCAGAAGGCGGATCGTGAGCGGCGACCGGTTTAAGGTCAGGGGTTACGTGTTCGAATTCAACTGCCCGGAAAGCAAATAACAAGTTCACCACAGAGGCACAGAGAGCACAGAGAAAGAATTGAAATATTTATATACAGATTCACCACGGAGGCACATGAATTAAGTCCTCAGTCGAAAGTCCCCAGTCCTCAGTCCTCAGTTAAGCTCGGACGGATAGGACTTTGGGGTCAGTTTGAAGTTCGAAGTTCAAGGTTGACTAGCCGTCAGCCGTCAGCTATCAGTGTTGGAGACCGTTGGATTGCTTGCTATAAACCGATAGCGCTGAATTCGAGGATTGAAGTTCAATGTTCTACGTTCTTACGTGCAAGCTTACGGATATGGCTTTCTGTCCGTTCAAGGTTCGACTTTCAATATTATTTAAAGCTAAAAGCTGACGGCTGAAAGCTGACAGCTATTTAAGACTTTCGACTCGTGACTTATTTTCAGGGCGGAGGTCGGACGTTGCAACTCATGAACGCCACAAAGAATACGGTTCTCGCCGCAAGGTTGCTCGTCGCCGACCGTTTTTGGTCAAGGATGGTCGGACTGCTGGGGAAAAAGCGGCTGCCGGCGGACGAAGGACTTTTAATTAAACCCTGCAGCGCCGTGCACATGATGTTTATGCGATTCCCCATCGACCTGCTGTTTCTAAGCCCCGATTACACCGTTTTAAAGACCGTGGAGAATCTGAAACCGTGGCGATGCGCGGCGTGCGGACCCGCCCGCATGGTGGTGGAACTCGCGGCCGGTACGGTCGCGCGCACGGGGACC
>JAGUUY010000040.1 GCA_020063185.1 Bacillota bacterium
GTGCTTATCCATTCCGTCAACCTCCCTGGGATGTTCTTACAGAGTAATACCCCAGGAATAGATTCAGGCTTGTCGAAATAAATCTTATGGTATAATGTATAGCAGTTTTTGAGGCGGAGATGAAACTGGGAGTGAGGGTTTTACGCATCGGCAGATTCTGGTTGGCCGCCGGGTGTCTTGCACTCTTGGCGGTCGGTCTTTTAATCGGGTTTGTTGTCGCCGTGATTGGGTTCAGACAGGTGGGCAACCTGCTTGAGGTTATCGCCATCATCCGCGCGGACTACATTGAGGAGGTCAGTCCCGGCGATTTAGTCGACGGCGCCGCCAAGGGGATAGTAGGGTCGCTGGGCGACCCGTATTCCATCTATTTGGAGCCCAGAACATACCGCCACTTGAAAGACCAGATCAGAGGGTCTTTCGGGGGCCTGGGTATCGTCGTCGGTTTGAAGGAAGGCCGCCTGACGGTTGTCAAACCGTTTCCGGACACACCGGCCGGCCGGGCGGGAATCAAATCGGGGGACGTGATCACCGGAATTAACGACGAAGATACGGAAGGGCTTGACCTGGAAACGGCGGTCAATCTCATGCGCGGTCCGATAGGAACCGATGTCACACTTACCCTTATGCGCGCCGGGAGCGGGCCGCTCAACCTTACCTTGCGGCGGGAAGAGATAAAAGTGCCGTCTGTTGAAGGCAAGCTCCTGCCCGAAAAAATCGGGTACATCGCCATCTCCCAATTCTCCGAAAAAACGCCTGCCGAGCTGGACCGGGTGATTTCAGACCTTAGAACGCAGGAAATGCGGGCGTTGATCCTTGACCTACGCGATAACCCGGGCGGTGAATTACATGCGGCGGTAAAAGTCGCAGACTATTTCGTCCCGAGGGGGCCCGTCGTTTACGTCAACTTCAAACGCGGCAGGGACGAAGTCCACAGCGCGGACAGTGACCGGCTTGCACTGCCGGTGGTTGTTCTGGTCAATGAGTACAGCGCCAGCGCTTCGGAAATCGTTGCTGCAGCCATTAAGGAAACCGGTTCGGGATCGATAGTCGGCACGCGTACATACGGCAAGGGCCTGGTGCAATCGGTTTACCCGCTCAAGAACGGGGCCGGGCTCAAGCTGACGACCGCCCGCTACCTGACGCCGAAGAAAAACGATATCAATGAAAGAGGTGTGGAGCCCGACGTTGTGGTGGAGCAGCCGGAAGACGGGGAAGAGGACCGTCAACTGACAGTGGCCCAGCAAAACCTGTTGCGCAGTCTTCGGAACGAGAAGCCGGTCGATCTTCGGAAAGCCGCCGGTACCTGACCGAACCGGGACCATTGACAGAGAAAAAACAGCCACATATAATTTGTACACAGAACTGCAAGTAGTCCCGGTGAAGGGAGATGAATAAATTGTGCGAAGCTAACGCATACCTCCGCGACGGGGAAAAGGAAGAACTGCTGCTTGAGATGGTAGACAAAGTTATCCCCACCGAGGATGGACTGCTGCTGGAAGACATATACGGCCGTCGTAAAATTATCAAAGCGAGGATTAAAGAACTTGCCTTGGTAGAGCATAAGATAATTCTCGAAAGGGAATAACCGGTAATCCCTGATAAAGGCCCGGACAACGGGCTTTTATTTTTCACTGGAGGGTGAACGGCGTGGCGAAAGCGCCGGTAAAAGAACTGCAACTTACCTTTGAGGACCTTACCGGGCCCCGAAATATGGAAGAATTGCGCCAAAGCTTAAACCAGTGCCGCAAATGCGGCCTGGCCGCCGGGAGGACCAATGTGGTCTTTGGTACGGGGAACCCCTTGGCGCTGCTTATGCTGGTCGGCGAGGGACCCGGCGCCGATGAGGACCGCCTCGGACAGCCGTTTGTAGGCGCGGCCGGAAAACTTCTGGACCGGATTCTCGCCGCTTGTGATATTACCCGCGAAGAAGTGTATATCGCCAATATCGTTAAATGCAGACCCCCGGGTAATCGTGTCCCTTCCAAGGAGGAGGCCCAGGCGTGTCTTCCCTTCTTGCGCCGGCAATTTGAACTGATTAAACCTAAGATCATCGTCTTGCTCGGTTCAACGGCGTTGCAGTACCTTATCGGCGCCGAAGCCAGGATTACCAGGGTACGCGGGCAGTGGTTCGAACAGTTTCAAGGTGCGCGGGTAATGCCGACGTATCATCCGGCGGCCCTTCTGCGCGACCCGACAAAAAAACGTGAGGTGTGGGAGGATTTCCAAAAGGTAAGGGACGCTTATTTCGCCCTAAAAAAGTAGACGAAGCCGGCCATCGTCCTACCAGGCGGAAACCCTTTCTTTCCGGGCCTGTCTTAAAATCGCCGCAAGGCGGCTTTCAGAGGCGCCGATGTTAAAGATGGTGGTATCGATATACTCCGGGTCGGAAAAATCCAACTGACGCCGCGCGAGTTTTAGATTGTCAAGCGCCTGGTGAAACTCTTTCATCAAAGGCTTTTCGCATTCCCGCTGCAAAACCATCCGCAACGACATATACGGTAAACCCCCCGCTTTGGGAGCCACGCGCCGGTCGGAGCGCGGTCCCCTTGTTCAACCGGCTGCTCAGGTCCGCTATGCCTTGAGCCCGGTCTATAACATGTTTATGCTTGCCCTGTCGTCGTTGAACCGTTAGAATGGGACATCTCTCGCGGAATAGCGAGGCCTGTTGAAAAAGAGAGCCGGGCCTTGACAGAAACCTCGTTATTTGGTAAACTGAGGAAAATACCAAGCGGCGCTGAGTTCTCCTGCCGGAGAAACGGGGGAACCATTCTTCAGGGGTGAATCCAAGCACTCAATGGTGCTCTTATTGTCCTGGGTTAAACATAAAGGGTTAAAGACAATCGGGTGGATTGAGTGCGTGGTAGGGTTCAGTCATATGGACCCGAACCCGTCAGCTAACCTCGTAAGCGTGAAAATGTCAAAGGCAACGGCCGAACGGCGGTTTGCCCGACTTCCTTTTACGCACTCCGGAGGCGGAGTGTATTTGTTTTGATACAAAAGGGCTGTTCTGCATTAAATGCAATTTTTTGTGCATCGCAATGCCAAAAGCTACGCGGCAAGGTGAAAGGAGCGGGATTAAATTGGCAAGATTGCTTATTGCCTCCAACAGGTTACCGGTAACCATTATGAAGAAAAAAACCGGTTACAGCTTTTCACCGAGCATCGGCGGCCTGGCAACGGGTCTGAAGTCGTTTTACGGTTCCCGGGACAGCGTCTGGGTCGGTTGGGCGGGAGAAATGGACGGGCAGGCGGACCGGGACACGGTTAAGCAAAAACTAAAGAAAAGGTTTAACTGCCACCCGGTGTTTCTTTCGGCGGGCGATGTCGAAAAGTACTATGAGGGCTTCAGCAACAAGACGATTTGGCCCCTTTTTCATTATTTTCCTCAATACACTGCGTACGACAATACATACTACGAGGCGTATGTGGAAGTCAACCGGGTCTTCGGTGAAGAAATAACCCGGATGGCGCGGCCGGACGAAATAATTTGGGTGCATGATTATCACTTAATGCTCCTGCCCGGAATTCTGAGGGAAAGACTGCCGGATGCCACCATCGGCTTTTTTCTGCACATACCGTTTCCTTCATACGAGTTGTTCCGGCTTTTACCCTGGCGGCGCGAATTGCTGACCGGTCTCCTGGGGGCGGACCTTATCGGGTTTCACACTTACGATTATGCGCGCCACTTCTTAAGCAGCGTGCTCCATTTACTCGGACTCGACCACAGGATGGGCGAAATTGTAACGGATGAGCGCCTGGTCAAGGTCGACTCGGTCCCCATGGGCATAGATTACGACCGGTACGCCGGGGCGGTCGGTGATGCTAAAGTCAGGGAAGAAGCGGCAATTCTCAAACAGCGGCTCCGCGGCAGAAAAATCATCCTCTCCATAGACCGCCTGGACTATACGAAGGGCATTCCCCAGCGCCTCGAGGCTTTTGAACTTTTTTTAAGAAATTACCCGCAATGGCACGAGAAGGTAACGCTGGTCCTGGTTACCGCTCCTTCGCGCGCCAGCCTTCACCAATACCGCCTGCTCAAGAAAGAGGTGGATGAGCTTGTCGGAAACATCAACGGTCAGTACGGTACCGTGGGGTGGGTGCCGATCCAGTATTTCAGCCGCGTACTGTCGTTTACTCCCCTCGTGGCCATGTATGCGGTCGCCGATGTGGCTTTGATCACACCGCTGAGGGACGGTATGAACCTGATCGCCAAGGAGTACGTCGCCACCAAGGTTGACAGGAAAGGGGTCCTGGTTATCAGCGAGATGGCCGGCGCCGCCAGTGAATTGGGCGAAGCCCTCGTCATAAACCCGAACAACAAGGCGGAGATGGCCGCGGCCATAGACGAAGCGCTGGCGATGAACGAGGAAGAGCAGGCGGCCAGGAACAAGGTTATGCAAAACCGGCTTAAACGCTGGAACGTAGGGAAGTGGGCCGAAAGATTCGTGGACAGGCTGTTGGAAACTAAGAAACGGCAGGCGGGGCTCCTGGCAAAACGCCTGAGCACCGAGATGAGGCGCCGCCTGGTTAATGATTATACCGGCGCCCGGCGCCGCCTGATCCTCCTGGATTACGACGGCACGCTCGCCCCGTTTTGTAATAAGCCCGAAGAGGCCAGACCGGGACCCGATGTGCTGCAGCTTTTGCAGAAGGCCGGCGGTACGAACGGAAACGAAGTGGTACTGGTCAGCGGGCGGGGCCAAGACAACCTCGAAGACTGGTTTGGGGACCTCGGTCTGGGCTTGATTGCGGAGCATGGTTTATGGCTTCGGGAAAAGAATGGGCGGTGGGAGACGCTCGAGCTCCTGAACGTCGCGTGGAAGGAGGAAATACGGCCGATTCTCGAGTTATACGCCGACAGGACGCCGGGCGCCTTTGTGGAAGAGAAAAGCTGTGCCCTGGTCTACCATTACAGAAAGGCAGAACCCGAACTTGGTTTGACCAGAGCAAGGGAGTTAATGAATAATCTTGTGAACCTGACCGCTAATCTGGACCTTCAGGTCCTGGAGGGGAACAAGGTGGTGGAGGTCAAGAATGTCGGGATAAACAAAGGCAAGGCCGTTACGAAGTGGCTGACAAAAGAGGACTGGGAGTTTATCCTCGCCGTTGGCGACGATTGGACGGACGAGGATATTTTCAACGTTCTACCGGCCGCGGCCTACTCGATTAAGGTGGGCTTAAGCCATTCTCAGGCCAGGTTCTGCCTTTCGTCCCCTCAAGAGGTTTTATGGCTGCTAAATGAACTCCTGGAGACTAATTAACGGCCGAAAGAATAATAAAGCGCTCCCGGACGGGCCGGAGCGTATTTTTGTTTGAGCACGGAAGGAATGATTGTCGAAGCTGAAGGAACTGATATAATACGGATATACGGTTCTGCGCGGGAGGTCGTGCGTATCTTGTACCCGCCCCAGGTTCTCCTGCCCGTTCTAATAATAACTGCCGGTTATATCGCCGGCTTTGTTTTGGAAAAGGTGGTCCTTGCGGGAATACTGCGGTTGGCCCGGAAATCGAAGTGGCAGGGAGACGAAATAATCGCTGCCGGTTTCCGCCGGATAGTATTGTTGTGGGGAGTGCTGGCGGGCGTTTACGTGGCAACTTTGACCGTTGCGCTTACCCCCGCCGCCCACGATCTTATTTTGAAAATACTTCAGGTGGCCGTAATTCTCTCCTTGACCATTGTGCTGATGCGGGTGGCGGTCGGGTTTATCAACCATTACGCCGAAAAGGCCAAGGGCATTTTTCCCGCCGCAACATTATTTATCAACGTCACGAAGCTCATTATCCTTATTATCGGTCTACTTGTCGCCCTGCAGACCGTCGGCATTTCCGTCACGCCGATCCTGACGGCGCTCGGCGTCGGCGGGCTTGCGGTGGCGCTTGCGTTGCAGGATACCCTTGCGAACCTTTTCTCCGGGATACATATTATTGCTTCCAAGCAGATCAGGCCCGGCGACTACATCAAGCTGGAAACCGGACAGGAGGGCTTTGTTACGGACATAAACTGGCGCAGTACGGTAATCAAGGCGCTGAGCAACAACGTGTCCATTATTCCCAACACGAAACTGGCCGCTTCCATCGTCACGAACTACAGCTTTCCGGAGCAGGAAATGGCGGTGCTTGTCCAGGTGGGCGTCGGGTACGCAAGCGACCTGGAGACTGTTGAGAGGATAACCATCGAAACGGCAAGGCAGGTGATGAAGGAGGTCCCGGGCGGCGTGCCCGAGTTCGACCCGCTGGTCCGTTATCACACGTATGCCGATTCGAGCATTGACTTTACGGTAGTCATGAGAGTACAAGAATTTACGTATCAGTACCCTGTCAAACACGAGTTTTTAAAGCGTTTACGTAAGCGGTACGCTGAAGAAGGGATTGAAATACCTTTCCCGGTGAGGACGGTGCACCTGCGGGAACGACCCCGCGCCGGTCCCTGAGCTTGTTCGGTGCGGCTGCGGCAAAGACTGTTGGCGGGCTCTGAAGGGGCCCTTTTTATGTGGTATAATTATTATTATAAAAAACTATACGGAGTGATACATTGTCTCCTTTTACCCTTCAATCGGGTTTTAAACCTGCGGGCGACCAGCCCCAGGCGATCGAGGGGCTGGTTGCGGGCCTTCAAAAAGTGCACCGCATGCAAACGCTGCTCGGCGTGACCGGTTCCGGTAAGACCTTTACCATGGCCAATGTCATTGCCGCGGTGGGTTTGCCCACACTTGTCCTGGCGCCCAACAAGACCTTGGCGGCGCAACTGTGCAGCGAGTTCAAAGAGTTTTTTCCAGAAAACGCGGTCGAGTACTTCGTGAGTTATTACGATTATTATCAGCCCGAGGCTTATCTGCCCCAGACCGACCTTTACATAGAAAAAGACTCGATGATCAACGACGAGATAGACAAGCTGCGGCATGCGGCAACGGCGGCGGTACTGGGACGCCGCGACGTTATCGTGGTGGCCAGCGTCTCCTGCATCTACGGCCTGGGCGATCCCGTGGAGTATGCGGCTCAGGTGGTTTCCCTGCGCCGCGGTGAAAGCTACGACCGGGATGCGGTCCTTAAGAAACTGGTGCAAATACGCTACGAACGCAACGACGTGAATTTTACCCGCGGGAAGTTCCGGGTACGCGGGGACGTTGTAGACGTGTTTCCGGCCTCGGCATCCGACACGGCCGTAAGAATCTCCTTTTTTGGGAATGAGGTGGAGCGCATCGCCGAGTTCGATCCCCTAACCGGGAACGTGGCCGGAGAGCGCTACCACGTATCGTTTTTCCCCGCGACGCACTACCTTACCGCGCGCGAACGGCTGGAAAAGATGACGGCCGCAATCGAAACCGAACTTGAAGAGCGGGTAGCTTGGTTTGAAGCGCAAGGGAAAGTCGTGGAGGCGCGACGCCTTGACAGCCGGACCCGTTACGATCTTGCTATGCTGCGTGAGGTGGGGTTTTGTAAAGGGATAGAAAACTACTCCCGCTACCTCACGGGAAGGGAACCGGGAGAGCCTCCTTATACGCTTTTGGATTACTTCCCGGGGGATTTTTTATTTTTTATCGACGAATCGCACGTAGCCATACCGCAGCTGCACGGCATGTACGCCGGCGACCGTTCGCGAAAGGAAGCGCTTGTCGATTACGGGTTCCGGCTTCCGTCGGCTTTCGATAACCGCCCGCTGCGGTTCGGGGAGTTTATCAGCCGGGTGGACCGGGTAGTATTTGTATCCGCCACGCCGGGACAGTATGAACTGGAGAACAGCGCCCAGGTGGTGGAGCAGATCGTCCGACCCACCGGTCTAGTCGACCCGACCGTCGTGGTCCGTAAGACAGAAGGTCAAATTGACGACCTTCTGGCCGAGGTCAGGGTTCGGGTCGGCAAAAACGAACGGGTGCTGATCACCACGCTCACCAAGCGAATGGCGGAAGACCTGGCCGAGTATCTCCGGGAGGCCGGCATAAAGGTCCGGTACCTGCACTCGGATATCGACACCCTGGAGCGCATGGCCGTAATCCGGGACCTTAGACTGGGTGTGTTCGACGTCCTTGTGGGGATCAACCTGCTCCGTGAGGGTCTTGACCTCCCGGAGGTAAGCCTGGTGGCTATCCTGGACGCCGACAAGGAAGGCTATCTCCGTTCCGAGCGGTCGCTCATCCAGACCTCCGGGCGGGCGGCGCGCAATGTCAACGGGCTGGTGGTGCTGTATGCCGACGTCATAACCGGTTCAATTCAGCGGGCCGTGGCGGAAACCGAGCGGCGGCGCAAGCTCCAGTTGGAATACAACCGCCTCCACGGGATCACGCCGCGTTCGGTCTCGAAACCCGTGCGGGACGTGATCGAGGCGACTAAAGCTGCGGAACAGGAAGGGGTTTACGAGGTTCGGCCCAGGGACATGCCGGTGCACAAGCTTAAGCGGCTGATTGCCGAATACGAAAAAAGGATGCGGGAAGCGGCGCGCGGTCTCGAGTTCGAGGTCGCCGCCCAGTTGCGGGATATCCTTCTGGAGTTGAGAGCGGAGCTGGCAATCAGAGAGGGAGCCGTTAAAAGAAGTCTGAAGTCGGAAGCCGGAAGTCGGAAGGTAGGAACCGGGAAGTAGAAAAGCAGGACTCAGAGTCCAGGCTATCTGTTATCTGTTCAGAATACTGACTACTGACTTCTGAATTTAATAAATCAGGTGGAGATCATGCAGGACGCAATCAAAGTTCGCGGCGCCAGGGTTCATAATCTAAAAAATATCACCGTCAGTATTCCCCGGAATCAGTTGACGGTAATAACCGGGCTTTCCGGGTCGGGTAAGTCTTCCCTGGCTTTTGATACCATTTACGCCGAAGGTCAGCGGCGCTACGTCGAATCCCTTTCCGCCTACGCCAGGCAGTTTCTCGGGCAGATGGATAAACCCGATGTCGACGGCATTGAAGGACTTTCCCCGGCCATTTCCATCGACCAGAAATCTGCGGGCCACAACCCGCGTTCGACCGTGGGCACGGTGACGGAGACGTACGACTACCTCCGCCTCCTTTTCGCCCGCGTCGGCAAACCCCACTGCCCGCAGTGCGGTTTGCCGATACGGCAACAGGCCGTCTCGCAAATGGTGGACCGGATGTTGTCCTTGAGCGAAGGGACCAGGGTCTTAATCCTGTCCCCCATTATCCGCGGTAAAAAAGGCGAACACGCCCGGGTCTTTGAAGAGGCAAGGCGCCAGGGCTTTGTGAGGGTACGGGTGAACGGAGCGGTACTGGAATTGGGCGAGGGAGAAATCAACCTTGATAAAAATAAGAAGCATAACATCGAGATTGTAGTTGACCGGCTTGTGGTAAATGAAGAGGCCGCGCCGCGCATTGCCGACTCACTGGAAACTGCGCTGAAAATGGCCGACGGTTTGGCGCTGGCCGCCGTGGTTGAGGGAGAAGAGATACTGTTCAGCAGCAAATTCGCTTGCGCGGAGTGCGGGATGAGCCTGCCGGAACTTTCGCCCAGGCTTTTTTCCTTCAATAGTCCGCACGGGGCATGCACGGCGTGTACCGGGCTGGGTTCACACCTTGAGGTAAATAGGGAACTGCTTATCGATCCCCGAAAAAGCATCGCGGAAGGTGCGGTTGCCGGCTGGTCTTATTACAGCGGACAGTACTACCTGCTTGAGGGACTGGCGCGCCATTACGGCTTCGATACCGGCACCGTCTTCGGAACACTGTCGTCCGAACACCAGCAGGTTATTCTTTACGGAACACGCGGCGAGCGGATCCGCTTCACCTGGCGGGACGTGAGCGGGAGGCGCAGAGAGTATACCGCTCCTTTTGAAGGTGTAATTCCTTACTTGAACCGGCGGCACCGGGAAACGACCTCGGACTACGTACGTGGCGAGATCGAACACTTAATGCGGCGACGTCCTTGCAGCGCTTGCGGCGGCGCCCGGTTAAGGCCCGAAGCGCTGGCCGTTAAGGTCGGCGGCCGTTCCATAAGTGAGGTCACGTCGTTATCCGTGGCGGAAGCGTTACGGTTCTTTGACGAACTGGAACTCAATCCGCGCGAGCGGATTATCGGCAAACAGGTCCTGAAGGAAATAAAGGCCCGCATCGGTTTTTTGGCGAATGTCGGGCTGGATTACCTTAACTTGAACCGGGCGGCGAACACCCTTTCCGGCGGGGAAGCCCAGCGGATACGACTCGCCACCCAGATCGGTTCGGGGCTGGTAGGGGTAATTTATATCCTCGACGAACCGAGCATCGGGCTGCACCCGCGGGACCAGGGCAGACTTTTAAAAATGCTCAAGCAATTGCGGGATATCGGCAATACCGTCATCGTGGTCGAGCACGACGCCGAGACCATTCTACACGCCGACCATGTTATCGACATCGGGCCCGGGGCCGGGGCGCATGGCGGAAAAGTAGTGGCCGAAGGCGCCCCTTCGGAGATTATCCGCCACCCCGCGTCACTAACCGGGCAATACCTAAGCGGCCAGAAGCAAATCCCCGTGCCGGGCCGCCGCCGGCCGGGGCGGCAGTGGCTGAGCGTGCTGGGCGCCAAAGCGTACAACCTCAAGGACATTAACGTCGCTTTTCCCTTGGGCGTCTTTACGTGTGTCACCGGAGTTTCAGGTTCAGGGAAGAGTACGCTGGTTATCGATATTCTACACAGGGCGCTGGCCTGGGAACTTCACGGCGCGAGGGAGTTGCCGGGGGAACACCGGCGCATTGGAGGCCATGAACATATCGATAAAGTGATCAACGTCGACCAGTCCCCGATCGGCAGGACGCCCCGCTCCAACCCTGCTACCTATACGGGAGTGTTCACCGACATCCGGGAACTATTTGCCCTGTTGCCGGAATCGCGCGTACGGGGTTACGGTCCCGGGAGGTTCAGTTTCAACGTATCCGGCGGGCGGTGTGAGGCTTGCCGGGGGGACGGCATCGTTAAAATAGAGATGCATTTTCTTCCGGACGTGTACATACCCTGTGAAGTTTGCAAAGGCCGCCGTTATAACCGCGAGACCTTGGAAGTGAAGCTCCGTGGGAAGACCGTCGCCGACGTTCTTGGTTTCACGGTGGACGAGGCCCTTGAGTTTTTTGACGCCATGCCGAAAATACAACGCCGCCTAAAAACGCTCCAGGACGTGGGCCTCGGCTATATCAAGCTGGGACAGCCGGCGACAACCCTTTCCGGCGGTGAGGCCCAGCGGGTGAAACTGGCGACGGAACTGTCGCGCCGCAGCACGGGTCGGACTATATATATCCTGGACGAGCCGACCACCGGCCTGCATTTCGCCGACGTGGCGCGGCTCCTTGAAGTGCTGCACCGGCTGGTGGACGCAGGGAATACGGTTGTGGTCATTGAACATAACCTGGAGGTCGTAAAGACCGCGGATTACATTGTGGACCTGGGGCCGGAAGGTGGAGACCGTGGAGGGTTGGTCGTCGCCACGGGAACACCGGAAGAAGTCGCAAAATCACTGTATTCGTTGACGGGGCAGTACTTGAGACGCATTTTCAGCACAGACCAAAGTCATCTTGCGGCGGGGCGGGGGTAGTTCGCGTTAAAGCCCATACTGATGGGCTTTAGGGTCCGTTCAACGTTCGACGTGCTGGCTAATCTGCATGAATTACGGGTCAGTTCGAAGTGCGGAAGCTCCGAACCATGAACCCGGAACTGTGAACCATAACTGTGAACTGACCCCAAAGGTCAATTCGTATCAGCCGAACCGTGAACTGTGAACATAAAGCTTTGGACTTAGGACTTTCGACTTTGGACTTAGGACTTAACTTGACTCGGGACTTTTGACTTTCGACCCGGGACATATTTGAAACAGTGGGTGGTCTGAGTATTGGTGCGTACGCTGGCCGACAAGGCTAAGAAATGTCCGGATGAGCCCGGCGTATATATTTTTAAAGATGCGGCAGGCGAAGTCATTTACGTGGGCAAGGCCGTCTCCCTTAGGAACCGGGTACGGAGTTATTTACAAAACGGCCGCGACGCCAAGGTGCGGGCGATGCTGGAAAAGGCCGCCGACCTTTCGTTCATTGTTACGGAAAACGAAGTGGAGGCCCTGGTG
The DNA here is from genome assembly GCA_020063185.1 of Bacillota bacterium. Taxonomy (GTDB): domain Bacteria; phylum Bacillota; class Desulfotomaculia; order Desulfotomaculales; family Ammonificaceae; genus SURF-55. Next base: position 12,026 of record JAGUUY010000040.1, read on the forward strand.
CTTGAGGCCAACCTGGTCAAGCGTCATCGCCCGCACTATAACGTTGTCTTGAAGGACGACAAGAGCTACCCCTACATCAAGGTCACCGTGAACGAAGAATTCCCGCGGGTGCTGTTCTCCCGCCGGCGGTTGAAGGACGGGGCGCGTTATTATGGTCCATACACCCGCGCGGGCGCGGTCTACGAGACACTCCGTTTTACGCGGACCTTTTTTCCTTACCGCTCGTGCAAGACAGGGGCGCCTAAACGCAGCAGGCCTTGCCTGAACTACCACATCAGGCGCTGTCCGGGACCCTGCACAGGGCACGTGGACCGGCAAAGCTACCGGAAGGGCATCGACGACCTGTGTCTGTTCCTCGAAGGGCGCTATAGGCGACTGCTGGGCCACCTTAAAAAAGAGATGGGCGCCGCGGCGGCAAGGATGCAATTTGAAAAAGCGGGTGTCCTGCGCGACCGGTTGCGGGCGTTGGAAGACGTCCTGGTGCGGCAGCGCGCGGTTTTGGAAAAGAGTGAGGACCTCGACGCGGCGGCTCTCGCACGAACTGAAGAATCAGCGGTGGCGACGGTCCTCCTGATCAGGGAGGGGCGGCTGATCGGCCAGGAACTGTTTGCGCTGGCGGGTTCCGCCGGCAAAAGCGACGGCGAGGTAATCGCAAGTTTTTTAAAACAGTATTACAGCGGTATCGCGGTGACTTTTCCCCGGGAGGTTATTCTGCCGGACGATCTGGGCGAAGAGGGTCGGGCATTGTCCGTCTACCTTCGTAAGCAGGCGGGCCGTGCCGTTGTCCTCACCGTACCACGCCGGGGGAGAAAAAAGGAACTTCTTGCCCTCGCGCTGAAAAATGCTCTGTTGGGACTTGAAGAGACCAGGGTCCGGTCAGATACAAAGGAAGATACTTTAACCGAATTGGCCGTTGTTTTGGGGTTGGAGCGGGTTCCACAAAGAATAGAGGGGTATGACGCGTCCTACCTCAGGGAGTCGGAGCCGGTAGCGTCAATGGTGGTTTTTATCGGGGGCCGTCCGCATAAAAGCGCCTACCGCCGCTTTTCCCTGGGTACCGGCGGCAAACAGGACGACTACGGGGCCTTACGCACGGCGCTGACACGCAGATTTCACAGGGCGCAAGAGGAGCAGCGCGCTGCGGCGGCGGGTTTGCTGCCGCCCCGAAAGGCGAAATTCCTGCCGTTACCGGACCTGATCCTGGTTGACGGCGGCGCGGGGCAGGCGGCCGTGGCCCAGGACGTTTTGGCGGCCGCTGGTTACGGTGATATCCCGGTTATCGGGCTGGCCAAAGAAAATGAATGGGTCCACCGGCCGGGCGAAAACGTTCCCCTGGCCCTGGCACGCGACAGTTCAGCCCTCCGTCTGCTGCAGCACGTTCGGGACGAGGCCCACCGGTTTGCGGTGGCATACCAGCAGAAGCGGCGGCATAGGAGTTTGAAGTCTGTACTGGAAGATATTGAAGGGGTGGGACCGGTGAGACGCCGGGCGCTGCTCCGGGAATTCGCGTCGCTTGACGCCTTGAAACAGGCAAGTCTTGAGAAGCTTTGTACCGTCCCCGGTATGAACCGGAAGGTTGCGGGCGCTGTTTATCGCCACTTCCATGACTAATAGGTACGCGGAGGTCGCAATGCAGCAGCCGTTCAGGTTTTGTTCTCCGGGGTCCGGCATTAGAGGTGAATAATGAGGGTGATAAAGCTTATTGCCGTTGACCTTGACGACACGCTTCTTGATCCCGGGTTACGGGTAACGCAGAGGGTGAAGAAGGCGGTCCGGCGTGCCGCCGAGCGCAACGTGACCGTGGCGCTGGCCACGGGAAGGATGTTTCGCGCGGCGCTCCCTTACGCGGAGGAACTTGACTTGACCGCGCCGCTTATTACCTACCAGGGGGCGCTGGTCAAAGACCGGGCGGGGGTCGAATATTATTACCAGCCGGTGCCGCGCGACCTGGCACAAGACGTGGTTAAGCACCTGATGCCCACGGGCTGCCACCTACAAATTTATGTCGACGATACCCTGTGTATGGCCAGCCTTACACCCGAGGGGGAGCGTTACGCAAGGCTGTCCGGGGTTGCGCCGCGGGTGGTCGGGGACTTGCGCCGGTTTCTGAACGCTGCTCCTACGAAAATTGTACTTATCGCCTGTGAAGAAGTAATCGACGGGCTCCTGCCGGACCTAATTGCGCGGTACAAAGGACTTCTTCACGTAAGCAAGTCGAAACCCCATTTTCTCGAGTTTTCCCACCCCGACGCCACGAAGGGAGAGGCCCTGAAAAGGCTGGCCGCCCAACTCGGCGCGGACCGGGAAGAGGTTATGGCTATCGGGGACGGGTACAACGATATTACGATGTTTAAGTTTGCCGGTTTGGCGGTGGTCGTAGAGAACGCCCGTGCGGAAATAAAGACTTACGCCGGCCACGTAACGGCGGCCAACGACAGCGACGGGGTCGCCCTAGCCATTGAGGAACTGGTTTTGAAGGAGGACGAATCGTGAGTAACTACGTGGTCGGAGTAGACATCGGCGGGACGAAAATCTATACCGCCCTTGCGACGATTGACGGTCAGGTGCAGGCGGAAACTAAGGTGCCGACTATCCCTTCGGACAAATACGAGGGGGTTTTAAACCGCATCGTGGAAACGGTAGAAGAGGTGCAGCGGCAAGCCGGGGTATCAGGAGGCCTGCTGCGGGTCGGCGTAGGCGCCCCCGGTCCCCTGGATGTGGCCAGTGGTATCGTGCACGAAGCGCCTAACCTCGGTTGGGTGGAAGTCCCGTTGAAGGACTCGCTGGAGAAGCGTCTCGGGGCTCCGGTGTACCTTGACAATGACGCAAATCTTGCGGCGTGGGGCGAGTATATTTACGGCGCGGGCAGAGGTACCTCGGATTTGGTTTATATCACTGTGAGCACCGGTATCGGCGCCGGGCTGGTTCTGGGAGGCAGGCTGTACCGTGGGGCAAGTTACGGGGCCGGGGAAATCGGCCACCTTACAGTGTTGCCCGACGGGCCCGAATGTCGCTGCGGAAACCGGGGCTGTCTGGAGGCAATAGCTTCAGGGACGGCGGTAACACGAAAAGCCTGGAGGATGATTGCCGGCGGCGGCGGAAAGGGGATTCTTGAATCAGCCGGCGGGTCAATCGATGCGGTGACCGCGGCAACAGTCGGGGAAGCGGGTCTGCGGGGAGACCCCGAAGCACAGGCGCTTTTTGTCGAGGTGGGCTATTGGCTCGGGATCGGCGTGGCCGGAATTTTGAACCTGCTTAACCCGTCGGTAGTGGTCTTGGGCGGCGGGATGGTAGGCAGTGCTTCGCTCTTCTGGGGAGCTTTGGAAGAGGAAGTAGGCCGTCGTGCTTTTAAAAGCGCGCGCAAATCGGTGAGCTTAACGACCGCTAAATTGGTGGAACGGTCGGGCGTCTTGGGGGCGGTGGCTTACGCGTTGAAACCGGAATAGAACGTTCGACGTTCAAGGTTCGACGTCCGACGTGCAACGTTCAAGGTTCACGGTTCACAGTTCACGGTTTACGGTTTGGGGTTCCCTAACTTCGAACCGACCCATACTTCATGCAGCATTAGCTGAACTGTGAACTTCGAACTGACCCGTAATTCGCGCCGCACTAGCTTGAACTGAGGATTGAGAATTGTGAACTGAGGACTATTCAGGGGGTTGACATGCATTTCGGGGAAGAGGCCTGGCGTACTTACGAACGGGGCTGTGAGCGCGAGTGGCTGGTGACCAACGGCCTCGGCGGGTTCGCTTGCGGTACGCTGATCGGCGCCAATACCAGGCGGTATCACGGACTGCTCACCGCGGCGCTGAAGCCGCCCACCCGCCGGTTCCTTTTAGTCGCGAAAATTGATGAACACATTAACTCCGGCGGGACTTTCTACAACCTCGGCACTAACCATACGGCGGGCGGGGTGACCGATGCAGGTTATACCCACCTCCAGCGGGTAGTGGTGGACCCCTTCCCGGAATTTACTTACGCCTGCGCTCAAATCCTCGTGCGAAAGCTGGTTTTCATGCCCCACGGCAGGAACGCCGCCGTTATCATGTACCGGGTTTTCAACGGCGGCCCGCACGCCCGTTTGACACTCGTCCCGTTGGTCAATTACCGCGACTACCATGGAAACACTTATAAGGGGCAAACGGAATTCAGTCAGCAGCCGGTGGCCTCAGGCGTGATGGTCCCGGGACGGGAAGGGTTGCCGCCGGTTATCCTCCGGAGCGGCGCGGGGAAGTACCTTGCCTCGGAAGACTGGTTTTACGGCATGTATTACCCGGTGGAGGCCGAACGCGGTCTTAACCCCTGGGAGGACCACTTCATGCCCGGGCGGTTCGAGATGGAGATACCCGCCGGGAAGGAAACTGCGTTCGCAGTGGTCGTTTCGGCCGGCGAAGGCCCGCCACTTGAAGCGGCGGGGGCGCTGCTCCAACAGGAAAAGACCAGACTGCGGGAACTTCAGGAGACGGCCGGCGCCGGTGACGGCATGGCTGATTTGCTGGTCAGAGCGGCGGACGGTTTTTTGGTTAAAAGGGCCGAAGCGGGTACCACAAGCGTTATCGCCGGTTATCCCTGGTTTACGGACTGGGGCCGCGATACGATGATTGCGCTGCCGGGCCTTACGCTGGTCACCCGCCGATACGAAAAGGCCCGGGAAATATTGACCTTTTTCGGTGCATATGTATTGGAAGGCCTTCTGCCGAACCTTTTTCCGGACGACGGAGGGGAACCGCTCTACAATACAGTGGACGCCGGGCTCTGGTACATCCAGGCGGTTTATAAATACGTAACCTACACCGGCGACGGCGCTTTTTTCGTCGAAACGGCGCTGCCCGTCGTGAATACGATAGTCAATCACTATGTAAAAGGAACCCGTTTCGGCATCAGGATGGACGGGGACGGACTCATAGAAGCCGGCAGCCCCGGGTTGCAGCTCACCTGGATGGATGCGAAAGTCGGTGAACACGTGGTGACGCCCAGGCACGGGAAAGCGGTCGAAATCAACGCCCTGTGGTACAATGCGGTCTGCGCCTACGAGGATTTGTGCCAAAAGTTCGGCCTGGAGTTTCCTTTTGTCGGTCTGCGGGAGCAAATTCACCGCGGGTTCAGCGCCTTCCGGCACCCCCAAGGTTATCTTTATGACGTGCTCGGGAAAGAAGGTCGGGACGCCAGCGTCAGGCCCAACCAAATTTTAGCCGTCAGCCTGCCCTATTCTCCCCTAAACCGGGAAGAGTCGCTTGCCGTGGTGAACAGGGTGGGAGCCGAGCTTTATGCCACATACGGGCTGCGCTCTCTCTCGCCGCGGGACCACGCCTATAAAGGACGCTACACCGGCGGTGTAAAAGACCGGGACGAGGCGTACCACCAGGGTACGGTCTGGAGCTGGCTTATTGGTCCTTTTGCCACCGCGTACCGGCGGGCGCATGGTTACTCCACGGCAAGCGGGGAGCGGGTAAGGGCCATGCTTTTACCGTTTGCCGACCACCTTGCGGACCACGGTGTCGGGTATGTTTCCGAAATTTTCGACGGTGATAAACCGCACCATCCCCGAGGCTGCTTCGCCCAGGCGTGGGGGGTCGCGGAAGTACTCCGGGCCTATGTGGAAGAGGTTATCGCAGGCGATAACGGCGCTGAAAAGGGTATGATATTGAAGTAAAGATACTGATTGTGGCGGGATTTATACCGTTTGGATAGGAGGTAAAACCGTTGGTGGACATTAATGACGCGGCCGCGATTAAAAATCTGGATACCATGAGTATGCATGCTGCCCTTGAGGGTTTGCCCGCACAGTGCGCGAACGCTTATGATATCGGGCAGAAGGCGCCTTTACCGCGGATTGAAGAGACGCGGGCCGTGCTTGTTACGGGCCTGGGAGGCTCCGCAATCGGCGGCGACCTCTTGCGGGTCTACTGCCAGGAACGGGCGGGGATACCGGTTGTGGTCAACCGCGATTACAACCTTCCCGCTTTTGCGGACGAAAATACGCTGGTATTTGCGGTCAGCTATTCCGGAAATACCGAGGAAACCTTACATGCTTATCGACTTGCGCGCGTCAAAGGGTGCCGGGTTGTAGCGCTCAGTTCAGGGGGCAAACTCGCGGCGTGGGCGTCGGAAGAAGGCGTACCCGTGATCCCTATTCCTTCAGGGCTGGCCCCGCGGGCGGCGACCGGTTATCTTTTCCTGCCGATGCTTGCCGCGCTCGAAAGACTCCGGTTACTAGACGGTATTGACGGCGCGGTTTCGGAAATGGTCGCGGTGCTTCGCGCACAAACCGATTCCTACCGGCCGGAAGTCCCGTCGGATATCAATCCCGCCAAGCAGCTTGCCCTTGAGTTCAGGGACAGGATACCGGTCATCTGGGGGGCGAGCGGTACAACAGAGGTTGTGGCTTTGCGCTGGAAGGGACAGGTTAACGAAAACGCGAAAGCTCCCGCGTATTGTAACAGCTTTCCCGAGTTAAACCATAACGAAATCGTCGGCTTTGAGCAGCCCGGGGAGTTGTTGAACCGGCTCTGGATAGTCCTGCTAAAGGATAAGGGGGACGATCCCCGGGTGGCGTACCGCATGCAAGTAACTAATAAAATCATTACCGGGAAGGTCGCCGGGGTCACGGAGGTGGCTTCGGCGGGTGAGAGTATACTGGCCCGGCTTTATTCTCTCATTTACCTGGGCGATTGGGCGAGTTTTTACCTTGCGGCCCTTTATGGCATTGACCCGGGGCCGGTAAGAGTAATAGACTACTTAAAGGGAGAATTGGCTAAAAAGCAAATTTAGGGCGAAACAGGCGCTTAGAGGGACCGACCCACTTTTTCCCTCGGAAAGAAGGGACTGGCGTGCCGATTGCCAGACTTGTTATCCTGACAGGGCTGTCGGGTGCCGGCAAAACCCAGGCTGTTCGAAGTCTTGAGGACGTCGGCTTTTTCTGCGTCGACAACCTGCCGCCTTCACTGATACCAAAGTTCGCCGACCTTTGCGCGCGGGCGGCTGCTCCGATTCAACGCATGGCGTTGGTTGTAGATATACGTGGCGGTGAGCTTTTCGATGCCGTGTTCGAGGTATTGGCGGAGTTCGATCGCGAGGGTATTCCGTACGAGATTCTTTTCTTGGAAGCTTCAGACGAAGCGTTGGTGAGGCGTTTTAAGGAGTCACGCCGCCCACACCCCATGGGAGGGGATCTTTTACACTCCATTCGGGAGGAGCGGATGCGGTTACGCGAACTGAGGGGCCGCGCGCACAAAATTATCGACACCACCGAACTATCGCCGCAGCAACTCAAGGAACAGTTGACACTTCTATTCGGGAACGGTGAGGCTTTGCGCCGGTTCAGGATCACCGTGCTTTCCTTCGGGTATAAATACGGCATTCCGCTGGACGCGGACCTGGTCATCGACGTCAGGTTTCTGCCCAACCCGCATTACATCGCCCGTTTGCGCCCCCTGACCGGTGACGATGTGCTGGTCAAGGAGTATGTATTGGGCGAGCAGTTAGCCATTGAGTTTATTACCAAGTTTACCAATTTAATTGAGTTCTTGATCCCTCTTTACATTAAAGAAGGCAAAACAATGCTTACCGTCGCCGTCGGTTGTACCGGTGGACGCCACCGTTCCGCCGCTATCGCCAACAGGTTGAACGAAATCCTGTACGCGAAGGAGTACCAGGTGACGGTACGCCACCGGGACATAGAGCGAGACAGCATCCAGTCGACCGGTTAGAAAGGCCGGCCGCCACCGACGCCGGTTAAGCCGGAAGGCAAGAGTCGCCGGGGCGGCAAGGCCCGCCCCGCAGCGCAGCGTGTTGTCAAACATGGCGAATGTGCCCGGGTTTTTGGGGAGGTCTGTTTTTGAGATTTCGTTTCCTGGTACCGGTAGCAGTGTCCATTTTCGTGCTTTTCTTTTTTTTCTCCGAAACACGTCAACCGCAAGCAACAGTTTCGGCCACCTACGCACCGGACGTCCTGGTGATTTTAATGTACCACAAGGTAAATCCGGATTCGCGTCAAGGGGGTCTAGGGCTGCGTGTTCCTCCCTCCAAATTCAACCGGCAAATGAAATACTTAAAGACCCGGGGTTATACCGTAATCGACATGGACAGCGCCTTTTTGTACCTGCGAAGCGGACAACCGCTGCCGCCGAAAACGCTGGTAATAACCTTCGACGACGGCTACCGCGATAATTACGATTTCGCGTGGCCGATACTAAAAAAGTACGGGTTTTGCGCCACCGTATATCATGTGGTAAACGCCACAGGCGGTTACAATTTTTTTGACGCCGACCGGGGCAGTCAACCCCGGAGTCCAATGCTCGGCTGGGAAGAAATCCGTGAGATGAAAGCATCAGGAACCGTAACCTTCGGCGCCCATACCCTGGACCACCGTGCGTTGACGAGACTTAACGCCGAGGAGGCAAGCAGACAAATCTTCGGCGCTAAAGAGGTACTGGAAAAAGAATTGGGGAGCCCCGTAAACCACTTTTGCTACCCATACGGCGCTTATAACCAGGAACTCGCCGGCATAGTAAAATCCGCGGGGTTTAAAACCGCCGTAACTTGCGTCAGGGGCGTAAACCAACCAGGGGAAGACCTTTTCGCTTTAAAACGCATCCGCATTACTGGGAATTGCAGCCACCGCAAGTTTATATACATACTTGAGAAAAGTTATAAAACCGCGGCCTGACACGCCGGGGCCGCCGGCCGTTGACAGTTAGTGGTATAATGATCGGTGAAGGGATTGTTGCATGACTTTATCGTCCTTTTCTGAAACCACCAAAGTTGACCTTGCGCAAGTGACAGGGGAGCGGCCATGCTGCCTGTTGAGCGAGCTTGCCGGTTTCGCCCGGGTTGCTTCGCGGTCGGCCGGAGAACCCGGGGGTGAGCGGCGCCTGGAAATACGCACGGAGAACGCCGCGGTTGCCCGCAAGACCTTTCGGCTGGTGCGGGCGGTATTCACCGGCACGGTTGGAGTGTCAACGCGGCAGCGGCGGCGTTTCCGGGAAAAAAAATTGTTTCTCATCCGGGTGCCCGGCGAATTCAAAAGGACCACGGCGAAACTGGGGCTTTCGGACCGGTTTGGAAAACCGCTTTCAGGCATAAAGAGCGTTTTTTTACGGCGCGAGTGTTGCCGCAGGTCTTATCTGCGCGGGTTATTTCTCGGCGCCGGGTGGGTGGGCAACACCGTTGAAGGGTACCACCTCGAACTCTTAACCCCGTCGGCCGTCCTGGCCCAGGACATAGTAGCGCTGCTGCAGCGGTTCGGCTTAAAAGCACGTTACATTAAGCGCAAGCACAGCTTTGTGGTCTACTTGAAAGAGAGCGCGGCAATCTGCGATTTTCTTAAACTAATGGGCGCCACCGGGGCAATTCTAAGTTTGGAAAACGCCCGTGTTTACCGCGAAGTGAAAAACCGGATCAACAGGCTTGTAAACTGCGAAACAGCTAATCTTACCAAGACTGTTGAAGCCTCACTCCGGCGTAAACATGAAATAAATCTAATCATGTCTAAAACAGGCATCGAGAGTTTACCGTTGGAGTTGAGGGAACTGGCAAGGTTGAGGCTGGCCCACCCCGACGCGACCCTGAAGGAGTTGGGTGAGTTGTTGAACCCGCCGGTATCCAAATCCTGTGTCAACCACCGCCTGCGCAACCTTGCAGCCATAGCCGGGCGCTTAAGGCGAAGCGCGGGGGGCAGTGTCCGGGAGGGAAGTTGACCATGGCAGGCCAGGACATCCACCTGGAGCGAACGCAAAAACTGGTTTTCGGTAACGACCTCCGGCAGGCGGTTACCATACTCCAGTTATCCGCGCGCGAACTGGCACATTACCTGGCCGAACAACTGATAGAGAACCCTTTACTGGATATGGGGGAAGAAGAAGGAGAGAGGGAAAATCTCGTTGAGGGAACCACCCTCGCCGACAGCGGGCCCGCCGACTTTTCGTGGGGTGATCTTAAAGAGACCGACGGATCTTTTCCGCGCGAGCCTACCGAGGCGAACGCAGCCGCACCGGTTTTTGATCCGGCCAACACCGGTCCCACCCTGTACGAGCATTTGCTTTCCCAGCTTCAGTTTGCGAATCTTTCTCCCTCCGAGTGCTTAATTGCTAAATACATCATCGGTAACATCGGCGGCGACGGCTACTTCAGGGTAAGCCTGCAGGAAGTGGCCCGGTCGTTGGGTGTTTCGGCGGCGGTGGTGGAAAGGGTGCTGAAAGTGGTCCACACCCTGGACCCGCCGGGCGTAGGCGCTCGCGACCTGAAAGAGTGCCTCTGGTTGCAGGCTGAAAACGCGGGTTTGGACGACGGACTTGTCGGTAAAATCATAGCCGGTTACCTTGAGGCGGTCGCCACGGGAAAAAAAAGTAAGATTGCGCGCGAACTCGGTGTTGAAGTTGAAGAAGTTTACAAGGCGGTACAATTGATCCGGCGCTTCAACCCCAGGCCGGGAAGCGCATTTGTCGGTGACCCGGTCCAGTACCTGGTCCCGGACGTGTTTGTCGAAAAA
>JAGUUY010000148.1 GCA_020063185.1 Bacillota bacterium
TAAAATACGGTTGACCAGCTTGTAAACTTCGGTTGCATACAGGTCCATCAACCTTTCCAGCGCCGCCGTTTTTCCGTTCATAAGGCCCCTATATATCTCATCTCCCGGCAAAACAAACACCTCTTATAACCAGGCCGCAGCATCCCGGTGGTTCCACTTGTTACTACGTCACAGATCCGGTAGTTCTCACCGGATCCGGTTTATTTTCTTGCAGTTTTGCTTTTGTAAAAATAAACAACCACAGCCTGCGTACGTCATTACGCAGTATTACAATCACCAAAAGAACAAATAGTTGGTCAAAAGCGGGAGCTTATAACTTAACGGGTTGTTCAAAACAGTCAGGTTTGAGTCACTATCGATAATTCGTGAAAGAAAGGTAATGCCTGCTCTGCCAAAATCGTGAGGTCGTTAGTGCGGTACCAGGAACTCGCCTAAGACAAAGGTGAGCACCCAAAGTCCGGCCAGTATCGGCAGCAAAACAAACCCCGACCGCTCGCGCCGTCCTGTCACCGCGATCAAACCGGTAATCCCCGCGGCCAAACCGCACAACAACATGGTAATGCCATACAACGGCAGCAGCGTCTGCCGCCACGGCGCGTCCTCTACCAGACGCATGAACACCGCCGCGTTGATGATAAAGAGGAGCACGAACGCGGTCATTAACCCAACGGACCACCATCCCAGCCTCGTCGACGGCACAGACAGGAATTTCTGAGCACCACCGGCCGAGCTTGCTTCTCCAGCCTTATGTGTAGCCGCCATCCCAACAACCCCATCCCAGCTATTTTCTGGTAACCGGACACTCTTCACCGCGCCTCTTTTTAAATTATACGCATGCTAAGAATTACTGCCGTATTATTTCGTCGGTAATTGTGACTCAGAACGCAAAGGTAAAGCCAAAAAGGTCTCACTACCCGGCGCCAGGCGCTCTGTAAAATTTCCTATAAGGTCAGATGTCTTTGCGGGAAAACAGGTAAGTGGCCGCGGCAAGACACGCGCATAGATAAATGACGGCGTAGACTTCCATCCAGACGCTCGGCGCCGAAAGGCTCCCAAAGGGGCCGAGGTTGTGGAGGATGTCGGTGATTCCCCCCGCCTTGCTTGACACGAGATAGATTGAGCGGCGGTAGAGCGCGTCCACGGGTAGGATTAGGCTTGTGATGATCCCGGCGTTAATCAGCGCGGTCACGGTAGTGGTACTGAACCCTCTGGCCAGGGCGCCGATCTGTTCCACCATTCCCCCCAACAGGGCCACGCCGTAAAGGAGAAAAATGGTGATGCCGTTCGTCAGGCTGGAGAAAAGAACGCTTCCTAAAAACGAAAGCGCCAGCATTGTTAGCGTTTCCAGATATAAAAGGGGAAGGATTTCAATAACCCCCGGAATGGCGACGCCCAGTTGCCAGGCCGTCGCTCCCCAAATTGCCAACAACACGACGGTGTCGTAAACAACCAGTAAAAAGGCGTAGCCCAGAAATTTGCCGAGCAGGATCTGCGACCTGGGCACGGGACTGGCAAGCAGGCCGTACGCCGTACCGGTTTCGATTTCGCCGGAAACCGCGCTCACTCCGGCAAAGGCGGCGATTACCACAATTAGAAAAGTCGCGGCGTACAGCCCTAAAGTGAAAAACTGGAACCCGGCGATTTGTTCAAATCCCTTGCCGTGGATTTGTTCATTAATGAAGTGCAGCCCAAGTACAAATACAAACAGAAAGACCCCGGTAAGCAAGCCGCCGGCAACCAGCACTTTTTTGCGAAGGACTTCCCGCAGGGCGAATTTCATCATTACCGTCAGGGTTTTAATCCACATGATCCTCACCCGTCACGAGTTCCACAAACAGTTCTTCGAGCGTGTTCCTTGCCTGGCTGAAAAGGTGCAGTCTGCCGCCGCAGTTTACTACCGCTTCGGCCAAAAGAGGCGCCTGCTCCCTGTTAGAAACACGTACCCAAACCTTCTGAATATCCCCCTCTTGTGTCGCGCGGAAAACTCTGCCGAGTTTCGCCAGCCTCTCCATCAACTCCTCGGTAGCGCCGCCGATGTGCATCTCCATTTCAAGGCCGGCGCCCAGCAGTTTTTCAAGACTTCCCTGGGTCCTTATCCTTCCCTTGTTGATTACGGCCACCCGGCCGCAGACCTGCTCCACTTCGGTCAGGAGGTGGCTGTTCAGAAAAACGGCCACCCCCTGACCGCGCAGTTCCAGGATTGTTTCCCGGATTTCTTTGCGGCCGATGGGGTCGAGCGCGGAAGTGGGCTCGTCTAAAAAAAGCAGGCGCGGACCGGGAAGAAGCGCCACCGCAAGCCCCAGCCGCTGCTGCATCCCCTTGCTGAAGGTACGCGCCAACCGTCCCTCCGCACCGAGCAGGTTCACCATTGCCAACACCTTGGGCAATCTCCTGCGGATGTCCCGGTAATCGAGCCCGTGAAGGGCGCTGTGAAATTCCAGCAGTTCCCGCGCGGTCATCCAATCGTGATAGCGGAAATTCTCCGGCAGGTAGCCGACCTGCCGGCGAGCGGCAGGCAAACGGACGGGAAGGCCGAGTAACCGGCCTTCCCCGCCCGTGGGCCTCAGCAGCCCTACCAGCATTTTGATAAACGTACTTTTACCGGCCCCGTTTGGACCCAGAAGACCGAATACTTCTCCCGGTTCCACCGTAAGGCTGACGTCGAAACAACCCCCGCCGGTCGGATAAACCTTCGTCAGGTTTCGGGTTTCCAGTGCAAACATCCGCTACCTCGAATAGTTCGAAGTTCAAAGTTCTACCCTGAAAATACTCCTGATGGGCAACACCCAATTGGGTCGTGAATCCTGCTTTAGGCCTTCTGCCAGTGTCCCCCGGCAGCGCCGTGCTCATCACACGCGGTGATAAACTTCGCCTGGCTTTGTCAGGCTTGCCGTCCGGTACTCACGTACAACGGTACGCTCCGTTCCGGCCGGCTTCGCCTTCCGCGCCATGCTTGTTTCTGACCGCGCGTAGGGGGGATTTCAGCCCGACGCGACATCGGCTCGGTTCGGAGCGAACGACGGCTCGCTTATAGAGCCGATATTGTCACTCGGTAGCAGCATTTATGCCAACGTCAATAAAATATGCTCTTGTAAGCTACTATCCTGTTACGGGCACGATGCACGCGCCTGTTCTCCAGCACTCAAGAAACACAGATTGAGTGCTGGACGTGTCCGCGTGCCCGGTCTTCGGCAGAGCGCGCCTCGGGAACAAACGGCAGCGGCCTTAGGTGCAATTATTTTCATCCCTTGTGGTGTCGCTTCTTTGCGGCGACATGGACGACTACGTTTAAAGAGTTTATGATACCGCTGGCAACGTCGGACTACTGTACATGTTTCGCAAGATCCAAAGCTTCGCTAATATTAAAGTCCCCCTCCAGGGCGTTCCAGACCATACCCTGCGGCCAGACCAAAACTCCATGCGACGGCGTCATAACCCCGTTACCGCCGCCCGCCTTAATAAACACACCTTTAGTCCCGTTAACGGCGACTTCCTCCACGGTACCGTTTTGCGCCTGGCCGAAGTCGGGCACCAGGAGCGTGCTCCCGAAGGGATCGATTCCGGCAAGGGTGTTCCTCATCCGCTCGGGCAAGATCGGTACGGCCAGAAGGGCTGCCCGGACCTGCGCCACTTCCACACCCTCGGGCACGATAAATTCCGGCGAAACAGATTTGAACAGCAAAACGTCAGTTTCCCCCGCACGGTATAGTTTGGACGCCACCGGGGGGATGTCTATGGTAAAGGTTTTCCCGTCCAGGCTCTGCGGCATAAGCCTGCTGCTGCCCAGGTCGGTCAGGAAACCGTTGATACCGTCAACCCTGGGTGTAATAGACGTTTTCTCACCGGGCATAACCTTCAAATCACCGGCTTCCTGGTACGGCCCTAACCGGTCCGGCAGGATAACGTCATGCCCGGCTATTCTAACCGTAACGGCGTCTACACGTTCAAAACCGTTGTTCTCCGCGCGCCGGACCTCCCCAAAACCGGCAATGTCCACGCCCTTGCCGTAAGTCCGTAGCGCTTCCGCCAACTCCGCTACATCCGCGGGATCGAAATGGACCACCTGCACCTGGTTAACCCGGAACACCTGTAGAAACTGTGAAGCAAAACTCCGCACCGGGCCGATACTGAACATTCCTGCTATTACGGCTGCCGCAACCGCGACTGCCATTACTTTTTGGTAGTGCTTCATTATCCGTAACAACCCCTTTCCAGGTGAAATGTTTTCCATGCTTCCTGAAGCCGGAGCGCTCCTCTGCGGCGCAAAAGGCTTTCCGCCGCCCGCCGGACGCACATTACCTTCGACCACGGCGCGGTACGGTTCCAGAACCGCCGTGACCTCCGCGCGCTCAGCGGTTAACGCCGCCAGTCTTCGAGAGCAACGGCCGCAGCTTGACACGTGCTCCGCAACACGGGTCATTTTCTGCGGGGAAAGCTGACCGTCAAGGTAAGTCATTAACTTTCCCTCACGGTAACACATCAGCTTTCTTCCCCCTTCCGCAATTTGTATCGCTCTATAAAAATGCGCTGTGCGCGCGCCAGGATGGTTCCGATCGACCCCGGAGCGGCCCCCAGGACGCGGGCGATTTCCTGATAGGTTAACCCGGTATGGCGTAGGAGCAGAGCCATCCGGTAGCGGTCAGGCATATCGCTTAAGGCTTTGCGCACGGTTCTTACTCTCTCTTGCCGCCAAAGCCCTTCTTCGAGCGGGACGACCTCTGCCCGCGAGAACCCGTCCGCCTTCTCC
The DNA here is from genome assembly GCA_020063185.1 of Bacillota bacterium. Taxonomy (GTDB): domain Bacteria; phylum Bacillota; class Desulfotomaculia; order Desulfotomaculales; family Ammonificaceae; genus SURF-55. Next base: position 4,748 of record JAGUUY010000148.1, read on the forward strand.
TCCCACTTAAGCCTCCGCTTTTCACAACGAAGGTAGTTGAACGCAAGCCGGGACCCCACCCTGTACAACCACCCGGCAAGGTTTTCGCGGGTGGGCGGCGGGACCGTGTAAAGCTTCAAAAAGGTTTCCTGGGCGACTTCCTCGGCGGCCCCCCTGTCCCCCATAAGGTAGGTAAGTTGCTTAACCAAACGGACGTAGAAGGACCGGTAAACCTCTTCGAAATAAGCATCCGGAGAACCAGCCGCCCCCTCAGGGGGTACGTGAACAGTCTTCCCCCGGCCAAACATTTTCTTATCGGCCATCGCCACGCTCCCAAACCAGTTACTCCGTATAAAAATTCACCTGTCTCAGCCAGCAGTGCCGCCTGACGCCGGCGGAAACGTGACCCTGAAAACGCGTTTTCCATGCATACGGCGCCGCTAAAAACACCCCTCTATAACTTTCAACACCAGCGGCTTAAATTCTGTGACATAGAAAAAAGTCCTCCCAATCGGCAATTCCTTTGCAGGTCTTACGGACTAATAAGCTCCTCTATTTCCCAACCGGCCTGGAATAGCCGGTAGCGCGGACCCCAAATAAGTTCATTTCACAAACAAACAGGGGTCGGCTGCAGTGATTTGTTTTTCCTTGACGAATCTATTGACATATGTTTAACTATATTTATATATATCAATATATTTTGAGGGTGGTCAAATGGACGAGAACATTTACCTTGAAGAGCTGTTGGATTTTTTTAAAGCCTTGGCGGACCCCAACCGCCTCAAAATTGTGGCGCTTTTAGCCAAGGACTCTCTGTCGGTGGAGCAGCTTGCGGAGATGCTCCGTGTGAATTCGTCAACGGTTTCACACCACCTTGCCAAACTATACAAGGTAGGACTGGTAAGCGCCCGCGCGGAAGGCTATTACAGCGTATATCAGCTCAATTTCGAAGCCCTGACGGATATGTCGCAGCGACTTTTGTCCAAGGAAACACTTCCTGCCGTCGCCGCGGATATCGATGTAGACGCCTATGACCGGAAAGTGTTGAAGACCTTTATGTCCCCCGACGGGCGGTTGCAGGCATTTCCGGCGCAACGGAAGAAGGAGGAAGCCATTCTGCGCCATATTGTAAAAGTCTTCGAACCCGGCCGGCGCTACGGCGAAAAGCAGGTCAATGAAATCTTGTCCCGGTTCAGCGAGGACACGGCCAGACTGCGCCGCAACCTGGTGGACTTCGGTTTTATGGCGCGTGAGGGCGGCGGCGGCGACTACTGGCGCATAGGCAAATAAACCACGCAACATGCCACAAAATGGAAGCGGCCAGCATCAATAGACAAACGGAATCAGTTTGCGAACGCGCTTTTGATAGGCGTCGTACCCGGAGAATCTTTCTTTCAACCACCGTTCTTCAAGACGCGACTTGACGTCGAAGAACACGAGGAAAAGTACCGCGTAACCGATAGTAAGCCAGCTGTGGACCCAGAAAGCCCAACCGAAAGCCATAAGAATCCCACCGCTGTACATCGGATGGCGGACGAGCCGATACGGCCCCGTTTCCACCAACGTCGACCGGTCTTTAGGATAAGGCACGGCAGAAAGATTTGCGCCAAGCCGAACTATGCCGGTAACAAGTAAGAGACCCCCTGCCGTAATCAGGACAACCCCTGCAATAGAGCCGAGCAGTGTATATGGAAAATCCCAGGCCGGCCACCCTGACCACGTTCGCGGCCCGAACACCACCAGTGCAAACAAGGGAACCTGAGCGACAACGAACCATTCACCGCGCGAGCCTTTCCACCAGGGAAGTCGGGTCATAATAAACCTTTTTTCGGGAGTTAACCAAACTTGGTTATAAAAAAAAGGCGGCACTATCGACCCTTATTAACCGTCTGCCCCCCTGTTACTATTACGCCGTCTTCATACCATTACGAAAACACGCACCTCAACCGGTTTATGGTTCTTATAAATTATAGCAAAAAAATATATTCCTTGTGGCAGTTTATAGTGGATGGTACTGCGTTCTTGACATTAAGCAGATACGATATGTTATAATTTTATAACATTAAGTTAGATGTTTATAACCAGGAGGTCGTTTTTCAAATGGA
>JAGUUY010000004.1 GCA_020063185.1 Bacillota bacterium
ATCATGAAATAATGCCGGTATTGCCGCGAGGCGCCCCGGTGGTGTATAATTAATTAGCCGTATCAGGCGGCATAGCCAAGTGGTTAAGGCGACGGTCTGCAAAACCGTTATGCGGCAGTTCGAATCTGCCTGCCGCCTCCAAAAAAGCGAGAAAAGGCAAGGATATTTCCTTAAGTTGAAAGTCCTTGCTTTTTTATATTTTGGGGGGTCGGTAGCCGGATCTGCCCCTCTTTGATTACTACCTGGCGTTTATGATCCTGCAGAATTCCTTAAACTTATCTTTGCGCATCGCTGCCTTGTGGGGGTGTTCGCGAAATATGACATCGTAAGCTCGTGTGGTGTAAGGGATAACCTTTTCGACGCTCATGACATTGATAATGTAGCTCTTATGACAGCGGAAGAACCTGAAGGGATCAAGCCTTTTCTCAACAGCGCCGAGTTGTTCAGTAATACCAAAGCAACTGGCATTGGTGTGAAAAACGGACTTTTTTCCGGCGCCTTCAACGAAAAGGATGGTGTCGGCGTCAATTATAACGAGGCTGCCGCCGCTTTTCAGTACTAATTTGTTGGAGCTGGGAATTTCGATTTTTGCCAGAAGTGCAGGGTCTTGATGCCCCGGCCCTTGAATGCCGGGATAAAACTTCAATTCTTTAAACCGCTTTGCCTTTTTCAGCGCTCTCGTCAGCCTCTCGCGGCCGACCGGTTTTACCAGGAAATCCCCCGCATCAAGATTGTATGCGTCTGCCGCGTATTTGGGGTGGCCAGTGATAAATATAATAAAGATACCCGGCCGTTCTTCCTGCAAGCGATAGACGGCGGAGAGCCCGTCAAGTTCGGGCATTTGCACGTCAACCAGCACAACATCCGGATCGGTTTTCCGGACCAGCTCAAGCATGTCCGTTCCCGAGCAGGCTTTCCCTGATAATGAGACTCCCTCAAAACTGTCTATCAGATCGCCCAGCAAGTTACACGTGGTTTCGTCATCATCGGCGACAACGACTTTCAGTGTGTCGCTTTGCATCAACGACCTCCACGGAGCGCCAAAATGTTATTGAGGGTTGGTTATGGCAGTTATGGCTTCTCGCCCCATTATATGTTTTCCTCTACCTAATTAGCCATTGTTACCCTTATTCCTGCTTACAATCAATGTTTTGTATTATCATCGAGATGTGTCACTTCCGGAAAGAAACTCCGATGGTTTTCTGAACGTCCTGCTTAAATGCCTCTAAATACAGCGCAAGTTCTTTGCGTCGTCCTTCTCTGGCAAGACCTACGATTATTTGAAGGTGGTTGTTGAAATCGTGGCGCTGGCTTCTAACGGCGTCGGCTTCGCGCAGCATTGCCGCGGTTAACTTCTCTTGGGCCGCCGTGGAGGCTTCACGGTTGGCGACTGACAGCATCCGCCACAGAAAAAATATGGACAACAGCCACGGAACGCTCATAAGAAACAAGGTCAAAAACTCCACAGTCCATGGGGGTAGGTCGTGCGGCGTGGGTGAAAACAGGAACTCGTTCAGCGTTATGCCCAGTAGTACGACCTGGACGGCTGGGGGAAGAGCGATCTTGAGCGGTATGCTCAAACAGTCGGCTTCTTCTCCGAACAGCCGCCAGCGCTTATGGTAGCAAACATAAGCAAGCAAGGCTATGGGGACGTCGTAAGATAAAGGAAACAACAAACGGAGCGGCAGAGAAACGAGGAATTGTGCAAGCGAAACATCGAAGCCGTAGCGAAGGATGAAGCACGCCGACCACGCGATCGGTACAGTGGCCAGGCACGTGAACAGGACAAGAAAGGTCCTGGTGGTGCTTAGACGAAAGACAGATTTTACAACGGCATATGTGACCATCATCCAGATAACGGTTCGCAGCGCCTGGGGGAGGCTGAACAACGGTATGTTGACCGCGCCGAGGATAACGCCGGCCAGCAGAACCCGCCGCCAGTTCTTCCTTATGTCATACCCGCAGAGGGTCAATACCAGCGCCTGGCCGACCGTGTTGTCTATGGTGAAATGGTAGAAAAACAGCCCGACGTACCACGCGAGAGAATCTACTTCAATCACGGATCACTTTCACCGCCGATCATTGCCACACTCGACGGACCCAGCTACGATCTTGTGAACATTCCCGTCTTTGAATTAAAGTCGCGCCGATTCAGCCTCAAGGTTGTCTGAAAACCGGCTTTTCGTACCGCCTGTGCAAACTCCAAAAAGAACGGTAGACCGTGAAAAAGCAATCGAAATGAACATACTAGCGACAATACTTAAATTCAAAATTCGAACGGCAGGAACCAGACGACGAATATACATTTGGACGATAAGCAGAATTAGTGTTACATGTTTGGAAGCGAAACGATGAAACGCGTTCTTTGCCTTTCATCGGTCTTAACCATAACGTTGCCGTGAAGCTTTTCCGCCAGGGTTTTTACGATGTGCAGGCCGAGGCCGCTGTGCCCGCTTTTGGTGGTATAGCCGGGTGTGAAAATCCGTTCCACGGATTCCCGGTCGATCAGAGGTCCCTGACTGCTTACCTCCAGTTGCAGGAGCGGGCCTGCGCGCCGGATTTCCACCAGAACGGTTCTGTCGTATTCTTCCGCGGCAAGGACGGCGTCAAAGGCATTGTCAATAAGGTTGCCGGCGATCCGCGCCAGGTCCAGGGCGGCCGTCCCCAACCCGGTCAGGGAAGCAGTGATGTCGACCTCAAGCCTTATTCGAAGCACGTCGGCTTCGGTGGCTTTTGCCCTCAGCAAGGCGCCGATCACAGGGTTATCGATCTTGAACACGTCGTTCAGCGCCGTTGTTTTGTGCGATATTTTTTCGACGTAGGCCGAAAGTTCTTCCCACCGGTCCTCTTCCGCCATGCGCGACATCTCATCCACATGCCGGGAGAAGTCAGTGTTCTGGGCTTTCATGGACGAGGCAAGGCTGGCGAAGCTTTGGGCCAAGGCTTCCCGGGTGGCGAGGACCGCTTCCTTCTCGTAAACCTTAGACATCCTGCCGGCCATAAAAATGTTGACTACGATACTGGCGGAAAAAGCGACCAAGATAATTGAGTGCTTCACGATGTTGGCGGGGTGAATGGGACTTTGGATTAAATAGTTCGCAAAGGCTGCAAGCAGTAAGAGTAACTGGAATAAAACCAGAAGGAACATGGCGCGCTTATTAGATCTTGAAGGTCCGCGCGCGGGGAATTGTTGCGCTTGTTCTACAGTTCGTTCGGGCAAAGTGTTGCTTGACATGCTTATCGTGCAATACTCCTTTCACGCTTCAATGTCTTCAAATACCGGCCGACCTCCTGCTTCTGCCGGTCTCTCACCAACCCCATGATTATCTGAAAGTGGTTGTTAAAATCATGCCGCTGGTCTTTTATAGCTGCGGTTTGGCAGAGCATATCCTTAGTGACCAACTCCTGGGCCAGTGTTGCGGCTTCCCGTTCAGCTAGGCGAAGAATCCTCCAGATAAAACAGATAGATATTAATGTAGCGACTATTAGGACGGATTGTACACCCACTTCCGATGCCCAGGTAACTGGTTTAGATTGTAGGGTAAAGAAAAGCTCATTAATGATAATCATTAGTAAAAAAAACTGAATCAGAGGAAGTATAAGTAACTTAGCGGGTGATTTAAGCGCGCGAATATTGATAAATAGACGCCAGCCTCTATGGTAACTGATGTAAGATAAAACGGCCATGGGGATATTGTAAGATAAAGGAAACATTAGACGAAGAAAGGCTGAAGACATAAATTCAGTAAGCGTTATACGAAAGCCATAATACAAAATGGGGCAAGCTATACATTGACTTGCGAATTGAAGTATTAAGAAGGTGAAAAAAACTAAAATAATTTTACTTCTACCTATGCGGAAAAACCAACTTATCCCCATATAATGTAATACAAAATAAAAGACCACTCGTAATGGTTGGGGAAAGTGATAATATACAACACCAGCAGCACCCAAAATAACTGCACAAGTAAGTATTCTACGCCAGTTTTGTTTTATATCGTATCCGGTCAACGTAAGGGCCAGTGCTAAAGCAACTGCAACATCCATGGTAAAAGCATACAAGAATAACCCGAAATGAAGTGCAAGAGCGCCGAAGTCAGCCATCGCTTAAACTCCCCGCCGGTCTATCTTCGAGATATAACCAATCTCAACTTTGCTTCAAAAAACACGCTCGTTTTTCCACTTCGCCCTGACTTTAATGACAAGAAAGAAGTGGATCTAAGAGTTTATCGGTCAACCTGCTACTTTTTGTACATTAATTCCTCCGAATGGTACAAAGTCCTTTAAATGCCATAGAAAAATCAGGTTTTATTCCTGAAAACAAGCCTTTCACTCCTTCAACACCACAGTTTGTTCCCGGGTGCTTGCTATTAGGAAAAGTTGCCGCTTAAAATGGCCCAAGAGAGTTGGTTTTGCTGTTGGTACTAAGAGATTGGGTAGAAAGAATGGGTGTCGGAGAAGTTCCGCTGACACTAAAACAAAATAAGGAGGTGGTCAATTAGTTGAACTTTGATCACTGTTAAGTTAACGCTTCACTTCATCACATTAATGACTTCGGACTTCATGGGGAGGTTTTATATTCAACGTACTTGTTGTTTCCTGCGCGTTACGCCGCCGAAGGGTTAACGCACAATTACGGCTAATCGTGCTTTTTAGCGTTGGTTATTATGCAGGCACAAGAAGGGAGTAGGATTATGCGTAGGATTCTAAGGAAGTGGTTACTGTTGGCGATGGTGTTTCTGCTGGCAGTCGCCGGATTAGCGGCAGCGGTCGGTATGGCTTGGGGAAACACTAAGGATGTACCGGAAAGCCACTGGGCGTATAAGGCAATCAACTTTTTAGTGGAGAACGGTATACTCAAGGGATATGTTGACGGCACCTTCAAGCCGGACCAAAAAGTCTCACGGGCGGAAATGGCGGCAACGTTACACAACTACCAGAACTGGCGGGAGTTCGGACGCAGACCCGAAGAGGTTAAGCGCGGCTGTCTTGCCTGCCATGTGAACATTCCTAACTATATGGATGTGCGGTTGGCGGCCGAGGCGAAAAAGGTGGCGCCGGAGGCTCACGCCGGCCTTGATGAGGACGCGGGGCTTGCCGAATGCGCGGAGTGTCACGGCGTGAGCGCAATTGCCATGAACGATATCGTACATCCTGCTCACTACAACAGTCCAATCTTCATGGAGCACTACTTCGGCAACTGCTGGACGTGTCATCGAATTGTGAACCATGAGTATGTGGTTCTCGAACAGGCGCTACCCGTTAAGGCCAACGGTGTGCCAAGCCACCGGTAAGGAACCTGGAACGGGATGTCCTGCCGACGAGAGCCGATCGCTATAATAAAAGCCCCCGGCTGCGCTTACCGGTGACCGGGGGCTCAGTTCGCTGGTATTAAACTGAAAAATAGTTCACCACAGAGTCACAGAGTTCACAGAGAAAGAAATATCAAGATTTAATAACAAGTATTAACTCAGGGTCAGAAATATCTGAATTCGAACCCGAAACCGGCTTAAATAATGATAAATATTCCGTATTCTCCCCTCCGTGTGCTCTGTGTCGCTATGGTTAATTTTCTTGCCGCTTCCCGTAGATTTTTGCGTTAAAGACTGTAACTGAGAAATATCCGTTGTTGCCGTTGAAGGGGGAATAGATGATATGGACACGACAAGCCTTGAGCAAGCTGTTCAGGTTATGCAAAAGCGCAAGCAGGAGTGGGTGGTGCTGCCGGTCGAGCGGAAGGTTGAAATGCTCCTACAGGTGCGAAAAAGGCTTGGTGAGAACAGCGATGCTTTGGTAGAAGCCTCCGTCCGGGCCAAGCAAATCAACCCGGGGTCACCACGGGTGGGTGAAGAATGGGGTGCCGGACCATGGACGTTTGCTGAATCGATCAACGGTTATTTGGAAACTTTGCGCGACCTATCAAAAGGGAATCTACCCGGACTGAAGAAAGTCACCGTGCGTGCCGGAGGGCAGGTGGTGGCGCAGGTCTTTCCCGGCAACATATATGATTGGCTGTTGATGAACGGGATCACCGCCGAAGTATGGATGCAACCGGGGATCACCAGGGAGAATCTCGGCGAGCACATGGCGGTTTATTATAAACAAAAAAATCCTGAAGGAAAGGTCGCCTTGGTACTGGGGGCCGGCAACACCAGCAGCATTGTGCCTTTGGATATTTTGGACAGACTCTATGTCAGGGGTCACGTCGTCATCATTAAGATGCACCTTGTTAACGATTACCTCGGCCCCGTTTTGGAGGATGTCTTCGCCCCATACGTGCAGGCCGGCTATTTGCGTTTTGCTTACGGAGGAGCCGAGGTCGGGAGTTTCCTTGTCAACCACAGCGGCGTTGAGGAAATTCACATTACGGGCGGCGCGCACACACACGACCTGCTCTTGTACGGCCCCGGCGCGGAAGGCGCCAAGCGCAAGCGGCGCAACGAACCGGTTTTACACAAGCCGGTCACCAGTGAACTGGGCTGCGTATCCCCAACGATCATCGCGCCCGGGAAATGGAGTAAGGCGGATCTCCGGTACCAGGCGGAGCACGTGGTGACGATGAAGCTGTACAATGGAGGATTTAATTGCGTGGCCTCGCAAGTGCTGATCTTGTCGGAAACGTGGGACCAACGCCGTGAATTTATGGATGCCGTCCGTCAACTGATGAGCGACCTGCCGCCGCACAAAGCTTATTACCCCGGTGCCGCAGAGCGCCAAAGGGCAGCCGCGGCTGCTTACCCCGGCGCCGAACTACTGGGAGGCGGCGAGGTGCCGCGTACGCTGATTACCGGCGTCGATCCGAACGGGGAAAATGAATATTGTTTTCAAAACGAGTTCTTCGGTCCGGTGCTGGCGCAGACGAGTTTGCCGGGACGGGATACGGCGGAATACCTCCGGAATGCCGTCCGCTTTTGTAATGAGAAGTTATGGGGGACGCTGGGCGCCAATATTATTGTCCACCCAAAAAGTATGAAAGAGCTCGGGCCGGCGTTGGACGAAGCAATTGCCGGTTTATACTACGGGACGGTGGGCGTAAATATCTGGAGCGTTATGGGCTATTGTTTCCCCCGGGCGCCCTGGGGGGCTTACCCGGGGCATACGCACGACAACGTTCAGAGTGGAATGGGTTTCGTTCATAACGCGCTTATGTTCAACAAGCCTGAGAAAACGGTGGTTTACGGTTCCTTCTATCCGTTCCCGCGGGGTTTGCTTCACGGCTACTTAAGCTTTATGCCCAAACCGCCGTGGTTTGTCACGAACAGGACGGCTCATGTTACAATGCCGCTTATCACAAAACTTCTCGTCGATGGCAGCTTGAGACATTTGCCTTTCATATTTCTGTCCGCGCTAAAGGGATAAAAGCAGGGGAAGGGACGCGGTTCGTGCCTATGACCTCGAAACAGTGCCGAAAGCCAGGCATGGGCGGGTACTTCCCTGATATTAAAACGCGCTGTTTCTTAGCAATTGTTTTGATATTGTCCAACTCGTCCTTTCACACCAAATCCCCTCTGCATGTGCCTAATCCTTCCGCAGAACCTATTTCTATTCCCTAAAACCGGGTTTATGTTCCCGAAAACTACGATGTTGTTCCGAAGCCCTTGTTTGCATGTGATTATGGGGTTAGACTCCCCGTAGATAAGAAGAGGGTCAATAACTTGCACAAAAGGGGGTGTAAGACAAGAAGACTTTTAAGACGGCGTGAACGTTTTACTTTATTGTAATTGAGGAGGGAAAGGTGTTGTCTGTTAAAGGGTCGAGAAGAATAATATCAGCTCTGGTTTTGACACTGGTGCTGACTGGCTTAACGGTAGCCGCCTTGGCGGCGCCCGGCGCGCATGAGCTGATCAAACCTGATCAATTGAAAGGCCTGCTGCACTCCAATAACGTTGTGGTAATCGACGTGAGAGATGCAACCGCTTACAGTGCCGGAAACATTCCCGGGGCGGTTTGGGTTGACAAAGATGATTTTTACGAAGACGTTACTTTCACCATAGACGATACTACTTACACTGTCGGGAGCATGGCGGCGAGTCCCGAGAAATTGGCCGGATTGTTAAGCAGTATAGGCGTTACACCCTTGACGCATGTCGTAATATACAGCACGGCCGCTAATACAAAGATAGCCACACGGCTATGGTGGGTACTTGAAATGTACGGGCATAAAAACGCGCAGGTCCTTGAAGGAGGAATCGAAGCTTGGACGGCCAGCGGCTACCCGACTTCAACTGAATCCGTAACGCCGGTTGCGGCGGATTACCCCGCATCGGAACTGGTTGTGAACGACGACATGGTGGCGACGCTTAATGAAGTACAGAACAGGTCCCAAGAGACGGTTCTTGTCGACTGCCGCAGTCTGACTGCATATAACACGAAGCATATTCCGGGTGCGATACTCGTTCCCGAACTTGACATGTACCACGGTGACGGGACATTAAAGGATAAGCAGGAACTCCGAAGCTATTTTTCGGCGATAGGCATAACGGATAAAACACCTGTTATCACCTATTGCAACACAGGGACGACGGCCACTTTACAGTATCTAGCACTCACAAAGATCCTGGGCTGTAAAGACGTGCAAAACTACGACGGCAGTTTGACGGAATGGAACGCGCTGGGTTTACCGATAGAGCCCTAAAACAGAAGAGAATTAACAAATAACATTGAAATGACAAAGAGCTAATGGAGCGGGGAGCATTCAATTGGCCCCGCTCTTATTTCGACAATATGGTAACAATTAATACCAAGAAAAGAACTTTTCATTCCGCTTATTGTATGTTTCATTCCAAGCTACTTGTTTATAAGTGATTACTTATATAGAATTCCTGTAAAATCCAAGAAAAGTGGTAGTTATTACTTAACAACCAGTTTTGAGATCATATTTTATACAACACGCCAATAATGCTGCGAGTGCATTACGAAAGAGTTTGTGTTCTGTTCAGCAACACGGCAATGGGGGAAAGTATTCCGTGGCTTTGGAAACTGGGAATTGCACGGACAACCCTTGCCCGCTCCTTACCGTTTATACCCTGGGCAGATTCAAGGTCGCACGCGGAGAAAGGATTCTTTCCGAGGGCAATAAGCGCTCGTCCCGGCTGTGGGAGCTGTTCATGTATCTGATTACCCACCGCGGCAAGAGCTTCGCGCCCGAGTCCGTAGTCGAAACCCTCTGGCCGCACCGGGAGTACGCTGACCCCAAGCGCGCGGTGCGGACCATGGTCTGTCGGCTTAAGCAGGTTCTGGGAGAGCATCCGCCCGGCTCCGGCCTGCCACAGTTGGTCCTGTCTCAAGGCTGTTACAGTTGGAACGCGGGCTCGCGGTACTGGCTGGACGCCGAGGAATTTGAAAGGCTGTGCCGCGAGGCGCGTCGTCTGGCCGCTGAACGTCCGGACCAGGCCGCGAGCACTTACAAGGAGGCCCTCGGCCTATACCAGGGTGACTACTTTCCCGAGGGCGCCTTCCAGGAGTGGGTCATACCCGTACGCCATTACTATGCGCGCCTCTACCTGCAAAGCGCGCTGGAACTGGCCGGGCTGCTACGGCAAGCACGCGAACACGACACGCTCATCCTGTTCTGTGAAAAAGCGCTGCTCATCGTCCCCTTCGAAGAAGAGTTGCACGCCTGTTTCCTGGAAACCCTCCTGGAAACCGGGAAGGTCCGGCAGGCCCGGGCCCATTATGAGTACGCCACAGCGGCTCTTTACCGGGAACTGGGGGTAAAACCTTCTCCGGTAATGCGTAGTCTCTATAGCCTGATCAAATCCCAGGCCGGGGACTTCGACCCAGACCCCAGCTCGGTCCAGCAAACCCTTGAGGCGAAGGAGGAGGCGCGCGGCGTCTTCTGCTGCGACCAGGACACCTTCCGCCACCTTTACCAGCTCGAAAGGCGCCGCGCCGCGCGTTCCGGCAAGGCCGCCTTTCTGGGACTGCTCACCTTCACCAGCCCCCGCCACGAGCGCACGCACCGGCGCACCCTCCGGGAGGCGATGGCGGCACTCCAGGAGATCATTCGGGACAAGCTGCGTATGGGCGACGTGTGCTGCCGGTGGAACGAAGCCCAGTATCTCTTGATTCTTCCGGGTCTAAACCTGGAGCAGGCCGAGCAGGTGCTCCGGAGGGTTCGGTCCGGATTTCAGGAAAAACACCCCGCGGAAGATTTGAACCTGCTCTCCCGAGTTCAAGCGCTACTGCCATACTGGCCACACGACAAAGGCTGAGCACAACCGCCGCTGAAATTCGACTCCTAACCCCTACAGCCGGCGTGAGCGGCTGTTTTTTGCCGTATATTAGCGGTTCCGGTTCCGCTCTGTCGCCTGTAACTTTCTTGAAGCCCATCCGTAATACCCGTGAAATTCAGGGGCAACCCCCGCGTAATCCAGGCGTAACCCAACGGTAACGCTCTGCCGGTAAAGTAGAGAAAACCGGAGGGCGGGGATGAAGCATGAAACGCGGGCGGGAGGCAGTCGGCGCTCTCTGCAGCCGGCCGGCGGACTTCATCGTGCGGTTTTACCTGACGGGGGAGACCTGCGTCCAGGGGAAAATTGAGCATGTTTCGACGGGCCAGATCCGCCGGTTCGGGAGCTTCCTGGAAATGACGGTCCTGATCCAGAGCAAACTGGACGAGATGGATTTTCCCCAGGAGGCCCTGGAATCGCGTACTTGGGAAGAGGAGCCGTGACTAGCCTTCCGGAGGGATAAGACGTGAACACTAAAGAAATCGGAAAAGATGTGACGGCCGCCTTTTTAATCCGTATCCGGTTCCGGCAGAACGCCAGTTGGCAGGGCACCATACAGTGGCTGGAGGCCAGAAAGAGCAGGCACTTCCGCAGTTTCCTGGAAATGACCCTGCTTATCCGGCAGGCGTTAGAGAAAACCACCGGCGGGAAGAGCGGCGTCGAGTTCCGCTCCTGGAAAGAAAAAGACGAGGTTTCCTGAAGGTACCGGCGCGGGCGGGAGCGGTGCGGTTCTACAGACGGCAGATGTCAGACCCGGCGCGCGAGCCCGGTGGCGGCAACGGGTGGAAAATCGGTTGGACGAGTAAGGGCCTGCGTGGTGGAGGAGGGAGACCGCTGATCAGGCGACGGCGAGCAAGGTTCATTATCCGGTACGGGGCGCTGCTGTGGCTCCCCCTGACGGCGGTGTTCGGGTTTATGGCGCGGCGGTTCGGGCGGAGTAAGTCCTTGCCCGAATCGAAGACCGTCCTCGGATTTGAAGCGCCCCGGTCCAGGATGGGACAGCGGGTCGCGCATAACGCGCATAGCTGGAAGGTTATCCCCCTGTGGGCGAAACTACTGCCTGCGGCCGTTGGGGCGTCTATTGTCTTAACCCTTTACGCCGGAACCGTATTCGGTAACGTCGCCGGCGTCGGCGGGTTCAGCGATACAGCAAGGGCAGTCGTGGTATTCCAGGCCGCCGTATGGGGAGACGACGGCGCGGACGGGGAACAACCCGGTGGCGAGCCGGGCGACGAACCGGGTGACGAGGAAGGGGACGAGCAGGGAGACGAACCGGGCGACGGGAACGGGAATGAAGACTGTGCGCACGGCGGTAATGGTAACCGCGGGGGTCACGGTCATGGCGGCAACTGCGGTAGTAACGGTCAAGCTAAACAAGACTCTGAAAACGAAGTTCCGGAAGGGAGCGGCGGCGCCGGCGTGTATGACGGCGCGGCGGAGAACGCGGCGCTCATGGAAAGCGGCGCCGGAGAAGCGGGCGCCGGGTCGGGCGAAGTCGGCGGTAAGCAGGACGCCCCGGACGAGTCCGGTAATACGGATGCGCCCAGCGGCTCCGGCGGCGGGGTTAAGGGCGGGGGCGGCGGGGGCGAGTAACCGGATTAACCGCCGGCCCGGCGCAATGTTTCTTGGTGGCGGTTGGGTCCGTTTGAAGGACAAGCAGGGGGGGCAGTGAGTTTGACGCAAAAGAGGGCGGCGCAAAAAATCCTCGCCTGGTTCATGAACGTCATCGTGGCGCTCGCGGTGTTGTTGGTGGTCTTGATGTTCCTTGCGCCGCGTTACGGGATAAGCATGAACCCCGTCCTTTCGGGCAGCATGGAGCCCGCGCTCAAGGTGGGGGGCGTGGTTGTCACCAGGCTCATCACCCTGGGAGAGGTGGAGCGGGGTGACATCATCTCCTACAAGATCGGCGAGCAGCGGATCACCCACCGGGTCGTCGAGGTCGGCCAAGAGGGCGGCAAGATCCACTTCCAGACCAAGGGGGACGCCAATGAGGAGCCCGACCCCTACGCGGTGATCCCTAAAGGGGAGCAGGTCCCGAAGGTGGTCTTTTTCGTCCCCTATTTCGGTTTCCTGGCGGACTTCATGAAGCAAAAGGCAAACTTCTTCCTGCTGATAGGGATACCGGCGGTGTTGCTCATCGCCTTGTACATGCGGGATATCTGGCGGGAGGCGCGCAAGGCGTGCCAAAAACCAGTTCCTGATTCGAAAGCACGGGTGTGAAGGGAGGTGGTGGCAAAGTCAAGGATGAAGGATGAAGGATGAAGGATGAAACTGTACAGTGGCGGACAGTAAAAGGGGTTTTAGTCGAGTGCGGGTTAGAGAAAGTACGAAGTTCAAAGTTGAAAAAAGTAAAAGGAGGACAATTCAATGAGTAGAAGAATCCTGATCGCGCTGTTAGGCGTGCTGCTGGTCGCGGCCCTGGCCGGCGCCGGCACCTTCGCCTACTTCAGCGACACCGAGACCAGCACGGGGAACACGTTTACCGTGGGGACGATCGATATTTCTGTTGACGGTGAAAATCCTTGGACAAAAACTTTCGAGCTGGAAGATCTTAAGCCTTGCGAGACTGGAACCATAACGTTTGTAGTAACCAATGTAGGCACCAATCCGGCTGATATTTACAAACATTTAACGGTCACTGAGTTGGCTGGTGGCGCCCACCCGGAGTCTGAGTGGGCCGAAGATCCTGACGACACCATCAATAACATTGATGAAGTGATGGACTATGCTATCTTGGTGAACGATGCGTCTATTTACACGGGAACGGTCGCGAGCGCTAATTGCAATGAAATCTTGTTGGGACAGTTGGCTCCGGGCGCATCCATGACTGTCGTTCAGACCTACCACCTGCAGGCTGGCGTTACCAACTGGGCCCAGGGTGATAAGATGACCTTCGATATTGAGGTACTAGCCAAACAGGTTGTACCAGAATAAGAAATGCTGACTTCAGTATGAATTAGCATAGTTCTCGCAACGTTGAATTCAGTGCGAGGCGGCAGCGTGGCCCCCGGGTCGCCGTTGTCCGACCTCCTCCCTTAAAGGAGGGAGCACAACGTGAAGAAAAAACTTTTACTTCTGACGCTGGCGCTGCTCCTGGTCGCGGTGATGGTAGGAGCCGGAACATTCGCCTACTTCAGCGACACTGAAACGAGTACCGCGAACGCATTCACAGCCGGGACGATGGACCTGAAGATTAAAGACGGCGGGGAGTTCTGGTCGGACGGTATCACCACGGCCGAGTGGACGCTCTCCAATATGAAGCCCGGGGACGCAAAGTACGGTTCGGTGGACTTCAAGAACTTCGGCAGCGTATACGCCGACCATATGGAGATCACCTGCGACTACATCATCACCGACCCGCCAGGCCCGGAGTCGGACACCGAGGAAAACACCCCGGCGGACAAGATGGCTGGGGAGATAATCATCACGATAATGGCTTACAGTTATGACACCAACGAGGTTAACTGCCTGCCGCAGATAACGGACGCCAACGAAAACGGCGTCAAAGACATCTACGACCTCAAAGCCTGCGGTGGCGTGGATAACCTGCCCCTGGTGCAGTCCGGTACGCAGTTCGGCCGGCTGGACATGATCGTCCAGTTTAATCCCGAAGCGGGCAACGACTTCCAGGGTGACATTCTGAACCTGACCATGATCTTCACCCTGAACCAGGACGCAAGCCAGTAGTTTCGCCCATAGTGTTTTTATGTTTGCAATGAGCGGGGCGGGATTGGCCCGCCCCGCTTATCTTAAAAGAGGTTGGGTTCTATGAAAAGATTGTTGCATTTGGTCCTTGCGCTGCTGGTGGTCGCGGCAATGGCCGGGGCCGGGACCTGGGCTTATTTCCGGGACACTGAGACGAGCACGGGGAATACCTTTGCCGCGGGGACGCTCGACCTCAAGCTGCGCGGCGAGGGAGAGCCGGTTGCGCAGACGGTGCATCTGAACCCGGACTACGGTTACGATACCTCCAAGTCGCCCGCTCATGTGTTGACATCCGGGGATCTGGACGCTCTGACATCAAGCGACGACGAACGGTACCAAAGCGGGGGCTGGCCGGGAGAATTTAGTGACTCTCAGTATCTCGAATTCGTTTTTCCGTCCATTATGGACAGTGTTTCTATAGAGAGCGTGGTGCTCTGGTTCGAATGGCAAAGGACGGGCGTGATTGAGGGCGCGAAGCTTGTTTTTTACAACGATGATATGATCCTCGGCGAGCGCGACCTGTCCCCTTTGCCGTCCGGCGGGGTGGACCGGACCGAAGTCATAGACCTGAAGAACGGTTTCGGTATCGACACCGCTGCCAAGGTGAACGCCCTGAAGGTCAGGTTCCAGGCGCACGACAAGGACAAACCGGGACACACCACCTCCCACGACTGGGTAGAACTTGAGGTCCAGTACACCGCGGCCGGCGGGCCGGCCTGGACGGACGGCGGCCTGACGGAAACGCTCGTGGTGGAGAACATCAAGCCCGGCGACGCGAGCGGCGCACCGGTGGCGGTCGGCGTGAAAAACGCCGGCAGCCTGGGTGGCACGCTGAAGCTGCGCGCAACCGACATTCTTGACGAGGAGGGCGACAACCCCGCGTCAGAGACCGGTGATACGGATGAGCCGGGCGAACTGAGCCGATACCTGCGGCTTGCGGCCTCGTTGGGCGCATTGCCACCCGCGAGCGGCACCCTGGATGACCTAACCGCACCGGTTGTCCTTGGGACGCTCGAACCGGGAGCGGAGGACGAAGTAAATATTTCCTGGTTTCTGCCCCCCGAAACCGGCAACGATGTGCAAGGCGACCGGGTGCGGTTCACTATCGAGTTCATTCTGGAACAGTGATAAAGCTTCGATCAACGTGCGGGGCGGAAAATGTGTCGGGGCGGCTCGGGCCGCCCTTAAACTGGTCACAAAATGGTCACGAACTGTGCGAAAACGATAACATTTTATGAATGGGACGAAACAACAAACTCAGTATTGCCAAGACTTCGCGGACATGATAAAATTTGATAACGGTGCTTTTTCGCACTGCAAAACCGTTATGCGGCAGTTCGAATCTGCCTGCCGCCTCCAGTAGAGATAGAAGCGGCAAGGGTTTCCGGGAAGGAGGTCCTTGCCGCTTTTTTATTTGTGCGGAAGTACTTCCAGTGAAAGAAAACAGTGGTTGGGGTGGTGATATTTTCCTTACTGTGTTAAGCTTAGAGAAATACGTGAATTAGTTGATTATTGCGGTTCGGAAGTCAATCTTGCTTAATCGGGGTCGGAGGTAAGACACCTTAATAAGGGGGGATATGCAGTACCGTTCGTCGGGATTATTAAGGCTGCAAAAAGACTTAAGAGAAGAGACTTAATACGTTTCAGTCGAAAATGGCTCAATCGCGCATACTTCAGTTTTTTTCAACGTTAAATGTTGAACGGACCCCAAAATATGTCTGTATAAGGTTGAACGTCTATTTTAAGGTATTAACTCGGGAGGTGTATGATCTTGATGAGAATGACGCGGATTTGCCTGGCCCTGTGTATTATAGCGGCGCTGCTTGTTTTTTCAATGCCGCTCTTCGCTGCGGGCAAAGCCACAGAGGCGGAATTCGTTTCGGATCAGATCCTGGTCAAGTTTAAATCCGGGACCGTGGAAGATGCCAAAGGCAAGGTGCACAAAAAATACGGCGGCGAGGTAATCAGCGAGATTCAAGGCATAGGCGTTCAGGTGGTCAAAGTGCCTGCCGGTAAGGTACTCAAAAAGGTGAACGAGTACATAGGGGAAGACAACGTGGAATTTGCCGAGCCGGACTACATCGTGGAGGCCGCGGGAGAGCCGAACGATACTGATTTCGGCAAACAGTGGGGCATGAGAAAGATCCTGGCCCCGGAGGCTTGGGATATCACAAGCGGCAGTGCCGACGTTAAAATAGCTATCGTAGACAGCGGCATCTACAGCGGTCATCCGGACCTTGCCGGCCAGGTCGCGGCGAGCGCCAATTTTACGCGGAGCAGGACGGTTGAGGATAAGTACGGCCACGGCACGCACGTCGCCGGCATCGCCGCCGCGGTAACGGACAACGGGCGCGGGGTCGCGAGCGTCGCCTACGGATGCACCATGCTTAACGTCAAGGTCCTTGAGGACAACGGCAGGGGGAGCTACAGCGCGCTTGCCGCCGGGATATGCTGGGCGGCGGATAACGGCGCCAAGGTGATTAACATGAGCCTTTCGGGGCCGTCTCCCGATTCAACCCTGGAGTCGGCGGTTAATTACGCCTGGAATAGGGGCGTAGTGCTGGTGGCCGCCGCGGGCAACGCCGGCACCGACGCGCCGCAGTATCCCGCCGGCTATGCAAACGTCATCGCCGTCGCCGCCACGGACGAGAACGACGGCAAGCCCGACTGGTCGTGTTACGGCGGTTGGGTGGATGTGGCTGCCCCGGGTGTGGACATCTATTCGACGATTTATACAAAGCGCAAGTTAAAAGGGAGCGCGATCGAATACGTGTACGCGAGCGGTACCTCGATGGCCGCGCCCCACGTCGCGGGAGTGGCGGCCCTGGTTTTCGGCAGGGTCACAGACTCAAATGGGGACGAGCGTCTGAACGACGAGGTGCGCACTCGCATTCAAAGCACGGCTGATAATAAAGACGGTACAATCACGTGGTGTGTTTACGGACGTATTGACGCGTATGAGGCGGTGAAATAAAAGAAGCTTTGCTTCATAACTAAGACATGTAAGTTCTGACACGAGATCCTGAAGGCCGTGGTTCAACCCCCGGCCTTCATCTGTATAACCCTTGTCGTCTGAGAAATCTAGATATTAGTAGGTTATACCATTTAAGGTAAAAAGCCGGGGATAATCACCCCGGCTTTTTCTTTGTATCAAAGAAAGTTTTTTTACTGCATCTCCGGCTTTTTGCATTCTGCCTTGGCGGTGCCGCACTCCAGCGCGCAGACAAGTTTGTCTATCTCGTCAAGGTGCCCCAGTTCAAATCCTTTTTGCGGACGCGGCAGCTCATTGAGGAGTTCCTCCATGGCCTGCGTGACCTTGCGGGCCGTTTCCGGCCGGACCGCTTTCTGCAGCAAAAGGTCTGTAACCGCCTGCAGGATAATCGTGCCGCAGCGGTGGGCCGAAGGGTTGAACAGTTTCACGGTGACTGTTTCGCCACCCGGCGCCTGCACGATAGCTGCGTCCGTAAAATGGTTCGCTCTGTACTCGAACCCCGGGACTACGGCGGCAAAGCCCCAGACGGCTTTAATGTAGTAACAGCCCGGCGGGACTTCCACCTCCAGGTGGCCGCAGGACGCAGGCATTAAGGCGTATTTTTTGGTGCACCACTGAAGAACGTCTCCGTTGCAGTCGTAGATGGTAATGTACCACCGCCTGTTGTCCACACTGCACGGATCGTCCATACCGGAAACCCAAACGCTTAGTTTAGCCAATCCCATTTTTTCGCCTCCCCGTATAGTCGTGGGACAATCCCACCAAAAGCATATTCAGCACACGGTACTATTTGCCTAATATTTATCTCTCCTGGTAATATGCGGTGGCTCAGAATTGGGTTGGACGGTATCGGCAACGACTTGAGCGGGCGGAAAACTATTCCTCACCGGTAGTAAGGCATGTCTGGACGGGTTTTTGTCGCGATGAGGAGCGAAATATGGTTTACGGGCGTAGAATGTAACTACTTGTTAACGGAGGGGGATATAAATGAGTGACCAGATTACGTGCCCCGGGGGTACGTTATACGCCATCCGGCCCGGCGATACTTTCTTCAGCCTGGCGCGACGCTTCGGCACTACGGTTGACGCCATCATGGCCGCCAACCCCGGCGTCAGCCCTACTAACCTGCAAATCGGACAGGTCATCTGCATCCCGGTGGCGCCAATTCCCGGCGTCTGCCCTGGCGGCTTTCTTTATACCATCCGGGCGGGAGACACTTATTTCAGTCTTGCACGCCGCTTTGGTATTTCGGTGGAAGCCCTCATAGCGGCAAACCCCGGCGTCGATCCCGACCGGTTGCAGATCGGCCAGCAAATCTGCATTCCGGCGGCGCCTCCCGCGCCCCCGTGCCCCGGAGGCACATACACCATCCGGCCCGGCGACACCTTTTTCAGCCTTGCGCGCCGCTTCGGCACGACCGTTGAAGCGCTCCTGGCCGCCAACCCTGGTGTCGACCCGGACCGCCTGCAGGTCGGCCAGGTGATCTGCCTGCCTCCCGGCATTCCCGGACCGATCCCGTGCCCCGGTGGAACCATTTATACGGTGCAAGCGGGTGATACCCTTATCGGCATCGGCCGGCGTTTCGGCGTGTCGCTGTCGGAGATGATTGCGGCTAACCCGCAGCTTGCCGACCCGAACCAATTGCGAATCGGTGAGCCTATTTGCGTCCCGCCCCGGGCATGAGATGACCCGAGGTTGGTAGCGCCAAGGAATGAAAAATCGCCCGGCCGTCAAGGCAGGGCGATTTTAATATTCCCGCTGCTGAGTGCGGCGCGCTCAACGATTCCGAGTGTTCACGGAATTCACGCATCGTACGGCATTAATTAATGCTTGTGTTTGGCGCAGAGTTTTATTAATGTGTTGGCGATGGCTTCCTTCTCCGGATCGTCGGCGACGTCCCACATGGCTTTAAGCGCACGGTTTTCGGGAATATCCGGGTCGACTTTCGCGTAAAGGAAGTCGCCCATTTCCACAGCCGATTTTCTGATTAAGCGGTCGGACATACCGGCTTCTTTCGCCCGGTCCAAAGCTTCCGAAAGTACGTCAACCCACTGGTCAAAGCTTGTTATTTCCACAGAAAACACCTCCCGTTTTCTTTAGTTTTTTCCAGTCAACCCGGTTCTTAAACAAAAAAGTCGGGCGGGGGCAACCGCAACGACTCAACCTTTTCCGAAACCGGTAGTTCGCCAAAAGAAATATTGCTTGACGCACGCAAGATTATCCGGTAACATTATCAAAGATAACCACCTTTAAACCGGTCCTGAGAGGCCGGGAAGGGAGATAAGCCGACTCAGAGGGGTCAGTCCGTGCCTGCTTGCCCGAGGTGGTGGGGAGGCATTTTTCATTCACGGGTAACTACCGAGGGGGTTCAGCCATGAAGTTGAGAGAAAAGGCGCAGATCCTCGACGCGGAGGGCATCCGACGGTCCCTGACCCGGATGGCGCATGAGATTGTAGAAACAAATAAAGGCGTCGACAACCTTGCCCTTATCGGCATTCGGCGACGTGGGGTTCCCATAGCTACACGTTTGGCCGAACTCATTACCCAGATCGAGAAGCGAGATCTCCCGGTAGGCTCACTGGATATAACCCTATACCGCGACGACCTGACACAATTGAGCTACCAGCCGCTGGTCTACCGTACGGAAGTTGATTTTTCGGTAACGGGGAAACGCGTAGTCCTTGTAGATGACGTTATATACACCGGGAGGACGGTCCGGGCGGCGTTGGATGCCTTGATGGACCTGGGGCGGCCCGCGGTTATCGAACTGGCGGTGTTGGTGGACAGAGGCCATCGCGAATTGCCTATAAGAGCGGATTACGTGGGGAAGAACGTGCCGACTTCCAGAAAAGAAGTCATCTCGGTCCATATCAAAGAAATAGACGGGGAGGACCGCGTGTTGATAAACGAAAGGGAATGATACGGGGGACTGAATCCGGGATTGCTCGGCAACAACGGTCCCGGAGGGGTTTCTGTTTATAAGCAGAACGCGTAGGGGGTGAACAGGTGCTTCAACGCAAAGACCTGCTCGGCATAAAAGACCTGACAACCGATGAGATGAGCCTGATCCTTGACACCGCCGCTGCGATGCGCGAGGTGATGAGGCGGGAAATAAAAAAGGTACCAACGCTCCGCGGCCGGGTGGTATTGCCCTTGTTTTACGAGCCCAGCACCAGAACGCGGGTTTCGTTCGAACTCGCGGCCAAGCATCTGAGTGCGGATACGGTCGGCGTGTCCGCAGGAGCCTCCAGCGTCGTGAAGGGGGAAGGGTTACTCGACACCGCCCGGACTATCGCCGCACTTGGCGCGGACGTAGTCGTATTACGGCACCCGGCGGCGGGGGCGGCCGAGTTCTTAAGCCGTTACACGCGTGCGTCCGTAATCAACGCCGGGGACGGGATGCATGAGCACCCGACCCAGGCGTTACTTGATATTTACACCATTCGGGACTACAAGGGCACGGTTGAAGGAGTCACGGTCGCGGTAATAGGCGACATTATGCACAGCCGCGTCGCACGCTCCAACATATGGGGGCTCAGGAAAATGGGCGCCAGAGTGAGGGTTTGCGGTCCGGCCACGCTTTTACCCGCGGGGCTGGACAGCATGGAGGTAGAGGTTTTCCGGCATGTGGAAGAGGCGGTGGCCGGCGCGGACGTGGTTTACGCCCTCCGGCTGCAGCGGGAGCGTTTCAGGCAGGGCCTCATACCCAGTATTAACGAATACGCTCGGCTTTACGGCATAAATCAGGAAAGACTTCAACTGGCGCACCCGGAGGCGATCGTGATGCATCCGGGGCCGCTGAACCGCGGCGTCGAAATTTCGGCCGCGGTAGCGGACAGTCCACAGGCGGTTATCGCCGACCAGGTGGCGAACGGTGTGGCGGTCAGAATGGCCTGCCTTTATCTCCTGATGCGGAGGGATGACGATGACCAGACTTATCATTAAGGGCGGGACAATCGTCGACCCGGTAGCGGAAAAAATGTATCCGGCGGACGTTCTGGTGGTTGAGGGTAAGGTGCAAGCCATAGGTACCGATTTCGTAAGGCGCAAAGGGACGGTTACGGTTTCGGCCGACGGATGCTTTGTAGCGCCGGGTTTGATTGATATGCACGTTCACCTTAGAGAGCCTGGTTTTGAATACAAGGAGACGGTGGCCTCGGGAACGCAGGCGGCGGTAAAAGGAGGGTTCGCGACGGTATGCGCGATGCCCAATACGCGCCCGGTCTGTGATAATGCGGCCGTGGTGGAATTCATCCTGAAAAAGGCTGCTGAAGCGGCACACGCAAGAGTTTATCCGGTAGGAGCGTTGACCAAAGGAAGCGAGGGCGAAGAACTGGCCCTGCTTGGCGAAATGCGGGAAGCGGGCGCGGTGGCTTTTTCGGATGACGGACGGTGGGTCGCGAACGGAAACCTGATGCGCCGTGCCATGGAGTACGCGAACATGATGGGGGCGCCGGTAATCTCGCACTGCGAGGACCTGTCCTTGAGCGCAGGCGGTGTAATGAACGAGGGGTACACGTCTACGGTCCTGGGACTCAGGGGAATGCCCGCCGCCGCCGAGGAGGCTGC